>NZ_JAXIVS010000001.1:635625-953438 GCF_034259325.1 Hyalangium ruber | reverse complement strand
GTTGGCGGCCTGCACTGCGTTGCCTTGGCCGGTCATGGCGAAGGAAGGGGCGGGGACGGGGGGGGCGTTCATGACTCCTCGACGGGGGTGACGGTGGGCGCGCGCTGGGGCCCGGTGGGATGGATGCGGTTGCGCAGCTCGGCGGCGCGGGAGGCCAGCTGCTGGAGTTCCTTGTCGCTGGCGATCTCCTCGGAGCGCCGAGCGATGGCGCGCAGGCCCTGGGAGAGATCCTCCCGGCCCCGCGCGGTGAGCCCCTCGGCGACGGAGGAGGGCGCCGAGTGCGCGGGCAGGCCGGCGTACAGGGCCAGCTCCTGCGTGAGCCCCTTGGAGATGAGGCCGGCGGCGAAGGAGTGGTGGCGGCCCTCGCGGTAGAGGCGGCTCATGGCGAACAGGGCATCGGTGGCGCCCACGCGCACTGCTTCGGGGGGCGGGCGTGGGCGGCCGAAGCGCTTGAGCGCCACGGCCCACAGGGCCACGCCCAGCAGCAGCTGCGCCACGGCGAAGTGCAGGCCATAGCGCCGCGCGAAGTCCACCACCGAGCGCTCGTTGGTGAAGCCGTGGTGGAACTCGCTGAACTCGTAGGGGCCGGGGCCCAGGGCGTTCAGGGCGCTCAGCCAGAACTGCGCGTTGTCGGCGCGCGCCAGCGCCTGGTTCATCGCCAGCTCCGGCGCGCCCACCACCAGCACCTTGCCCAGGCCGTAGGGAACCACCGCCGCCACCGGGCGCTCGAGCTGTGCGTCCTCCAGCAAGAGCACCGCGTCGTTGGGCAGCGTCAGGTAGGCCTGCACCTTGGCCTCCACGCGCTCCACGCCCAGGGTGTACGGCGTGGGCTGCGGCGGCACCAGCGTGCGCATCTGCAGCGAGATGTCCGCCTTGGCGAGCTTCACCTGCAGGGCATCGAGCAGCGGGTTCTCCTTCGAGCCCCAGGGGACGTAGACGAGGGTGTGCCCCGCCTTCACGTACTCGAGCAGCTTCTCGCGCTCGTCCTTCGTCAGCTCGGCGGCGTGCAGGGCGTTGAGGCCCTCGTGCGGCACCTCCTCGTCCTCCAGCTTGGAGTCCTTCTCGGAGGCCAGCAGCGTCTCGTCCAGGTCATCCTCGCGGCTGCCCTCTACCTCCACCGCCAGCAGGAGCACCGTGGCGGTGGACTCCTCGTCGAGGAGCTGCAGGTCCGCGGCGCGCCGGGTGACGGGCAGACCGCTCTCCTCGGCCAGCACGAAGAGGGCGCGTGCCCCGTCCTGCGCGGCGCGGTAGGTGGAGAGGGTGTCGGCGAAGCCACCGCGCGAGGCTCCTCGCAGCAGGAAGCTGCCGAGGATGACGGTCATCACCAGGCCGCCGACGACCAGCAGGGGGAAACGGTCACGCACCGGCGGCCTCCTGGGGCGCGGGCGCCGAGAGCATGGGCTGGGTGAGGGCGCGGAAGTCGCGGTAGCCGTCGGCGCCCACGGGCAGGTTGCCGTACCAGGCGAAGTCGAAGCGGCGCGTCAGCTCCCGGAAGGGGGGCAGCCAGTCGCGGCGGCCCTTGAAGTTGCGCAGGTAGTCCCAGTTGCTCAGCGTCGAGTCATAGAGGATGGCGCCATCGCGGTGCAGCCGCGATAGCAGCGCCAGGTAGAGGCTGCGCACCGCCTCGCGGTACTCGCCCCGGGCGGCCAGCTCGTCGGCCAGGTGGGCCCAGCCCTCGGGAGGGCGCGACAGGGCGCTCAGCGGATCCTGAGAGAGCGCGGAGGACTGCAGCGTGCTCACCTCCAGCTGGGCGCCCTCGTCCTGCTCCCGCTTGCCCAGGGCGCGCAGCAGCACGGCGGCCAGCACCGCCAGCACCACGCCGATGACGATGACCACCAGCGCGTTGGCCGCGCTCGCGCCGCTCACCGGCAGGGGATCCCGAGCGGGCGGCGGAGGCCTCTCCCGCTCGCGCTTGAAGAGCTCCTCCAGCCAATCCATGAAGCGCTTCCACCAGCCGGGGGGCTGCCGGGGCGTCTCTTCCTCCTGGGCCTTCTCCGGCCGGGCGGGGTCCACCGCGAACTCCGGCCGTGAGAGGATCTCCTTGGCTCGTGCGGCGGAGGCCTTGGAGTCCGCCTGGGCCTGCTCCAGCCGCGCCGTCTGCGACGCGAGCGACAGGCCCTGCCGCAGCGTCTGGGTGGCCTGCTCGCAGTCCTCGTTGTCGTAAGCCTGGCGCTCGACGGTGCGGACCATCCGCCCCAGCTTCTCCTGCTCGGCCGGGCCGAGGTGCTGGGTGGACTCCAGTGCGTCGCTCAGCTCCTCCTCGCTGTACTCACAGTCGGAGGCCACATCCCGCAGCCGCTGCTGCAACACCGAGGGAGGCACCACCTCGGCCTCCTGCGCCCGCGCCGCCGTACCGCCAAACAGGACGCACAGCAGCACGAGCGCCGCGCTCCGGGCCGCCGCGCGCCCCGTGCTCCGGTTGGGCAGCTGCTGAACGGCGGCGAGCAGATCCAGCCCCTCCTGGCGCACCCGCCCATCCACCAGCAGCAGGGTGGAGGAGGCCGCCTTGATGGGCTCGAAGAGGGTGAAGGTGACCGCGGCCAGGAACAGCAGCCAGGAGGGGTTGTCGATGGAGGTGAAGCGCTCGGCGAAGGTGAAGTCGATGGCGAGCAGCTTCCGGGCGAGCCAGAAGAAGAAGTTGGTGGCGATGTGCAGGTTGAAGAAGGTGAGCACCTGCACCAGCAGCATCATCCGCACGCCGACGGCGGTGGCGCGCGCCGGCCCGAGCAGCCGCGAGCACAGCCCATACAGCTTCATGGGGCTGCCCCGGCCCTGCACCATCACCGCGTAGCCGACGACGTGCGCGGAGAGCAGGAAGAAGGACAGGCCCAGCGAGAGGCTGAGGGTGAAGAGGTTGAAGAAGAAGAGGTAGCCCACGGCGATGATGAGGCTGGGGGCGCGGGCCAGGGCGGTGCGCAGGCTGACCAGGGCGTTGGGCTCCTTCTGGCCCAGCAGCAGCTCCTGCGTGTAGTGGCTGGCGGCGCCCTGGAAGATGCCTCGGGCGAACCACGCCAGGGTGAGCCAGAGGGTGGGCAGTCCCAAGGCCCGGTGGTGCGTCACCGCGTCGATCAGGTGGAAGAGGGCGCCGGTGACCAGGGCTCCCGCGGGCAGGGTGAGCGCCCACACGCCCGTGTTGCGCGAGCACAGCCGCAGGGCGGCATCCAGGATGGCGACGGCGCCTCGGGGGCGGAGCTCGAGCGCGGAGACGGCCATGCTAGCGATCCACCAGCTCGAGCAGCAGGCGGAGCCCCCCGTAGAAGATGCCCACGGTCATCAGCGCGAGCACCACGTTTCCCGGCGACCAGTCAGCGCGGACCGCGGGCCCCTCGAGCACCTTGAGGCGCTTCTCCAGACAGCTGGCGCAGCGGTTGATTCCCTCGAACTGCGTGGTGCATTCGCGGCAGATGACGCGCCGGCACTCGACGCAGATGCCGAGCCCCGCGCGATCCGGGTGGTAATGGCAGCGGCCCGACCCCTGGAGCATGGTCGCAGCCTACGCAATCCCGGGCAGGTTCGTCACCCCTCAACCGGGGTGGGCGGGGGCCCTCCCGAGGAGGGAGCGCTCTCGCCGCCGCCCTGAAAAGAGCACAGTCCCCTTGTTGGGCCGGAGCATTTGTGCGAGGAGCGGCGAAGACGCTCAAGGAGACTGCATGGCATCTGCCGAGCCCGCGGAGTGGAAGGGACCGCCCTCGAACAAGACGTTCATGGGGCACCCGGTAGGCCTCTTCGTCCTGTTCTTCACCGAGATGTGGGAGCGCTTCTCGTACTACGGGATGCGCGGGCTGCTGAAGCTGTACATGGTGAACTACCTGTTCATCACCGCCCGCCAGACGCTCCAGGGCAAGGCGTATGACGGGGTGGGCAATCCGGACGACGTCATCGGCTGGAGCTTCTTCAAGTGGTTGTTGCCGGCGGTGGAGCCCTCGGAGATCCAGGCCTGCGTCGCGAACAAGGCCAAGAGCATCCTCGCTGACAACGCAGGCATGGCGCTCGAGACCGCGCAGAACATCGCCACCCAGACGTGCAGCGTCGAGCCGAATGCCTCACTGCTCTACGGAATCTACACGGGCCTCGTCTACCTGACCCCCGTGTTCGGCGGCCTTATGGCCGACAAGTACCTGGGCCAGAAGAAGTCGGTCTATCTGGGCGCCATCGTCATGGCGCTGGGGCAGTTCGTCCTCTTCGGCGCCGACAACCTGTTCTTCATCGGCTTGGCGCTGCTCATCATCGGCAACGGTTTCTTCAAGCCCAACATCTCCACGCAGGTGGGCAACCTCTACCCTCCGGGTGATCGCCGCCGCGATGGTGCCTTCACCATCTTCTACATGGGCATCAACCTGGGCGCGTTCATCTGCAACTTCGTTTGCGGCACCCTGGCGGCCGTGTACGGGTGGCGCTACGGCTTCCTCGCCGCGGGCATCGGCATGTGCATCGGCCTGGTGGTGCAGTTCGTCGGCCGCAACACCCTGGCCCCCGACACGCTGCAGGAGCGCAAGGGCGGCGCCAAGGTCGAAGCGCCCAAGCAGCCGCTGACCTCCGATGAGTGGAAGCGCGTCTGGGCACTGGCGGGCCTGTGTGGCCTCAACATCGTCTTCTGGGCGGTCTACGAGCAGCAGGGCAACACGATGCAGACCTGGGCCGACGAGAACACGTTCTGGCCGGACTGGGCCTCCTCGACGTGGTTCCAGTCGGCCAACCCCCTCTTCATCTTCATGTTCGCCCCGCTGCTCGACATCTTCTGGTCAATGCAGAACAAGAAGGGCAAGGAGCCCTCCTCCGTGGCGAAGATGGCCATCGGCTGCCTCATCCTGGGCATGTCCTTCATCGTGATGGTGATCGGCGCCCGCGTGGTGGGCGATAGCAAGGGCAGCTTGTTCTGGCCGGTCTTCTGCACCTTGCTGCTGACGATCGGCGAGCTCTACTTGTCGCCCATCGGCCTGTCGCTGGTGACGAAGGTGGCGCCGGTGCGCATCGTCTCGCTGATGATGGGCATCTGGTACCTGTCGAGCTTCTTCGGCAACCTGCTCTCGGGCTTCATCGGCCGCTTCTACACGACGATGTCGAAGGACGCCTTCTTCCTGATGCTCATGGTGCTCGGCGTGGCCGCCGGTGTCGCCATCGCCCTGTTCAACAAGCCGCTGAAGAAGGCGATGGGCGCGCAGTCGTCCTGATGTACCGATGGGCGGACCGCCGGGCACACGCGTGCCCGACGGTCGCCTCGCGCGCGGCTACTCCACACAGATGCGGTAGCTCGGGGGCACGCACGCGACGATGCCGCACGAGTTGAGCGTACAGGCCAGGGGCCCCTTGGTCCGGGTATCTCCACAGGGGGTTACTCCGCCCGTGATGTCGCTCAGCTCCGACTCGCCGAGCTCGGTCAGGGGGGCTCCGGCGGGACTCTCCGGTAGCAGGGCGCGCTCCTCGGCGGAGAGGCTCGCGCGGTACTCAGGGTTGCGCCACGCTTGGACGATGCGTTCCTTGTTCATGTCTCAGGCTCCGGGTGGGGGTTGCGCCTGAAGTCGAGTCCAGGCCCCCGGAGTGAGGGCGGTTCATCCCAGGTGTGATGAACCGCCGTCCGCTCGGTCCCTGACTCAGGGCGCCTGCGTGGGGCCGGCGTGCTTCTCCAGGAAGCGGGCCGAGCGCGCGAGGAACTCGATCAGGTTCTCCTTGCGCGCCAGCGAGTGGCCCTCGTTCTCCGCGACCATGTACTCGACGGGGATCTTCCGGTCGCGCAGCGCGCGGACGACCTGGTCCGACTCGCCGCGCGGCACGCGCGGATCATTCGCGCCCGCGTAGACGAAGAGCGGATCGACGATCTTGTTCGCGTCCTCCAGCGGAGAGATGGAGCTGAGGAAGGCCGCGTCCTTGTCCGGGTCTCCCATCTCGAGCAGGAAGATCTCCCGGATGAGGCCGCTGGTGGTGGCCATGAACGTCTTCATGTTGGCCACGCCGAACAGGTTCACGCCCGCGCGCCAGAGCTGGGGCATGCGCGTGAGCCCGATGAGCACCGTGTAGCCGCCATAGCTGCCGCCGTAGATGATGACGCGGTTGGAGTCCGCCCAGGGCTGCGAGGCGGCCCAGCGGCCCGTGGCCTCGATGTCCTTGAAGGCCTCGACGCGCCCACGCCCGTTGTCCGCCTCCTCGAAGGCGCGGCCGAAGCCACCGGAGCCACGCACGTTGGGCTCCACCCACGCGTAGCCCTGCGCCACGAAGAAGGCGATGGACGCGGACCACTTGACCTTGGAGCTGCCCGCCGGCCCGCCGTGGTACGAGACGATGACGGGCAGCTTCCCCGAGCGCTTCTTCGGCAGGTACACGTTGATGGGCAGCGTGAGCCCGTCATGGGAGCGGATCTCGGTGATGCTCGTCTCGATGGCGGGCACCTCCGGGAGCGAGGGGCGCGGCTCGGTGCGCAGCGCGGCGACCTTGCCCGTCTTCGCGTCCACCACCCACGCGTCGGCGGGCGCGGAGGGCGTGGACCAGATGGCGGTGAAGCGCTTGCCGTCCTCGGAGAAGTCCATCACGCCGCCCTGGCCGAGCGGCAGGGCGACGGGAGCGCGCGGCTTGAGGGTGCGCGCGTCGAGCAGTCGGACCTCGCTGCGGTTGCCCGCGTCGAGGGAGAGCGCGATCGCATCCCCGCTCCGAGCCACCGCGACGCCGCCGATGGTGGCCGTGGTGGGGTTCTTCTCGACGTAGCGGGCAAGCTCCTTGCCGCTCTGCGCGTCGAGCGCGAGCAGCCACGCCTGCTCACCGCCGCCATCGGTCGCCACGTACACCGTCTTGCCGTCCGGGGAGAACCGGGCGGAGAAGATGGTGACCTTGCCGCTCTGCGGGTAGAGCGGCCGCGTGTTGCCGGTGGCGAGGTCCAGGTGCTGCAGGTAGTTCTCCGAGCCCGACAGGTAGCGCAGGAAGAGGGCCTGCTTGCCGTCGCGGCTCACGTCGGAGAGGAAGCCCGGCTTGTCGTCCCGGAGGACCTGCCGCGAGGGGCCGCCGGCGAGGGGCACGGCGTACACGGCCGACGAGGCCTCGTTCATGCGGCGGGCGCTGAAGTAGACGGTGTCCGGCGCGAGGTCCGGCACGAAGGCGCCATCGCGGTTGAGCTTCTCGCCCGGGGTGAGCTCCACGGGCTGCGAGCCGTCGAGGTTCACCTTCCAGAGGGACCAGTTCTCATCGGCGCCCTTGTCCGAGCGGAACAGGAGCGACTTGCCGTCCGGGGTGGTCGCGGTGATCGTCATGCGCTCGCTCCAGTTGAGCAGGCGCTTCGCGGGAGAGTCGGGGCGCGCGGCGTCGGCGATGTAGATCTGCGGCAGGCCGTCGCGGTTGGAGGAGAGCAGCACCTGCTTGCCGTCTCGCGTGAAGAGCGCCTCGGAGTTGATGAAAGCATCCACCAGCGGCGTCACCTGGCGCGCGAACTCGGCCACGCGCGCGGCGTCCGCGCTGGCGACCGGGTCGGGGGCCTCCTTCTTCGTCTCGGCACTGCTGGCCGGAGAAGCCGGAGGGCTCACCGCGGCGGGAGCGGCGGGGGCCGGGGTGGAAGCGGCGTCAGGCTGCGGTTGCGGCGAACTCGCGCAGGCGGCGAGCATCGCGGCGAGGACAAGCGGGTAGGGGAAAGTGCGCATGGGCGCGGAAGCTAGCGTGCCGCGTCTGCCCTCGCTACCCGCCTGACAGGCGAGGCGACGACGGTGAACATCTCCGTCGTCGCCTGGCAGCGGCCTACAACTCCTCGAGGAACTCGTCGTTGTAGGTGTAGCGCGTGAGCCGCTTGCCGAGCGCCTCCATGGCCTCGACGGGCTTCACGGAGAAGAGCATCTGGCGCAGCTTCTTCACCTTCTCGTACTCCTTCTGGGTGAAGAGCTTCTCCTCCTTGCGCGTGCCGGACTGGGCGATGTTGATGGCGGGGAAGATGCGCTTCTCGGCCAGCAGTCGGTCCAGCGTCACCTCGGAGTTACCGGTGCCCTTGAACTCCTCGAAAATCACTTCGTCCATGCGGCTGCCGGTGTCGATGAGCGCCGTGCCGATGATGGTCAGCGTGCCGGCCTCCTCGGTGGCGCGCGCGGCGCCGAAGATGCGCTTGGGGCGCTCCAGCGCGCGGCTGTCCACGCCGCCCGTGAGCGTACGGCCCGAGCTGTCCACTTCCTTGTTGTAGGCGCGCGCCAGGCGGGTGATCGAGTCCAGGAGGATGAGCACGTCCTTGCCGCTCTCCACCAGTCGCCGGGCCCGCTCCAGCGCCAGCTCCGCCACCTTGAGGTGGTCACCCGTGGGCCGATCCGAGCTCGAGGCCAGCACCTCGGCCTTGATGCTGCGGCGCATGTCCGTGACTTCCTCGGGGCGCTCGTCGATGAGCAGCACCATCACGTGCATCTCGGGGTGGTTGGTGATGACCGCCTGGGCGATCTTCTGGAGCATGATCGTCTTGCCCGTCTTCGGCGGGGCGACGATCAGCGCGCGCTGACCCTTGCCGATGGGGGAGATCAGATCCAGCACCCGGGTCACCATCTCGCGGTGGCCGTGCTCCAGCTTGATGCGCTCGAGCGGATCCACCGAGGTGAGGTCCGCGAAGTGCGGCAGCCGCGGGTTGCTCTCCAGCGGGCGGCCGTCCACCGTGTCCACCTTCTGCACCAGGCCCTTGGTGCCCCGCATCTGCGCGAACGCGGTGACGTACTGGCCCTGGCGCAGCCGCAGCTTCTGCACCAGATTCTTGGGCAGCTCCGCGTCATCCGGCGAGGGCAGCAGGTTCTTCTTCAGCTGGCGCAGGAACGCGTTGGGGCCCTTGGCCTCGGTGTCCAGCACGCCCTCCACGGGCGCCAGGTTCTGCTGAGGCGCGGCGTGGCCCTGGTGGCCCCCGCGGTGCTCCTGGCGCTGGCCCTGAGGCTGGCCGCCCGGGTGCTGCGGGTGCTGCTGGCCCTGCTGGGGCTGGCCCTGCTGCTGCTGGGCCTGCTGGGCCATGCGCTGCTGGTACTGCTGGAGCTCCTGCGGCGTGAGGAACACCTGCACCATCTGCCCGTCCGGGCCCGGCTGCATCCGGTAGGCCTGGCCTTCCGGGGTGAAGTGGACCTGGGCGCCACGGCGACGGCGACGGCGGCGGCGGCGGCGGCCTCCCCCCGGGCCTGCCTGTCCAGCGGCGCCCGGTTGCCCTGGGCCGGCGGCGGCATCTCCGCCCTCATCGGGACCCTCGTCGTCGCCTTCGTCCCCGCCGTCGTCGTCCATTCCAGGAGACTCGGGCCGAGCGGCCGCGGCGGGCGGGAGGGGTTCACGGGGATCGTTGTTGTCGGTGTTCTCGCTCATGAAATTCCAGAGGCTGTGCACGCAAGAGGCCCCGGTTCGGCCGGGGGCGCACGGTTCGACGTGTGGGACAGGGAGCCTGACGCGGGATCTTCGAGGCGCCTGCGCTCGACGCGCCGGGTTCTCGTCGACCGAACCACCGGTCCCTGGAGCCTTCAGGCGGCCCGAGAGCCGGCCCGAAAGCACACCTACATTAACAGAGACCGGCGTGGGGCTTGGAGAATTTCGTGAGGGTGTCGGCCAGGGAACTCAGTGGATGCGCAGGGAGAAGGGCAGCTGGGCCTTCATGCCCGGCTCCAGCCCCTCGGCGGTGAGCCCTGCCTGCCGCAGGAGCGTCTGCATGCCTGGGGGCAGGGCAGGCTGGGGCTGGGGCAGCAGCCGCGTCAGCACGTTCGGCTCACCGCCCAGGGAGGACAGCAGGCCCTTGGGCTCGCCGTACACCTCCAGGTCCAGCTCCTCGGCCGCGTCCACCCGGGCGCGGGTGCGCGCCGCCTCGACGGCCTCGGCGAAGCCACCCAGTCGGTCCACCAGCCCACGGGCCTGGGCGTCCTTGCCGGACCACACCCGCCCGCGCGCGATGGCGTCCACCTTCTCCTTCTCCATCTTCCGGGCCTCGGCCACGTAGGTGATGAAGTCGTCGTAGGTCTGGTTCACCCACGACTGCACCGCGGTCTGCTCCTCGGGCGTCCAGGGGCGCCAGTAGTCCATCAGGTCCGCCAGCGGGGCGCGCGGGAGGTTCTCCTGGTTCACCCCCAGCTTGTCCCCCAGCAGGCCCTTGAGCGCGGGCTTCAGGTAGAAGACGCCGATGCTGCCGGTGATGGTGGTGGGGTTGGCCAGAACCTCATCCGCGCCCATGGCCACGTAGTAGCCGCCCGAGGCCGCCACATCGCCCATGGAGGCGACGACGGGCTTGTGCCGCTTGGCCTCCAGCACCGCCCGGTACATGAGGTCCGAGGCGAGCACGTCCCCGCCGCCCGAGTCCACCCGCAGCAGGATGGCCACCACGGAGGGGTCTTCCTGGGCCCGCGTCAGCGCGAGCACCACCGTCTCGGCCCCGGCGATGCGCGAGGCGCCGAGCGGATCCTCTCGGCTCTTGCCTCCGGCGATGGCGCCCAGCACGGGGATGATGGCGATGCGCCGGCGGATGCCCCAGCGCGTCTCCCGCTCGCTGCGCGGCGAGTAGCTGGCGTTGTAGGTGGCGCCGGGGGCGAGGTCGCGCACCTTCTGCTCCAGCTCCTCCTGCTTCTGGATGACGCTGTCCACCAGCCCCAACGCCACCGCGCGCCGGGAGGGGATGAGGCCCACGGCCCACGCTTCGCGCAGGCGCCCGGGGGGCAGCTTGCGTCCGTTCGTCACCGACTCCTCGTACCAGGCCACCTGCGTGTCGAGGTACGCGTTCACCGTCTCCCGCTCCGCCTCGCTCATCTCCGTGCGGGTGAGCTGCTCGGGCGCGGTCTTGTACTCGCCCACCCGCGCCACGTCCCAGGTGACGCCCAGCTTCTGCATCGTCCCGCCCAGGCTCATGACGCCCGCCGTCAGGCCGTTGATGAGCAGCGAGGACTCCGGCAGCGCGTGGATCTGATCGGCGGCGGAGGCGACGAAGTAGCACTTGTCGTCGCACGAGAGCAGCACCGCCATCACCTTCTTGCCGTTCCCCTTCAGGCGCAGCACGGCCTGCCGCAGCTCCTCGGCCTGGCCCCAGTCCACCCCGCCCATGCCCTCGATCTTCAGCACCACGCCGCGCAGCTCCGGATCCTTGGTGGCCAGGTCCAGGAAGCGCATCAGCTTCAGGTACGGGTCGGCCCCCGTCACCCCGAATAGCGCCAGCGGAGGGCTGACGCCACCCGCGAGCCGATCATTGAGGTCCACCATCGTCACCACGCCCGAGGACAGGCGCAGGCTGCGGTAGCGCTCGCTCGACAGGCGCACGCCCAGCACGTGGTCCCAGCTCGACTCCGTCCGGCCGCCCGCGTAGGTGACGCCGAAGCCAGAGGTGTCCAGCGTGGCGGCGAGCTGGAAGGCCACCTCCTCGCCGCCGCGCAGGCCGTGTGACAGGCCCGCGCTCAGCCCCACGCCCGGCACCAGCTCCGCCTTCAGCGCGTAGGCCAGGCGCCCCCGGTCCAGGTCTCCGGAGCGGAAGAGGTAGTCCACCCCCAGCGTGTACCGCTCTCCGAAGGGGCGCACGCCGATGCCCACGTCGAAGGTGCGCGGCAGGGTGTGCGGGCCCCGCGTGGGTGCGTTGATGTCGCGGGCCACCACGCTGTAGGAGAACTCGCGCCAGGGCCGCGCCGACAGGCCGATGTCCCAGCTGTAGAGCTTCTCGAACTCCGCATCCTCGGAGGAGAAGGCGTGGTAGGTGGCGCCGAGCGCCAGCGTGTCCGTGCCCAGCGCGAAGCCCAGGGAGCTGCGGCGGTAGTCCAGCGCCGTCTGGTTGCGGATCCACTCCACGCCGAAGCCCAGGCCCACGGTGCCCAGCAACGTGGCGCCGGCGAACAGGCCGTTGCCGACCTGATCCAGCGCGCGGTTGCGCTCATGCACGTAGAAGAGCTGGGGGGAGCCGACGTAGCGCAGGCCACCCGGGTTCAAGGAGAGGGCGGTGGCCTCATCCACGATGGCGGTGGCTTCGGGGGGCAGCGTCACCCCTCGCGAGCTCACGGCCGGGCGGAGGATGGCCGGAGTCTGCGCGAGGGCGAGGGAGGGCAGGAGCAGCAGCAGGGCCTGGAGGCGCATACGCCTCGGACTCTAGGCTGCTCCCGCTCCAGGAGGGCAAGCGTCGCGCGCTACCACTCTTCGGTACCGTTCACTGTATCCAGCGGATCGCCGTCCTTCTTGCGCTTCTCCGTCACGCGCCGGCGGCCACCCTGGTCCTCGCCGTTCCAGTCTTCCATGCCGTGGCGGTTGTCCAGCGGGTCCGAGCTCTTCACCTTTTGCTCCCCGCCGCCCATGCCGTTGTTGACCAGGTAGTTCACCAGGCGAACCATCTCCGCCTTCTCCTGGCCGTACTCGTCGCCCTGCAGCACCACGCGCCGGCTCGCGATCTTCTTGCCGTTGCGCAGGTCGAAGAAGCCCACGACGACCTCGGTGCCGTTGGGGCCCAGGTCCTTCACCGTGCCCACCAGGCCGCGATCGATCGACAGCGACTTGCCCATCGCCACGGCCGCCTGGCTCGGCGTCGTCTTGATGATCTCGGTGGCCACCTTGTCCAGCTGCGAGTCGTACTTCTTATAGTTGTTGGTGGGGGTCAGCTCGGCGTTGACCTCCACATCGTCCGGCGTCACCTCCAGGAGCTGCCCGTGCTGGCGGAAGCCGGGGCGATCCAGACGCAGCATGTGGTTGCCCACCTGCATCGTGCTCACCGTCACCGGCGTGTAGCCCTGGAACTCGCCATCCACGTAGACGCGCGCGCCCGCGGGCCGCGACTTCACGACGGCGCTGCCGCGCAGCGCCGCGCTGCGGCTGGTGGCCACCTGGGCGCGCAGGGAGATGAAGTCCTTGTTGTAGCGCTTGGGGTTCAGCTCAAAGGTGGGGTTGAGCGCCATCAGATCGATGAGGTTGAGCTTGGCCTCCTCGATGTCGCCCCGCTGGTGCAGCACGGCGGCGTACAGGGCCGTGGCCTCGCAGAGGTCCGCGCAGGAGCGCATCGCGCCGATGGCCTGGTGCAGCTCCTTGAGGGTGGCGCGCAGCTTGCGCTCCGCGTCCTCGTACTCGCGCGCCTCGTAGGCGGCCAGGCTCTCCTCCAGGCCCTTGCTGCCTCGCTTGAGCGAGGCCTCGGCCTCGTCATCCGCCGGCATGCCGAACAGCTCTTCGGGCTTGCGAACGGTGAAGCCCGAGAACTGCTCGAGCGCCTCGTTCATGTACGTCTCGAACTTCACGCTGTTGGACTCAGCCCCTTGGTCCATGGGGATGAGCAGCGCGCTGACGCGCCGCGGCGTGGGCGGCGGCGCGGCCAGGGCAACTGCGGGGAGGAGGGCGAGCACCAGGGCTTTCATTCGGACACCTCGAGAGCTGCCGACGAACACGTGGAGGCAGCCATTCAATCCTGGCCCTAGAAGCCCCACCCAGGGAAACCGGAGACGGGGCCGTTGGGACGCCCGCCACGGTCCTGGGTGGCGTAGATGATGCCGCCAGTCACCACCGCCGCGCCGCCGACCACCGCCGCCCAGAACCAGGGCTTCTTCATGACCTGGACCGTGCTCGAGGAGGAGGAGGCAGACTCCGAGCCCGGCAGCATCGCGCCGGTCATGAAGCTGTAGACGCGGTTGGCGGCGGCCACGGTGCCGACCTCGGGATCCTTCGACTGGAGCTCGATCTCCACGCCGCGCATGCGGTTCTTCGTCTGCACGTCCCACACCTGCAGCTCGGCCTCGGCCGGGTTGGTCTTCTTCTGGGTGACGGCGGCGAGCACCACGTAGCGCGCGCCTACCTTCTCGGCGATCAGGCTGGCCTCGGGCGGCATGCGGTCGGAGTCGAAGGCGCGCTCGGTGGTGGCCTTGGCGGCCGCGTCGATCACGGCGGCCATGGCCGGCAGCGGCTCGAGCTGGGGCTTCAGGTCCGCGCTCTTGCCCGGCGCCACCTGCGGGTAGGAGGCATAGGGCACGTAGCCCGGCAGGGAGATGACCACCGGGTGACGGCCGGCGTGGACCTCCACGTTCTTCAGGGGCGTGACGCCCAGGTCCTCACCGCGCACGGTGACGCGCGCGCCCGAGGGCTGCGAGTCGATGGTGAGCGTGCCCTTGCCCTGCGCGTTGAACTCCTGCTGCGCGTCGGTGAAGGCCGTCTGCACGTCCGCGCCGAACATCGCCGTCTCGGGCTGGGCGCCGGGGTTGGCGGCCAGCGCGCGCACGAAGGAGCGCTTGGCGGCCTCCTTGTCCCCGTTGAGCAGCTGCGAGGCGCCCAGGAAGATGAAGGTGTTGCCCAGCCGCTCCGGCTTCAGCTCGCCCGGGTACTTCTCATAGGCGTCCGCCGCCGCGAGGAACTTCCCGGCCGCGGCCTCGGGATCCAGGTTGTCGTACTGCTCCTTGCCCTGCTCGTAGAGCGCGTCGGCCTCCTTCAGGGAGGCGGGCTCGGGGGGAGGGAAGGCGGAGGCCAGGTCGATGACCTGCACGTCCGGTTTCTGGCCCAGCAAGTCATGCAGCTCCGCCTGGATGCGCGCGGCGGACGGCTGCGCGTTGGCGGTGCGGGCCACGGCGAGCACCACGGTGCTGTTGGCGGCGGGCTTGGCCGGGGGCGGCGCGGGCTCCGCCGGTTTGGTGGCGGTGGGCTCGGGCGCGATCTGCGAGGTCGGCGCGGGATCTTCGCCAGGATCCGAGGGCGCGGGCTCCGCGTCCGGCTCCTGCGTCATCGGCACAGGCTTGGTGATAGCCGGCTTCTTCGACTTCGACTTCTTCGAACGGCGAGAAGTCTGGGCTTCGGCGGAGACGCTCAGGGCGAGCGCGAGGACGAGGAAAAGGCGTGTGGTGTACACGGGCGCGGATGCTACCCGAGCAAGGCCCCCGGACACCATTCCTGACCGGGTTTCCAGGCCTTCTCCTACCCAACCCCCGGAGATCCGGAGGGGAGCCACGCTCGGAGGCCCCCTCCAGGGGTGATCAGACGTCCAGCTCCTGGACCTCGCCGGCGCGCTCCATGATGAACTTGAAGCGAGCGCTCACGTCCTTGCCCAGCAGGTCATTGATGACCCGGTCCGTCTCCAGGGGGTTGTCGATGGTCACCTGGAGGCTGAGACGGTTCTTGGGGTCGAGCGTGGTGCTCTTCAGCTCGTCGGCGGTCATCTCACCCAGCCCCTTGAATCGCATGATGTTGGGCTTGGCGTTGCCCTTGGTCTTCTCCCGGATGATGCGGTCGCGGTCCGCCTCATCCAGCGCCCAGTACGTCTCCTTGCCGATCTCCACCTTGTAGAGGGGCGGCTGGGCGATGTGGACGGCGCCGCTCTCGATGAGCGGGCGCAGGTGCCGGTAGAAGAAGGTGAGCAGCAGGGTGGCGATGTGGTGGCCGTCGCTGTCGGCGTCCATCAGCAGGAAGATGCGGCCGTAGCGCAGCTTGGAGATGTCGAAGTCGCTGCCGATGCCGCAGCCCAGCGCGCTGACGATGTCCTGGAGCTCCTTGTTGCCGGCCACCTTGTCGGTGGAGGCCTGCTCGGCGTTGAGCACCTTGCCGCGCAGCGGGAGGATGGCCTGGGTGCGCCGGTCGCGGCCCTGCTTGGCGGAGCCACCTGCGGAGTCACCTTCGACGATGAACAGCTCGCTGGTGCTCGGCTCGGTGGAGGAGCAGTCGGCCAGCTTGCCGGGCAGGTTGAGCCGGTGGCTGACCGCCGTCTTGCGGCTCACCGCCTGGGAGGCGGCGCGGCTGGCCTCGCGCGCGCGGGCGGCGAGGATGATGCGGGCCACCACCGCCTCGGCGATGCTCTTGTTGTCGTTGAGCCACTTCTCCAGCGCGGGGCGCAGCACGCCGTCCACCTGGGCCGTCACCTCGGGGTTGTTGAGGCGGCCCTTGGTCTGGCCCTGGAACTGCGGCTCCACCACGTAGACGGAGAGGATGGCCGTCATGCCCTCGCGGATGTCCTCCGCGGTGAGGGTGACTCCCTTGGGCGTCAGGTCGTGCGTCTCGATGTAGTTGCGCACCGCCTTGACCACCGCGCCGCGCAGGCCCGCCTCGTGCGTGCCGCCCTGCGCGGTGGGGATGCCGTTGACGTAGGAGCGGATGGTCTCGTCCGTGGCCTCCGTCCACACCAGGGCGGCCTCCAGGCGCACCCCGTTGTCACGCGAGTGGTAGAAGCCGGTGCTCGCCGGCGGCACCACGGGCTTGGCGCGCTCGGCCACCCACTTGGTGAGGTACTCGGCGATGCCGCCGTCGTGCTTGTAGGTGACGTGGACGTGCGGGTGGGCCGTGTCGTCCTTCCAGACGACCGTCATGCCCTTGTGCAGGTAGCTCTTGGCCTCCAGGCGCTCGCGGATCAGCTCCGCATCGAACTTCTGCTTCTCCCCGAAGATCTCCGGGTCGGGCTCGAAGGTGATGGAGGTGCCGGTGCCACGCGCCGGGCCCTCCACCTTGAGCGGGCTGGTGGCCTTGCCGCGCGCGTACGTCTGCACGTACTTCTTGTGGTCGCGCTTGATCTCCACCACCAGCTTGCGGCCCAGGGCGTTGACCACCGAGCTGCCCACGCCGTGCAGACCGCCCGAGTGGATGTAGTTGCCCTGCTCGAACTTGCCGCCCGAGTGCAGCGTGGTGAGGATGACCTCCACCGCGGGCTTCTTGTACTTGGGCATCATGTCCACGGGGATGCCGCGCCCGTTGTCCACGACGGTGACGGTGCGCCCATCCTTGTGGAGCGTGACTTCCACGGTGGTGGCGTGGCCGTTGATGACCTCGTCCACCGAGTTGTCGAGGATCTCCCAGAGCAGGTGGTGGTAGCCCACGCTGTCGGTGCCCCCGATGTACATGGCCGGGCGCTTGCGCACCGGCTCCAGGCCCTCGAGGACCTGGATATCCGCACCTGTGTACGTGTCCTTCTTCGCCATGGCGTTCCTCGGCTAGTCCTTCTTCGGCTCGGGCAGCGGGATGAAGGTGACGGTCCGCGTCACTTCCTTCACCGCGTCCTTGCGCGACATCTCGTGACCCTTGCCGCCGCGACCCGTCACCTCGTACTTCGCCGGGTGCAGGCTCAGCTTGCGGCCCTTCTGCGTCTCGTAATCGATGGCCCTGTCCTTCTGGCCCGGCGCCACCGCGAGGAACTCGACCACGCGGTCACTCTCCTCCACCTTGATGACCATCACGCCCTTGCCCGGCCCCTGCAGCTCGTTCACCTCGGCGACCTTGCAGACCAACGCGCTCGTCTTCTCGGTGAGCACCGCCAGCAGGTCCTTCTCGCCCACCGGCTGCACGCCGATGATCTCGTCACCCTCGCCCGTCTTGGCGTAGCGGCGGCCGGAGCGGGTAGAGACCTCCGTGTGGCCCTCGAGCAGGAAGCGCAGGCCCAGGCCGTCCTTGGTGACGGCGATGAGCTTCTCGGGGCGCGGCAGGCGGCCATCCAGCGACAGCGCGCCGACGATGCGCTCGCCGTCGTCGAACTTGAACAGCTTCTGCACCGGGTCGCCGTAGCCGGTGGAGGCCGGCACGTCGTTGAAGCGGGTGACGTAGGCGGCGCCAAAGTTGCTGAACAGCACCAGGTTCGCCTTGAGGCTGCCGGCGAGTACCGTCATGACGGCGTCGCCCTCGCGCAGGCGGGTGCTGGAGGGGTCCTTCACCTCGCGCACGCGCTTGATCCACCCGTCGCGGGTGAGCACCACGTGGGCGTCCTCGTCGGCGATGAAGGCCTCGGCGCTGAACTCCACCTCCTCCGAGCCGGCGCCGCCGATGCGGGTGCGCCGCTTGTCCTGGTAGGCGGCCTTGATCTCGGCCAGCTCGTCCTTCACCGTGCCCCAGATCTTCGGCTTGCTCTTGAGGATGCCCTCGATGCGTTTGACCTCGGCGCGCTTCTGCTTGAGCTCGTCCTGGATGACGAGGATCTCCAGCCGGGCCAACTTGTAGAGCTTCATCTCGAGGATGGCGTCCACCTGGAGCTCATCCAGCTTGAAGCGGGCCATGAGCTTCTTGGCCGCGTCCTGCTTGCCCTCGGACGCGCGGATGATCTTCAGCATCTCATCCAGCGCGTCGTAGACCTTCTCGAAGCCCTCGAGGACGTGGACGCGCTTGAGCAGCTCGCCCAGCTCGTGCTGGAAGCGCTTGGTGACCACCTCGAAGCGGAAGTCGAGGAAGTAGCGGAGGATGCTCTTGAGATCCAACCGCTTGGGCGCGCCCACCTCCGGGTTCTCGGTGGGCACCAGGCAGGTGAGGTTCACGCCGAAGTTCGTCTGCAGCGGCGTGTGCTTATACAGGTAGGCCATCACCAGCTCAGGGCTGGCGTCCTTCTTGATCTCCAGGACGATGCGCACTTCCTTGGTGGACTCGTCGCGCACGTCCAGGAGCAGCGGCAGCTTCCGCTCGCGCACCAGGTCGCCGATCTTGGCCACCAGGTTGCTCTTGTTCACCGTGTAGGGAATGGAGGTGATGATGATCTGCGTGTTGCCACGCTTGGTCTCCTCCACCTCGTGCTCGCCGCGGATGCGGACGCTGCCCTGGCCTGTCTCGTAGATCTCCCGCAGCTCGGCCTTGCTGTTGAGGATCTGCCCGCCGGTGGGGAAGTCCGGACCCTTGATCCACTTCATCAGGTCCTTCACCGCCAGGTCCGCGTTGTCGATGAGCGCCACCAGCGCGTCCACCAGCTCGCCCAGATGGTGCGGCGGGATGTTGGTGGCCATGCCCACGGCGATGCCGGTGGTGCCGTTCATCAGCAACTGCGGCACGCGCGAGGGGATGACGATGGGCTCGAAGAGGCTGCCGTCGTAGTTGGGACGGAAGCCGACCGTCTTCTTGCCCAGCTCCCCGAGCAGCTCGCCGGCGATGCCCGCCAGGCGGCACTCGGTGTAGCGCATGGCCGCCGCGGCGTCGCCGTCCAGCGAGCCGAAGTTGCCGTGGCCGTCCACCAGCGGGTAGCGCAGCGAGAAGTCCTGCGCCATGCGCACCAGCGCGTCGTAGATCGCCGTGTCGCCGTGCGGGTGGTACTGGCCCATGATGGTACCGACCACCTTGGCCGACTTCTGGTACTTGGCCTCCTGGGTGAGCCGGTGGTCGTGGTACATGCCGTAGAGGATGCGGCGCTGCACCGGCTTGAGGCCGTCGCGCACGTCAGGCAGGGCGCGCGAGGTAATGACCGAGAGGGCGTAGTTGATGTAGCGCCGGCGGGCCTCCTCGGCCAGCGGCGCCGGGACGGAACCACCGCCCCCGCCGCCGCCCGCGGACGCGGACGAGCCATTGCCCCCGTTGCCCGAGGCCCCCTGCTTCTTGCGTGTCTTGGTATCGGCTTGTGCGAGCATGCTCATGTGTTCAGGCGAGGAACATCCATCTCCGAACGCGGCGCGCGCCTCGCGCACTCCTCGCTCCCGGCGGATGTGTGTCTGGCGGGCCCCCTACCATGGCCTTCTGACAGAGGGAACAAAATCGAGGGGTTAAGACCCCTCATGGGGTCTTTAACTATACAGGCGTTCAGTGGGTCGCGCCACACAAAGCAACCCGTAAGGCAGCGAAAACACGGGCGTTGAGGCCCGCCTGCCTGGAGTCCGACCGAGACTTGGGGTGTGTGCGGGAGGTGACTACCCGTTGTCGCCCCGCATGGGAGTGCCGGCCTCCTTGGCCTTGCCCCAGCCCTTCTTGCTGCCCCCGCCGCGGAAGATGCGGACGTTTCCGCTCGAGCCCCCGCCGAGCATGCCGGCGATGGAGCCCTGGACCGGCTTGGCGGCGGGCGGGTGGTAGAGCACGCGCACCTTGCGAGCGGAGGGCAGGGCGGGGGCCGTGGCGTCGACGAGCAGGTAGACGGTCTTCTCGTCGAGCTGCACACGCTCGGGGTCCTGCCGGTGGTCGAGGTCGGCGAGCGCCTCGCCCTCGTCCACGTTCTTGGCGTCGTTGGTGAGCAGGCGCACCTTCACGCGCAGGAAGGTGTCGGGGCTGGTGCCCTTGTACTCGCGCGCGCCCTGGACGATGACGGCCATGTCCGCGCCCGTCTTGGGGTCGCCCTTGCCCAGCTGCATGCCGGTGGTCGTGTTGCTGTCGGTGTCGAGGTAGAGGGTGGCGTTGGCGCAGCGGTTCTTGCAGGCCTCGCCCCAGGGCTCCTTGTCGAAGCGCAGGCGCATGGCGAAGTCACTGCCCTGGGGGCCGATGGTGGCGTCGGCGATGACGGGGCGCTCCTCGTCGGCGGGCGGGGTGTAGCGGAAGGTGGAGCGGGGAGGCGCGGCGGCGCTGGCGCCAGCGAGTAGGGTACAGGCGAGCGTCAGCAGCGGCTTCTTCACGCGAGGGCCTCCTGGGGAGTCGTTGGAGCACATTAGATGTGCGAAGTGGGGTGCATCTCAAGGTGGCTCTTGAGGATTAGAGTCCGAGGTGGGTTCACACGAGGAGGCACGCATGTCCCAGGAGGCGCCGTACGTCCGCCAGCTCAAGCTCGGGCCGATGGACAATTTCGTGTACCTGGTCGGGGCGCAGGGCTCGCCGGAAGTGGTGGTGGTGGACCCGGCGTGGGACGTGCCCGCCATCGAGCGGGCGGTGGCGGAGGAGGGCAAGCGGGTGGTGGGGGCGTTCGTCTCGCACTGCCACAAGGACCACACCAACGGTCTGCCCGAGCTGCTCTCGCGCCATGACATCCCCGTCTACGCGCAGCGCGAGGAGGTGGACTTTTCGGAGGACCTGCGCGCGCTGGCGGGAGAGGCGCTGCGTGCGCTGGGCCCGGGCGACGCGGTGCCGGTGGGGGCGCGGAACTTCAAGGCGCTGCATACGCCGGGGCACACGCCGGGCTCGCACTGCCTGCTGGCGGGGGACGCGCTGGTGTCGGGGGACACGCTGTTCATCAACGGCTGCGGGCGGTGTGACTTGAAGGGAGGCAGCCCGGAGGAGATGTACCGATCGCTGAGCCAGGTGCTGCTGCGCGTGCCGGACGAGACGCGGCTGTGGCCGGGGCACGACTACGGGCAGGTGCCGGTGGCGGAGATGGGCGAGGTGCGGCGCACCAACCCGTACTTCTCGTTTCCGGACGTGGCCTCCTTCGTGGCGTTCCGGATGCGCCCGCGCCGGTGAGCGGGAGGTTCAGGCGCGCAGGACAGTGACGCGGCGGCTCGCGCGCGTCACGGCCGTGGTGGCGTGGGTTCGCTCGGCCAGAGGGGGCTGTCCGTTGCGGCGGTCGAAGATGATCAGCCATCCGCTGGAGAGCCCCAGTCCCGCCAGGTAGCCATCGAGCTGGGCCAGGCCTTCGTCCAGGGGGTCTTTCTCCCCGTCGCGCCACACCTTCAGCTCCATGGCCAGGGTGTCGGGCCCATGGCGCAGGCACACGTCCATTCGTCCCGTGCCGATCGCGTACTCGCGCTCCAGGGAGCCGCCCCCGTTGGCCACGCGGTGCAGGAAGGCCATGAGCACCAGGTGGGGGGCGATCTCGTGGTAGGGCGCGGTGCTCAGGAGCGGCTGGCCGTGCTGCCGCCAGAAGGCCATGAAGGCCTCCATGAGGCGCTCGATGTCGAGGCGGCCATCGGCGCGCAGCCATGTGGCCGGGAGCCGAGGAAGCGAGGCCATGGCCGTGTTGGCCAGCACTCGGGGGATGATCTCCCGATAGATGGGGTTGGCTACCTCCAGACCTCCCGTCGCCGCCATGCGGACCAGCCCCAGGTCCTGAATGAAGCGCAGATCATCCTCGGGCACGTCGCCCAGGGTGAGGCCGGCGAGCATGGGCTCGAGGATGTGGCGCACTCGGGGCTCGCGCAGGCGCTCGGCCAGGCTGTCCAGGTGGGTCTCCCGACGCTCGATGAGCAGGGCCTTGGCGCGGTCGATGTCCGCGCGGCGGACAGGCTGGGCCGTGTTGGGGACGAGCTCCTCGACCGCGACCTTGGCCAGGGCGTTGACGAGCCAGGGCTGGCCCTGGGTGAGTTCGAAAGCGCGGGCCAGGGCCTCGGGCTCGAAAGGCTGGCGGGTGTCGGCGGTGTGCTGGGCGTAGAGTTCGGCTACTTCCTCGGCGGTGAAGTTGCGCAGGGTGAGCGAGCGCACCTTGATGTTGAAGGGACTCGCGGTGCCCAGGGTGTCGCTGTCGCCAACCTCCACCTTGTAGTCCCGGACGTCGCGCAGGCCGATGAGGCACAGCGCGAGGGGGAAGTGCTCGGGGCGATTGCGGTAACCATCGCGCAGTTGCCGCAATACGGAGATCAGCACCTCGTCGCGGAGCGCATCGATCTCGTCCAGGAAGACGATCAGCGGTCTGGGTGCGGCCTCCGTCCAGGCCGCGAGTGCGGCGGCGATGCGGCTGCCGGGAGGCGCCTCCGGGAAGGAGGGCGGGCACAGCTCCGGTGGGAGTTGGGAGCGCGTCGCGTTTCGCCAACTCTCGAGCACGGCCGCCTCGGCGGCTCCCACGTCGCGAGGGAAGGCGGCGCCCACTTCCATGGAGACCAGCGCAGCGACGTGGCGCCCCTCGGTTGTCAGCTCGCGAGCCAAGGAGAGCAGGGCCGTCGTCTTTCCCACCTGACGGGGCGCGTGGACGACGAAATAGCTCTTCTGGTCAATCAGTCGCCGCACCTCGGGCAAGCGCCGAAGGGCCGGGAGCATGTAGTGGTCGGCCGGGTTGCAGGGGCCGGCGGTGTTGAACCAGCGAGGCATGAGGACAAGGTATCACCGTCCGATGCCTGCCACCGTGACTCGTTGGGTTTGCGGGGGTAACCAGTCACGTCATCAGGAGCGCCGGGCGGAGGACAGCGGAGGCATGCGCATCTGCGAGGAGCGGTGCTCCCCATGCATCGACTTGTACGCGGCCCAGCCCAGCAGCGCGATTCCCAGCAGGGTCCAGATCGCCGCCCAGACGATGGCGGGCACCCACGTCTGCTGGGCCAGCAGGGCCGCATCGCTGCCCGCCCGTACCTGGCTGTTCCACAGGTCATCCCGGAAGTCGAACAGCGCGTAGAGCGCCGTGAAGGCCGCCAGGAAGAGGTTGACCACGTCCACCACTTCGCTCGGCAGGAACTTCGCCGCCAGCCCCAGCACCACCGAGGTGCCCAGGCAGAAGAGCAGGGTGAACGAGTCGCGCGCGTACAGCACCCCCATCACCGCCAGCCACACGCACGCCGCGCCCAGCACCCAGCGACACAGCCGGAAGCGGAACGTGGCCAGCAGCAGCACCGCCCCCATCACCGCGCTGCCCAGGTAGCCCGCCGAGAAGACGACGACCTTCCGAAGCACCCCGGGCGGCAGCGCCGAGAGGCAGGCACCCGACTCGTCCATCCGCAGGGTGATGGAGTCCACCTTCCCTCCGACGAGGAGGCTGGCGAGCGCATGGCCACTCTCATGCATCATCACCACCAGCAGCTTGAGCGGCAGCAGGACGCGCGAATCCCAGAAGTACCAGCCCACCCCCAGGAACAGCAGGAGGAGGGCCACCCGCTTCGTGTCCAGCCTGGCTCCGCTCGCAGTCTGCATCGTCTCTCCGTGCCTCCAGTCACCCCTCAACACGCCTGCCCGCCCCATCTTCCGTGAAAACGGCCCCCGCGCGTACGGGGGTCGCCTCCGGGCGGAAGACGGGGTAGGGAAGGGCCCATGAAGAAGACACTCCTGCTCCTGGCTTTGGTTGCAGCCCCGGCGCTCGCCGGAGAGGGCAAGTGGACTCCCCAACAAGTCCTCGAACTCGATCCCGCCTGGCTCAAGGCCCAGGGGCTCCAACTGCCTCCCAAGCGGCTGTGGGACCCCAAGCGGGGAACGGGGCTCCTGGCGGGGGCTGTGAACGTGGGTGGGTGCTCGGGGGCCTTCATCTCCTCCACCGGCCTCGTCATCACCAACCACCACTGCGTCTTCTCCATCGTCCAGGAGCACAGCTCCCCACAGCGCGACCTGATCAGCCAGGGCTTCCTCGCCACGAATCGTGAGGCGGAGCTGCCCGGCAAGGGCTCCCGCATCCAGGTGCCGCGCAGCTTCACCGACGTGACACAGCAGGTGCTGGCGACGGTGCCCGAGGGCGCCGATGACCTGGTGCGCTTCAAGGCCATCGAGCGCAAGCAGAAGGAGCTGGTCGCCGAGTGCGAGAAGCGCCCGGCCACGCGCTGCCAGGTGTCCACCTTCGACGGCGGGCTCCAGTACGTGCTGGTGGACGCGGTGGAACTGGCGGACGTGCGGCTCGTCTACGCCCCGCCGCGCGCGGTGGGCGAGTTCGGCGGCGAGGTGGACAACTGGATGTGGCCGCGCCACACCGGCGACTTCGCCATCGTCCGCGCCTATACCGCGCCGGACGGTACCTCGGCGCCGTACAGCGCCCAGAACGTGCCTCACAAGGCGGAGTTCTTCTTCCCGCTGGCCACCCAGGGCGTGAAGCCCAACCAGTTCGTCATGGTGCTGGGCTATCCGGGCATCACCTTCCGCGCGATGTTGGCCGAAGAGATGGCCGAGCGCCAGGCGCGCTTCTACCCGCGCGTCATCGACGTGTATGGCGAGTACATCCGCATCCTCGAGGAGGAGGGCGCCAAGGACCCGGCCGGGAAGATCGCCGTGGCCTCGACGCTCAAGAGCCTGCACAACCGCTACAAGAACGCGGGCGGCCAGCTCGAGGGCCTCAAGCGCGGGGCCATCATCGAGAAGCAGCGCGAGGCCGAGGAGGCCGTGGCGCGCTGGGCAGAGAAGAAAGGCAAGCACCCGGAGGGGCTGCGCGCGCGGAGCGAGCTGCTCGGCCGGCTGAAGGACACGGGCAAGACATGGGAGCGCGAGTTCCTGCTCAACAACCTCCGGGCGGGCGCCAAGGGGCCGACGATGGCGGTGACGCTGGCGCGGCTGGCGCGCGAGCGGGCGAAGCCGGACCTGGAGCGCGAGCCCGAGTTCATGGAGCGCGAGCTGGCTCGGTTGAAGGACCAGCTCGAGCGCGAGCAGAAGAACCTCTTCCTGCCCGCGGAGAAGCACCTGCTCAAGGCCTTCGTGCGGCGGGCCCAGGCGCTGGGGCCCGAGGAGCGCATCGCCGCCGTGGACAAGCACTTCGGCCCCACGTTCTCGGAGAAGGACGTCGCGGCGAAGATCGACGCCCTGTACGCGGGCTCCAAGGTACTCACGCTCGCCGACCGGTTGGCCATGTTCGGTGAGACGGAGGCGCAGCTCGTGGCGCGCAAGGATCCGCTGCTGGCCTTCGGGCTCGAGCTGGCCACCGAGGTGACCGCGCTGGACGCGCTGAAGGATCGCCGCGAGGGAGCGGCGCAGCGGCTGCGCCCCGAGTGGCGCCGGGCGGTGCTGGCCCACGCGGGCAAGCCGGTGGCGCCGGATGCCAACAGCACCCTGCGCGTCACCTTCGCCAAGGTACAGGGCTACTCGCCGCGCGATGGCGTCTTCTACACGCCGCAGACCACCCTCTCCGGCGTCGTGGCCAAGCACACGGGCCAGGAGCCCTTCAACGTGCCGGACAAGGTGCTCGCCACGGCGGAGGCCCAGCGCTTCGGCCCGTGGAAGGACCCGGTCCTCAAGGACGTACCCGTGGACTTCCTGGCGGACGCGGACACCACGGGCGGTAACTCGGGCAGCCCCACGGTGAACGGCAAGGGTGAGCTGGTGGGCGTCAACTTCGACCGCGTCTGGGAGAACGTCTCCAACGACTTCGGTTTCAACCCGGACGTGGCGCGCAACGTGAACGTGGACGTGCGCTACGTGTTGTGGATGTTGGACCAGGTCGAGGACGCGGATGCGCTGCTGCGCGAGTTGGGCATCCGCAAGGGCCCGCCCGTGGCCCAGGAGAGCCGCTGATGTCCGATCCTTCGACGCCCACGCTGCCTGTCTTCCAGCCGGAGGAGCGGGTCTGTGGCAACTGCAAGCTGTGGAGCCCGCACTCTGTGGACCACCGAGGCTGGGTGGGGCCCTGCCGCGTGTACCCGGGCCGAGGGCTGTTTCCGCCCTCGGCGCCCATCTGTGACAAGTTCGCGCCGAAGGGTGGGGTGAGCGCTCAGGCCGCGACCGAGGCGCCCTCGCGCTCTCGGGCGGTGCGCACCGTGGCCCCGGTGGTACGGCGCAAGAGTGACCCGAATGAGATCGTCGATCTGGGTGGAGACCTGAACATGACGCGTGAAGAGCTGATGGAGATCTTCCGGGAAGCGGCGGGAGAGGGCGATGCGCCTCCGCTGGCGGGCAAGTGGGAGGGCGGCACCATGCGCCTCATCCCCGGCAAGACGGACCTGCAGAGCAAGGACCTGCCCATCGACAGCCTGTTCCACAAGGTGGTCATGGTGCGCGATCGACTGCGCACGCTGGAGCAGAAGCTCAACGCGCACCCGAAGCTGTCGGACGCCGAGAAGGTGGAGATGCAGAGCTACATCACCCGCGTCTACGGCTCGCTGACGAGCTTCAACCACCTGTTCCGCGAGAAGAACGACCAGTTCGTCGGCGCCAAGGGCGAGGAGTAGCGCCCGCAGCGGCTCAGGGCTCGGCCCACTGCCTGAGCAGGTTGTGGTAGACGCCCGTCAGCATGACCAGGGAGGGGCTCTTGGGCACCTCCCGGTTGAGCTGCATGATCGCGGTGTCGAGATCGAAGAGCAGCGCCCGCTGGCTCACGTCGCGGATCATGCTCTGCACCCAGAAGAAGGATGCCAGCCGGACGCCCCGCGTGACGGGCGTGACGTGGTGCAGGCTCGAGGCCGGGTAGACGATGAGGTCCCCCGCCGGCAGCTTCACCGCGTGGCTGCCGTAGGTGTCCTCCACGACGAGCTCTCCCCCGTCGTAGCTGTCGGGGTCCGAGAGGAAGAGCGTCGCCGAGACGTCCGTGCGGATGCGCACCGGCGTCCCGGAGATCGGACGGAGGGCGCCGTCGACGTGCGAGCCGAAGGTCATCCCCGGCTCGTAGCGGTTGAACAGCGGCGGGAAGACCCGCTGCGGCAGCACGGCCGAGATGAACAGGGGGCTGCGCTCGAGCGCCCCCAGCACCACATCTCCCAACGCCCTCGCCGCCGGGCTGTCGTCCGGCAACTGAAGGTTCTTCTTCACCTGCGCAGACTGGTAGCCGGAGGTGCTGCGGCCGTCCTCCCAGTCCGCCTTGCCGAAGACTTCTCGGCAGTGCGCTACCTGCTCGGCGGTGAGAACGTTGGGGATGTGTACCATCATGGCTAGAACCGATACGTGCCCGCCAGGCTCACCGTGCGCCCCTCGGCGGGAACCGCGTGTCCCGCGTAGTACTGCGCGTAGTAGAGCTTGTCCGTGAGGTTGTTGAGGTTGAGCTGCAGCTGCACCTTGCCCCACGTGTAGCCAGCATAAGCGTCGAAGCGCCAGAAGTTCGGCACCTTGGTGAACGCCGCCGTCGCAGACGCCGGGTTGTTGACCGTCGTCACGCTCTGGTAGATGGCGCCGCCGCCCAGCGTGAGGTTGTCGATGACCTCATACGTCGTCCAAAGCGAGACGCTGTTCTTCGGCGTGTTCGGCAGCGGCTGGCCTTCCAGGTAGTCGTTGGTGTGGTCCAGGATCGCCGAGTAGATGTGGGTGAAGTTCGCGAACATCCTCCAGCGATCGGTGACCGTGCCGGCCACGCCCACGTTGTAGCCCTCTGCGCGCTGCCGGCCTTCGAGGATCTGCGGAGGCCCGTTGGGATCGGTGTTCGGCACGCGCCCATTCGTCTTCTCGATGCGGAACACGGCCGCGCTCAAGCCCAGCCGATCCGACAGGAGATCCGCCTTGGCGCCGACCTCGAGGATGCGGTTCTTCTCGGGCTCCAGGCTCTCCAGGCCCGTGGCGAGCGTGCCAGCCTCCGCGGACGGGTTGGAGGAGGTGCCGTACATGCCGTAGACGCTCGTCTTCTCCATCGGGTGCAGGACGACGCCAGCACGCCAGTTGAGGAAGCTGTCCTCGTTCTTCAGGCGGGTGCGCGCCCCCGCGTTGTTCGTCGAGGCGTAGTCCGTGCTGAAGATGTCGTAGCGCAGCGAGCCGACGAGCTGCAGATACTGGGTGATTCCGAGCTGCTCCGAGGCATAGGCCGCCAGCGTGCGCTGGATGCTCGTGTTGGAGGTGGAGAAGACCCGGTTGACCGAGCTGAGATCCGGCTCGGGATCCGGGTCGAGCAGGTCCGCGGGCAGGTTCGTGCCGCTGGGCTGGTTCGTCGCCTCCAGGTTGAAGCGGGTCTGGTCCCGCGTCTCCCGGGACCACTCGATTCCCACGTTCGCGGTGTGCTTGAGGATGCCGGTCTCGAACTCTCCGCGCAGATCCAGCTGATCGACCAGGTAGGTGTTGTCCGTCGCGGTCTCGAAGCGCTGCCGCCCCACGGTCGTCGGTGCCCCCGCGGGCGTCAGGCCGCGCGGTGCCGTGGGCCGTGCGAACCGATCCACGCCTCCGTAGCGCAGGGTGTTCGTCAGCTGCAGCGCCTTGCTGAACCGGTGCTGAATGCGCCCCGTGACGATGTGGGCATTGACCCGCTCCGAGTCAGAGCCCTGCACGCCGTAGAAGGTCTCCCGGGGGACATCCAGCGTGCTCGAGACGGGATAGCCCTGGAAGTAGGGCTGGCCGTAGTCCGGGACGCTGTCTTCCCGCTGGTAGAGGTAGTCGACATCCGCCGAGGTGTTCTCTCCCAGCTCGTAGCGCAGCGAGGGCGCGATGGCCGCGCGGTTCGACTCCACCACGTTGCGGCTCGCCACATTCGCGAGCTGCCCCGCCGCGTTGACGCGGACCTGGAGGCGATCGGAGACCGCCTCGTTGAGGTCGAGCGCCAGCCGTCCCAGAGGAGCCGTTCCGCCGAGGATCGACACTTCCTGGAAGGAGCTTCGCTGCGGCTTCTTCGTGGCGAGGTTGATCGCGCCTCCCGTCGAGCCGCGCCCGAAGAGCACGGCGGACGGACCGAAGAAGACCTCGACACCCTCGACGTTGAAGGTGTCTCGCGTGTACCAGCCGAGGTCACGCACGCCGTCGCGGCTCACGTCGGTCTGCGCCGAGAAGCCTCGGAGGATGAAGGAGTCACCCTGGCGGCCGGCCTCACCCGCGCTGACCGTGATGCCCGACACGTTGCGCAGCGCCTCGCGCACCGTCGTCGCCTTCTGCTCCTCGAGCACCTGCTCGGGCACCACGGTGACGGTCTGCGGCGTGTCGATGAGCGGCGCGGGCAGGCGCGTGAGGTTGCTCTCCTCGACGCGGTAGCTCTCGGCTTCACCCTGCACATCGAGCGTGGGGATCGTGTACTGGGCCTCGGGCGGCGCGGGCTGCGGCGCGGGCGCCGCGCGGCTCTCCTCCGTGGCCGGAGCGCTCGGAGTCTCCGTGGGAGGCGTCGCCTCCTGGGCGAGCACGCCGCTGCTGACCAGTGCCGACGCCAACCCGACGGCCGCCGGCCCCCAAGGGCTCAGCGAACCGCGCAGGCCTCCCGAGGTTCCCTTCATCGACCGAATGCCCGCTTTTCTCATCTTCGATGCGCTCACGTGTACCCCTCCGTCTAGATGAATTTCTATTTTGAATATGATTGTCGAAATCAATAAGGCGCCGGCCCCAGCCCCGTGCGAGCGGGGGTGGGGACTCAGGCGGACGTCTCTGACTGCACCGGCGTGGTGCCTGGCTCCGGGGTGCTCGGCTCCGGAGAGGCGCCCGTCGTGGACCGGCGGCGGAAGAAGCGCCGCCAGGACAGGGTGAAGCCGGTCCACATCAGGAAGGCTCCGGCCAGGGAGGCGACTCCGGCGACGAGCTGGCCCACCCACCCGAGCGCCTGTCCCGTGTGCAGGAAGCGCAGCCACGTCCGGATCTTCCGACCCGTGTTGTAGTCGGCGAAGGTCTCCTGGCGCAGGACCTGTCCGGTGAAGGGATCGAGCGAGAACTGCACCGAAGCGAAGAGGGGCCACGCTCCCTGCTCCTTGACGGAGAAGTTCGTCGCCTGTCGGCCTCCTCCACCGCGAGCCTCGTTGCCGCCCGGGCCACCCGGACCGCCTGCCTGGGGACCACCTCCAGGACCGCCCGCCTGGGGACCGCGAGCGCCGCCAGCGCGAGGGCCTCCGCCCATGCGCAGGGTGATGCTCTCCCAGGCCGGCACCTGCTTCTGGGCCTCGGCGAAGAGGGCATCGAGGCTCCGTTGCGTGGCGCCCG
Source organism: Hyalangium ruber (assembly GCF_034259325.1). Taxonomy (NCBI): domain Bacteria; kingdom Pseudomonadati; phylum Myxococcota; class Myxococcia; order Myxococcales; family Archangiaceae; genus Hyalangium; species Hyalangium rubrum. The sequence continues at coordinate 923,543 of NZ_JAXIVS010000001.1, read as the reverse complement.
CGGGAGGCTCGGGGACCTTGACCGTTGCCTGGGCCGACGGGCCTCCGCTGGCGGGGGGCTCGTTGCCCGTGAGCGTGAAGATGAGGTCCGAGACGCCTTTGTAGGACATGACCACGCCCGACGCCGTCAACACGACGAGCACGGGCATGGTCCAGAAGCCCGCCACGTTGTGCCAGTTGAAGTCTCGCGCCTTGCCCTTCAGCCCGCCCTTGAACCAGACGACCGGACGCAGCGTCTTCCGCGTCCACTTGCGAGGCCACCACAGGTACAGGCCGGAGAGGGCGAGGAACAGGAAGGCGGCGTTGCAGACACCGGTGATCGCCTTGCCCACGGCGCGATTGTCGTCCCGGGTGCCGAGCCACCGGTGCCACTCCTCCATCACATGGAAGAAGGAGCGCAGCCCCAGGGCGCCCAGCTCCCGGACTTCGCCCGTGTAGGGGTTCACGTAGACGCCGCTGTCGCGGCCGGTGCTCACCTGCACGGCGGACATCGGGTCGGGGTACACCGTCACCCCCGAGGGCTGCGCCTCGGGACGGGCTGCGCGAACCCGGGCCACCAGCTCGTCGATTGGGAGGCGAGGGGCGTCCGGCGCGGGCGCTTGCACCCGTCGCGCATCGCTGTCGGCCCATTGGGTGAGCTGCGGCGCGAAGGCGAGCGCCGCTCCCGTGAGGGACATGATGCCGATGATGATCCCGGCGACGAGGCCGGAGACCAGGTGCATCCAGAAGAGGATCGAGCGGAAGGTGCTTTTCATGTCACTTCAGGGAGAACTGGACGGGGATGTCGATGATCACGCGCACCGGGCGGCCGTGACGGCCGAGCGCGGGGGAGAAGCGCCACTGACTGACGGCGGCCGTGGCGGCCGCGTCCAGCTCGGGCACGGAGCGGATGATGCGGGTGTGCTCGGGTTCGACGCGCCCATCGACGCCGACGATGACGCGCACCAGGACCAGCCCCACGATGCGTCGCGAGCGGGCCTGCCGGGGGTATTGAGGAACGACCTGCTTGAGCACTTCAGGGGGCCGTGACACCTGCTTCAGGTCGACGGCCTCGCCGCCCGAGGTGACGCCCAGCCCCGAGCCTTCCCCTGGCTTCGCGGCGGAGCTCACCAGCCCCGCGACGACATTACCCACGGCGCCGGCTCCCAGCACTTCCTCTTCCTCCGCGAAAGCCTCGGGAGCAGGTGCTTCCTCGGGCGGGGCCTCCACCACCTCTTGGGGCACGGGCAGCTTCTCCGGCACCCGCGGCACCACCATCGGGCGGGAAGGACGCGCGCGGGTCCTGGACAGCAGGCGCTGAGGGGCCGTCTCCGGCTGGGCCATGACGGCGGGCGCGGCGGCGGGCGGAGCCACGAAGGTGAGAAGCACCAGCTCCGGCTCCGGGGGCGCTGGAGGCGCCTTCGGCAGGGAGTGGGGGACCGAGAGCGCGGCCATGAGCGCGCCGGCATGGAGGAACGCGGCGATGAGCAGGGCCCATCCCCACCGCTCCCAAGCCCCGGTGCCAGCGGCGCCATCACCCATGCGGAAGAGCCCCACGGAAGGAACCGCCTTTTCCGCGAGGAACCCACTGTCGTCGGAGGGCCCTAGCATTTCGATATTGAGAATCGTTCTCAACTTCATCGGGGCTACAAATATCCCGTGTTCTCAGGCGCGTCAAACCCAGTGGGACGTTCGGGACGCTCGGTATCGCTGGGTATTGCTCGGGGTGAACAACGCCCTAGCTCTTGGGCTCCCAGAGCCGCGCCAGCGCCGCCACGCGCTCCGCCTTGCCCGCCACCAGCAGCACGTCCCCGCCGTTCAGCATGGCCTCGGGGATGGGCTCGTTGAGGAGGCCTCGGTGGTGGATGGCGATGACGTTGAGCCCGTGCGTCTGCCGCAGCCGCAGCTCCTGGAGGCTCTTTCCCGCCGCGTGCTCCGGTACTCGGAGCTCCGCCAACGCGTAGCCGCTGGGCAGCTCCGTGCTGGCCAGCAGGTTGGTGTGCATCAGCATCCGCGCGAGCTGCTCGCCCATCTCCGCCTCCGGGTAGACCACCCGGGAGGCCCCCGCCAGCGAGAGGATCCGCCCCCGCTGCGGGCTGGAGGAGCGCGCCACCACCGTCTTGATGCCCAGCGCCTTGAGCACCGCCGTGCCCAGCACGGCCGCCTCGAAGTCCTCTTCGCCCAGCGACACCACCGCCACCTCCGCCTTGCTCGCCCCCAGCGCGCGCATGGCCTCTTCCGAGGTGCAGTCGGCGCGCATGGCCTGCGCCACCACATCCTTGAGCGCCTCCACGCGCTCCATGGAGCGGTCCACCGCCAGCACCTCGTGTCCGGCCTGGCTCAGCTCCCGCGCCACGCACTCGCCGAACTGCCCCAGGCCCACCACCACGTACGTCTTCATCTGCGCGCCTCGTCAGCCCACGACGATCTTCGTCGAGGGGAAGCTGTAGCTCGAAAGCCCCTTGGACAGCCCCACCGCGAGCGCCAGGGTGAAGGGGCCGAGCCGGCCCACGAACATCTGCGCGCACACCACCAGCTTGCCCGCGGTGGACAGCTGCGGCGTCACCCCCGTGGTCAGCCCCGTCGTGCCGAAGGCGCTCACCGCTTCGAAGAGCACCTCGCGGAAGGGCAGGTGTGGCTCGACGGCGAAGAGCAGGAAGGCCAGGCCGAAGAGCAGGCCCACGCAGATGAGCGTCACCGCGCAGGCCCGGTACACCGTGGCCACCGGCACGCTGCGCCCCATGAGCTCCACGTCGGAGCGGTTGCGCAGCAGCGCTCGGAAGGTGAACACCAGCACCGCCACGGTCGTTGTCTTCACGCCGCCGGCGGTGCCTCCCGGCGAGCCGCCGATGAACATCAGCATCAGGGAGATCAGCATCATCGGCGTGCCCAGGCGCGCGATGTCCACCGAGTTGAAGCCCGCGCTGCGCAAGGAGACGCTCTGGAAGAGGCTGGCCAGGAGCCGCTCTCCGAAAGAGAGCCCGGCCAGGGAGTGGTTCCACTCCAGCACCAGCCACGAGACCGCGCCGCCCACCACCAGCCCCGCGCTGGCGATGAGGGCCACGCGCGTGTGTACGGGCAGGAAGCGCCAGGCTCCTCGCACTCCGCGCGACCGCCACAGCTTCCAATCCAGCAGCGAGGTGACCACCGGGAAGCCCAGGCCCCCAAGCACGACGAGCGCCATCAGCGTGAGGTTGACCGTGGGGTGGCCCACGAAGCGCATCATGTTGTCCGGGTAGAGCCCGAAGCCCGCGTTGCAGAAGGCTGCCACCGAGTGGAAGGCGGCGTAGAAGGCGCGCTCCGAGGCCTCCAGCACCCGCCCATCCGGAGCCAGCCGGAACGAGGGGTAGAGGGCCAGCGCGCCCAGGGCCTCCAGCGTCACCGTGATGAGCATCATGGAATAGAGCAGGCGCTGGAAGCCGTGGACCGTCTCCTCGTCCAGCATCTCCTGCATCGCCCCGCGCGTGCGCGCCGAGAGCTGGCTGCGGAAGGCCAGCGCCAAGGTGGTGGTGATGGTCATGATGCCCAGGCCGCCCACCTGGACGAGGCTCAGGATGACCCAGTGGCCGAAGCCGCTGAAGTAGCTGCCGGTGTCCACCACCGTCAGGCCCGTCACGCACGCGGCGCTGGTGGCCGTGAAGAGGGCCACCATGAAGGGCGCGCCCTGGCCGTCACGCGTGGCGGCCGGGAACATCAGCGCCAGCGTGCCCATCAGGACGGTGAAGAGGACCGAGAGCACCAGCATCGTCAGGGGACGGCGCTGGAGCGCCTCCAGCATCGGCCTCGCGGGGCGCCAGGCCACCGCATCAATGATCTCGCGCGCGAGCAGCCGCAGGACTACCAGCGCCGCCGCGCCCCGGGGGTTGCCCGTGCCCAGAGAGAGCACGACAGGCACCGCGAAGAGCAGGTCCGGCCAGCGGTGGCGCCACAGGCGCAGGCGGAAGGCCCAGGTATCGCGCACCAGCTCGCCGCCGAACGCCGCCACCACGCTCGCGGCCAGGAGCATCGCTACCAGCTCCCGCCAGGGGTGTGCTTGGCCGCGCACGGTGAACTCGAAGAGCACCAGCAGTGCGGCGGTGGCTCGGCTCAGCCCACGTACCCAGTCGCGGCGGCGGCTGCGGCGCCCCGGCCCCTGGGGCGCGGGGGTGAACACGACGGGAGGCTCAGCGGGAGGGGGAGGTGTCGCCTGCGGGCTGGCGGTGGTCATCTCGGAGCGCGGGTTCAGGGCAGAGACCGTAGCCTACCACCCCGGGAGCGCGGCTCGTGGCAGCAAGCCTGCTCGCTTCTCCCCCACGCGGGCTTCTCAGGGATGGCCGCTGCCCCCCGAGGGGAGTCGAATCATGGCGCCCATGATGGCGCGGGGGCGGGGAGAGATCTCCTCCAAGATGGTCCCGAAGACAGGCCACTCATAGGCCTCTTCCTTCACCTGGTCGAAGCGCTCCTGGAACGTAGGGGGCGGCTCCGAGGAGCCTCGCGAGCCCAGGCGCAGCAGCGGCAGGAGGAGGACCCCCACGAAGGCCGCCGCGGTGAGCAGCGCCGAGGCCAGGCGCACCCGGGCGCGGCTGACGCCCACCGGGCAGTCTTTTGTGAGCACCGTGCCGTCCCAGCGGCGGTAGAGCCGCATGCACACCCGACCGGAGGCGCGCGTCACCAACTCTTCGACTTCGGCCTTGTTGAGCTCGCGCACGTTGTAGACGTTGAGCTTGCAGCTCGCGCAGTGGCGCACCCGCTCATCGCCCGTCATGTTCTCCCAGCGCTCGTAGCAGGGAGACGCGATCTGGAGCTGCTGGAGGTCGAACTTCTCGGCCGTCATACACCCTCCCGTCGAACCTCCAGTCTCGCACACCGCGTGAAGGGAGACCATCCACCCACGTGCCGGGGTGTCGTCCACTCACTACGGCGTCGGAGTGCTCTGGAGCATGGCCGGCGGAGGCGGCAGGCCGTTCGCCTGCTCCAGCGCGGCCCGCGCCGCATCCGCGTTGCCCACCTCCTTCTCCCGGGCCGCGAGCGCCTGCCAGAGGGGAGGGGTGTTCGGGTGCAGCTTCACGGCGATGCGCAGCACCTCGAGCGCCGCGGGGTGCTTCTTCGCCCGCGCCAGGAGCTTCTCGGGGGAGAGCGCGTCGGCTCCCGTTGGACGCTCGAAGGCGCGGCGGTACAGCAGCTCCGCGGACTCCGCATCCTCCTCCTGGAGGAGGAACGCGTCCGCCCGGGCGAGCATCGTGGCGACGGAGGCCGGGTGCGTCCGCAGCGCCCAGTCGAGCAGCCGCGTCGTCTCCTCGGGAGGCGTCTTGGGCGATTGCGCCAGCTCGAGCACCTCCTCGGTGAAGTCGGGGTGGAGCGGCACTCCCTGGATCGCGCGCTCGATGGCCTCCAGGCGGGTGTTCATCTCCGGCACCGAGCGGGGCAACACCGGCCGCAGCTCCGGCGCGTTCGCCCTCCGCCAGGGCCCCACGAGTCGGACGATGTCCGCGCGCAGGCCCGGAGAGAACTGGAGCGCCTCCGCGCACTTCTGCTGCTCGCAGGCGCGCAGATAGTCCTCGAAGAAGGGCAGGGCGCCCTCGGCCGGATAGGCGGAGAGGGCCTGGGGGCCGAACGCCGAGGCGATCCGCTCCGCCATGTGCATGCCCACCCGGATGAAGAGGCGCTCGGAGCGCGGGTGGTGGGCCTGCTTCAACTTCTTCTGCGCCGCGCGGGGATCCGCCGCGATCGCCTCGTGCGACAGCAGGGCGGAGGCCTCGGTGAAGGCGCGCGGCAGCGAGCCCGGCTCGGGCGTGAGGCCGTAGCCGGCGCGGTTGAACGTGTAGAAGGCGCGGCCGTACGAGTAGATCCGATAGAGGCCCTCGTGGAGCACCTCGTCCGCCGGGTCCGCCGCATGCACGGCCCGCCGCCGGGTGCCGCCCTCCAGGAGGAACTCGGTGATGGTGGCGATGAGCTCGCGCAGCAGGTCGTCCTGGGCCTCGAGGTTCATCGCCACCGCGATCGCCAGCCGCTCGGCGGGGATGAGCAGCAGGAAGGTGCTCGTCTCGGGCTGCCCGCCCGCGTGCGCGACGATGTAGTGGCCGCGGGTCGGGTAGACGGCGAACCCCATCCCGTAGTCGATGAGCCGGCCGTCCCGCGTCTCCATCGACATCTGCATCATGCGCGTGGTTTCGGGAGTGACGAGCGTGCTGGCCATCACCGCGCGCCCGAACGCCAGCAGGTCCACCACCGACGCACGCGCGCCCCCACCGCCGAAGCGTGACGAGAGGTCCAACCGGTGCGAGCGAGCGATGCCACCGTTCACGGGCCGGTATCCCACGGCGTGCCACCCGTCCCGCGTGCGGTAGTCGTCCATCGCCGCGGTCTTCATGCCGGCGGGCGTGAAGACCCGGCGCGACAGGTATTCGCCGAAGGGCAGGCCCGAGGCCTTCTCGACCGCCGCCCCGAGCAGGTTGTAGCCGTACGTCGTATAGGTGAACTCGGTGCCGGGCTCGACCACCAGCGGCCAGTCCTTGAAGATCGCGATCGCCTCGGCGGTGGTCATCCGCCGCGTGATGCGGCTGTCGTGCGGCGGGTCGCGGTAGTGGCTCACCCCGCCCAGGTGCCCCAGGAGCTGCCGCACCGTGACGGGCCACTGTTTCTCGGGGAAGTCCGGCACCCAGGTGCGGATGTCATCATCCAGGCCCACCGTGCCCGCCTCCACCAGTTGCAGGATGGCGATGGCGGTGAAGCTCTTGGCCACGGAGGCCGTGCGGTACGTCGTCCGAGGCGTGGCCTTGAGCCGCTTCTCGACGTTGCGAAAGCCGAAGCCCGCCGTCCACGCGAAGTCACCCAGGGAGACTCCTACCGAGAGTCCCGCGGGCAGGCGTCCCGCCAGCTGCTCCTGAAGCCGGACCTCCAGGGCGCTCGTCACCTCGGAGGGGAACGCCTCGGTGCCGGGCGGAAGCTGCGGCGGAGGCGCGGCGCGAGCCTTGGGCGCGGCGGAGGCCGTCCACGCCAGGAACACCGTGAGGAGAATCCACGCGCTGCCGCGGAGGCTCACCGAGGGCTCCGGGTCGCCGAGAGCGCGTCATGCCGGACGATCTCCGCCAGCAGCCACGCACCGGCCGCGACGCCCCGGTGCAGCGGATCCTGCAAGTCGGGAGGCAGCGGCGGCAGCGCGACCGGCAGGCACGGCTCCCCGCCGCGCGCCGGGCTGCTCTCGGAGACGAACGTCACGCACCGCTGATCCGCCGGGCCACTCACGGCAATGGGGCGCGGCGGGCTCTGGGAGGCCTCGGCACCGAGCACCACCCATCGCGCCTCCTCGGAGCGCGGGGTCCAGGCCCGGGACGCCGAGAGCACGCGGTGGATGCCGCCCGACAGCGGGTCCTGCGGTGCTTCGGGCAGCAGCAGCGCCACGGGCGGTGCTGAGCGCCACGGGTGGGCCTCATGGGGCAGCAGGTCGCCTCCCACGAGCGTGGCCCAGGCCTCCGCCAGCGCGTAGGGCTGCTCGGTGCGCGGCGTGTCCGACCAGGAGCGCAGGAGCGCCTCCGCCATCAGCTCCCCGAGCAGGTCGAGGCCCTTGCCTCGCGGGTGTACCAGGTCGTCATGCACCAGCCCCCGGGCGTGCATCCGCTGCAGGGAGCCCGTGCCGCCCATGGCCGTGAACATGTCGAAGAACGCGCACCCCTCCTCCTGGGCGATGCGCCGCTCGAGCTCGAGCACCTCGAGCAGATCGGCCCGCTGCTGGAACGGCCGCGATGCATCCGGCCCCAGCACGGCGTCCAGCGGCCCCACCAGCAGACAGGCCGAGCCTGGCGCCGCGGTCTTCACGCGCTGGATGAAGCGATGCAGATCGCGCTCCACCTTCTCGATGGTGGAGCGTCCCCACTGCAGCCGCTTCACCTCGTTGCCTCCGAGCATCATCATCACCAGGGCAGGAGCCCGCGAGCGAAGCTGCTCGGTGACCATCTCCTCGTCCGCCTGGAGGAAGAGGCTGGCGTCCGCCGCGGGCACGCCGAGGGTATCCAGCACGAGCCCCGGGCCACCCCGGTCCAGCGCGACGCCCTGGACGATGGTTCCCTTCCGGTGGGCGATGAGCTCCAGCGCCTTCGCGCCCGGGGGAATCGTCACCTCCGTGCGCTGCTGGCCGCCCGTGTCAGACGGGGTGGTCGTCACCACGAGCTCGCCGTCGATGCGCAGCTCGATCGGGCCCGCGTCCTGGTCCACCCAGTACACCGCGCCCTGGGTCTCTCCTGAGAGCTCGAAGCGCGCGCGGGCCTTCGGCGTGGTGGAGACATGGGAGACCCCCGTCAGCCCCAGCGGCAGGGGCGCCGGCTTGACGTCCCCCACCGTGTACACCTGCCAGCCCGTCGCCGATTGGCTCGACCGCGTGCGGGGGCCGTAGTCGGCGATCCGGTCGACGAGCAGCAGGCCGCGGCCTCCGTCTCCGAACAGGTGGACCAGATCCTCCCGGACGACGTCGACGATGCGGTCCGCGGCGATCAGCGAGTTTCCGAACGCGGAGATCGTCACCCGCGAAGAGCTCGTCCCCGCGCGCAGGCCGTCCAGCGCGGAGAACAGGGGCTCGAGCGCCGTGCGAGCGCAGAAGGGGCCTGCCCACTCGACACACGGGTTCTCCAGCCGCGTGCCGGGAGCGCCCAGCGACGTGGCCAGCTGGTGCAGCTCCTTCTCCCGCTCCGTGCGCTCCGGCAGCCGGCGGGAGGCCGCGGGCGCCAGCGCCCGGACGATCGCCCGCGTCGCGGCGAGTCGCTCCTCGCGGCGATCCTTCGGGGGCGAGGCCACCATGGGCGTGACGTGCTCCGCACCCGGAGTGTGCTCCTCCGAGCGGCGTGGGTGTACGGATACCCAGGCCGTAGCGGCGACGAACAAGCTGATGGCGACAGCGCTCACCCATCCCCCGGGCAGACGCCGCTTGTGAACTCCCGGGCGGGCCGACTCATCCATTGCCGCACGAGTCTACCGGGATGCGCCGCCGGGTCCACCGGGTGGCTCGTTGCTCCGGGAAGGAGGCGCGCACGGGCTCGGTTGCCTGCATGCGATCAGAGCCGCCCATTGCTCTCTGGCCGGGCTGCGACAGAATGCCGATACCAGAATGTTCCGCATGGGCGGCACGCGTCGTGCAACCCTGTTGGGATCGGCCTGCCGGTTCAGGGTCGCCCGGTTCGTTATGATGAGCCGTAACTCGTGAGGTGATCTGCTTTGGGCTACAGGCCTTCTCCCCCTACCTCTCCATCGTCCGACACCGAAGCGCCGAAGAACGAGCTCGTCGGAGGGCAGAACCAGACCGGGAAGCAGCAGGATCCCCAGCTCGAGGCCAGTGTCCGGCTGTTGCGCGCGCTCACCGAGGCGCAGCTCGAGTTCATCCAGGGCAGCAACGCGCGAAAGCTGTTCGATCGACTGCTCGAGGTGCTGCTCGATCTGACGAGCAGTGAGTACGGCTTCATCGGCGAGGTGCTCTACACCGACATGGGGGTGCCGTACCTCAAGACGTACGCCATCACCAACATCGCGTGGACCGATGAGCTGCGCGAGCAGTACCACCGGCTGGCCCCCCAGGGCATGGAGTTCCGCAACCTCAAGACGCTCTTCGGCACCGTGCTCACCACGGGCGAGCACGTCATCTCCAACACCCCGGACGAGGACACGCGCGCCGGCGGCAGGCCCCACGGCCACCCGCCGCTGAAGGCGTTCCTGGGGCTGCCCTTCAAGTCCGGCAAGGAGATGGTGGGCATGGTGGGCATCGCCAACCGCCCCGAGGGCTACGACACCAGCGTCATCGAGTTCCTCCAGCCCTTCCTGGCCACGTGCTGCAGCGTCATTCTCGGCTGGCGCAGCGAGCAGCAGCGCCGCCACGCGGAGGAGATGCTGCTGCACCGCGAGGAGGAGCTGCGGCGCCACCGCGACCACCTGGAGGAGCTGGTCCACATCCGCACCGAGAAGCTGCTCAAGGCCACCCAGGAGCTGGAGAAGCAGCAGGCCCAGCTCATCCTGTCCGAGAAGCTGGCCTCGGTGGGGCAGCTCGCCGCCGGCATCGCCCACGAGATCAACAACCCGCTGGGCTATGTCATGAGCAACCTGTCCACGCTCACCCAGTACGTGGCCACCTTCACGCGGCTGCTCGGCCTCTACCGCGCGTTCGGCACCGAGGTGGGGCCCACGCTGCCGCCCCATCAGGCCGAGGCGCTCGGCCGCATCTGCGCCCTGTGGGAGCAGGAGGGCGTGGGGGAAATCGAGAGCGACGTGAAGGAGCTGCTCAACGACTGTCAGGAGGGCACCCAGCGCGTCAAGGACATCATCCAGAGCCTCAAGTCCTTCATCCGCGAGGAGGCCGGCGAGCCGAGGCTGGTGGACGTGAACAAGGAGCTGATGGGCACGCTGAAGATGATGATGTGGAGCGACCTCAAGCACCGCTGTGAGGTGCGCACCGAGTATGGGGAGATCCCCGCCATCGTCGGCTACCCCACGCAGATCAGCCAGGTGTTCACCAACCTGCTCAGCAACGCCGCCCAGGCCATCGAGGACCGCGGGGAGATCCGCATCTCCACCCAGCAGGAGGGCAACATGGTGGTGGTGCGGATCACCGACTCGGGCGTGGGGATGACGCCCGAGGTGCTCGCCAAGCTCTTCACGCCGTTCTACACCACCAAACCTCCGGGCAAGGGCACGGGGCTGGGGCTGTCGATCAGCTACGGCATCATCTCCCGCCACCAGGGCCGCATCGAGGTGCAGAGCAAGCTGGGCAGCGGCACCACCTTCACCCTGAAGCTGCCGGTCGCGCCCGAGCTGGCGGGCACCCCCGCTTCCAGGGGCACCCCTACCGCGGCCACCGGGAGCTGAGCAGGCTCAGAGGTTGGCCGGGATGTCGAGGACGCGGCGACGGCCCGCCGCGCGGCGCTCGCGCGTGGCCTCCAGCGCGCTGCTGCTCACGTAGGTGAGCAGGCACCAGCGGTCCTTTCCATCGTAGTTGGCGTGGAAGGGCGAGCGCTTGTGCATGCACCGGCGGTTGTCGAACAGGGCCACGTCGCCGGCCTCCAGCTTCACGTGGATGGCCTTGGCCTCCAGCGCGGCGTCCAGCGCGCGCAGGGCCTCGGCGGCCTCCGCGTCGACCGCCCGGTGGATGTCCTGGTCATAGAAGATGTACGGCTGCTCCGCGGTGCCACGCAGCAGCGGCACGTGGTGGGTGCGGTTGCCGCGCTCGTTCACCTCGTCGTAGTCGTACTCCACGCCGTCGGCCAGGAAGCGCGGCTGCGACAGCAGCTCGCGGTGCTTCGGCGACAGCTCGGCCAGCAGATCCTCCAGGCTCGTGAAGGACGTCACCGCCTCGCGCGCCGGATCCGGCCGCAGGCAGGAGATGACGTTGTAGTCCGGCGTCAGCGGCAGGAACGAGCCGTCCGTGTGGAAGAGCAGCTCCGTCTTCGAGCTCTCACCCGACTGCGCCGTCTCGTGCAGTTTCACGGGAGAGTTGTGCTGGATCAGCTCGCCCTCGTTCTGCTGCACCAGCCCGAACGGCTCGCCCAGGGCCTTGGCGATGGCGGCCGACAGCCACTCACCCACCATGAAGCGCTCCATGCGCGGCCGCCGCGAGTCCAGTGGCGTGGGCGGCAGGGACTGCTCCGTCGGCAGCCCCTTGAGGATCAGGAACGGGTAGCGGCTCAGCCCGCTCTTCAGCTCGATGACGGCGCGGCGGAGGGGCTCCGGCAGCGCGTGGAACAGCATCTCCGCTTCCACCAGGAAGCGCTCCGTGTCCGCCAGGGACACCGGCCGGCGCGAGGCGATCGCTTGCTGGATCTGCGCCGCGTAAGGCCGGCAATCCAGGGTAACTCCGGAAGCGCCCTCGGGCGTCGGGACCATCTGAGGAGAGGGGACAACCAGAGGGGAGCGGTATGCGACAGAAGTCGTCATGGCGGAGCCTCGTGGGGATGGTCTACCCCTCAAAGACTTCCATCTATGAAACTCCCGCGCAATGTGTGTTCTCATACTTCCTTGGAGAGCGGGAAATGGCTACTTCTGTAGCATGTTGTGTCATCAAATTCCATCCAACATGAACGCATTTCCAATTTCAATGGAAGCCGTAAAACATGAATAATATCATGTTTCAGGGAATTCGAAGTGCGTGCTCCAGCGCTGTAGCGAGCGCTTCAAGTGCGGACGGGTCCGACACGCCACTTCCAAAGCGCACTTGGCGGTAGAGGGTGAGGAATTGCAAAGCTAAATCCGCGGCGGAATTCCCACGCGCCGCGCGCAGCCTCCGCACCAATTCATCATCGGTTTCTGTGTGGCCTGGAACGAGGCCCGCGTGGCGCTTCATCACGCGGAGGTAGCGCGCGTAGAGCGCGGTCACCGTGGGGTCCGCGCCGCGCATGGCCTGGCGTGGGCGATTCGCGCGCTGGCGCCGTGAGCGGGCCCGCAGCCGCCAGAACGCGAGGGCGGCCACCAGGAGCCACGTCAGCGGAAAGCGGGCCACCGCGCCCAGCGCTTCGAGGGGCGAGGAGAACAGGCGCGAGCTCCAGCGCCGGAAGAAGGAGCCCAAGGCCTGCATCGCGGCGCTGGCGGTGCTCGACCTGCCCGCTTCGATCAGCGCGTCGCGGCTGCGCCACGGCGTCGGATCGAACGCGACGAAGCGCCCCTCGTCCTCCAGGTAAACCTCCACCCAGGCGTGGGCGTCGCGCTCTCGCACGAGGAAGGCATTGGAGAAGGGGTTCTCCTCCTGGGGCACGAAGCCTCCGGCCAGGCGCGCGGGGATGTCCATGCTGCGCAGGAGCGCGGCCATGGCGCTGGCGAAGTAGACGCACCAGGCCGGGCGCTTCTCGCGGATGAGGATGGCCAGGGGGCTGCCCTCGCCGCTCAGGTCCACCGAGAGCGAGTACTGGAAGTTGTCGCGGAACCAGGCCTCCAGCGCCTCGGCTCGGGCGCGAGGGGTGGCCGCGCCGCGGGTGAGCTCCAGGGCCAGGGGGCGCAGCTCCTCGCGCAGCGCCTCGGGCAGTGCGGACAGGGCGGCGTCCGGTGGAGGCTCGGGCGGCAGTTGCTCCCGCTCCGGGTGGCGCAGGGTGAGGGTGGTGCCCTCCTGGCCATCGGCGCGCAGCATCCACCCGCCGAGGACCTGGGGGTAGGCGCCCTCCACGGCGCGGATGCCCGCGGGGGCGGGGAGATAGGGGCGCAGGGACTGCAAGAAGGTGAGCTCGGTGGTGCGAAGCGGCTCGCCCTCGGTCGGCGGCGTCAGCTTCAGCCGCGCTTGATCGAGCGCGCGCGAGGTCGTCCAGCGCGTCCCATCGAAGGTGTCGAGCACCGTCGTCCGCAGCCGCTCGGGGCGCTCTCCCCGCAGCTCCATGAGGAGCCGCACGGTGTTGGGCATGCGCCCTTGCCGCTCGAGGGGAATCTCCGACTGCAGCGCCATGCCCGAGGGCCGGGGTACCTCCTGCATCAGCCGGAACACGGTGTCGGTGAGCACGCCCTCGCTGGCGCGCACGAAGCGCCACATTCCAAAGCTCGTGCCCAGCACCACCAGCGCGTAGAGGCCGAAGCCGAGCCACCCCGCCATGCCGGCCTGGCTCATGCGCCCGCGCGCGAAGGCGACCGCCAGCATGCATACGGCCACGCCCGCCAGCCCCGCGTACACGGCCTCCGAGCCGCGCACGGCGGCGCTGAGCGCCGACAGCAGCAGGGCATAGATGATGGCGTAGTGCCGCCGTCCAGTGATGGCGCTGAATATGGACAGCCCGACCAGCGCCCCGCAGAGCGGGCCCATGATGACCGGAGGGATGGGGGCGGGCTGCGGCCACCTGCCCGACAGCAGGAAGCCCGCGACGCCTCCCACGGCCGCGGCCGCCAGCAGCAGCCGGGGCGAGTAGGGAGGCCGCTTGTCGAGCAGCACGCCCACGAGCAGCAGCACCGCGGCGGGCACGCACAGCAGCCAGCGGTCGTGGGCCAGCGCATGCAGCGCCAGCGCGGCGAACACGGGCAGGCCTTCCACGCCCCGTGCGAGGCGGGAGTCACCCGGCGGAGCTTCGCTCATGGCAATTCCACCACTTCCTCGGGCGCGAGCCCTTGAGGTCGTCTGTCCTGGCGGACCGAGAGCACCCGCACCGCCACCCCGTGCGCCTTCAGCTTGCGGATCAGCTCCGCCCGCGTCTCGTCCCAGTCCATCATCACCAGGATGACGGCCGAGAGTCTCTGGGACTCCGGTAGCAGCGCGGCCTCCAGCGCTCCCACATCCAGCCGGTCCTCCGCCTCCAGGCAGGCGAGGATCTCCAGGATGTGCTCGAAGTGCGCCAGGGCGCGGCCCGCCTGGAAGTGGAACACCTGCGAGCCGGCCGCGAAGATGTCGATGATGTACTCCTGGCGCGCGAGCACGTCGGCGATGCCCGCCGCCAGCGAGAGGCTGCGCTCGAACAGGGCGTCGTCCTTCAGGTCGCGCGACTCCACGTCCAGCACCATGGCGAGGCGGACGAAGTACTCCTCCTGGTACTCCTTCACCACGAGGCGGCCGGTCCTCGCCAGCGAGGGCCAGTGGATGTCGCGCATCCGGTCGCCCTCGCGCCACTCGCGCGTGCCGGCCAGCTCCGTGGACTCGCCCACGCTCGAGGCGATGGGGATGCCGCCCGGCTGGTAGTTGCGACCGTGGGGCACATCGAAGCGCGCCAGGGGTGTGAAGCGCGGGTAGACGAGGAGCCGGTCCTTGCCCGGCGCGCGGCGCGACCACTTCACCAGCGCGGAGGGAAAGAAGCTGGAGGCCTGGAGCCAGGGCAGCTCATAGGCCCCTCGTGTGGGACAGGAGAGCGACAGGCTCACCTCCGCCCGCTCTCCCGGAGCGAGCACCTCCAACACGGGCGGTTCGCCCACGGGCTTGAGCTCCGGCGGCAGGTTGCGCTCCTCCAGCACCACCTTGCGCGCGGGCCGCCGGGTCCGGTTCTCCACCACCACCTGGTAGCGCAGCGTGTCACCGGCGGACACCGGAGGCGGCAGGCGCCGGGCCAGCGAGAGCCGGGGTCGGAAGGGCAGGCCCGCCGTCATTCCCCCCACGAGCGCGGCGGCACAGAAGGAGAAGAAGGCGATTGCCGGCCTCAAGCCCCACAGCATCATCAATGCCGCGGCCCCGGTCGCCCAGAGCATCGCCTGCCCCAAGGGGGTGAGCAGCGCGCGATAGCGATCGCTCAGGTACCGGATGAAGCGATGCTCCTCCGGTGGCATGAAGAAGGACCAGCGACGACGACGGGGCATGTGGGCGGACTAGCGGGGCAGGGGGACGGTGGCCACGATGTCCCGGGTCAGCGCCTGCTTGTCGGTGCCAGCGTACCGTGCGCGAGTATCCAAGACCAGCCGGTGGGTCAGCACGGGCACGGCCAGTGTCTTCAAGTCCTCGGGGAGCACGAAGTCCCGGCCGCTGGCGAGCGCGCGCGCCCGCGCCATGCGGGCGTAGAGCAACGCGCCGCGGGTGGAGACGCCCAGGCGGACGCTGGCGTGGCCTCGCGTCGCGTGGACGAGGCGCAGCAGGTAGTCGGCCACGGACTCCTCCATGCGCACCTCCTCCACGGCGCGCTGCAGCACGACCACCTCTTCCAGGGTACACACCGGCGTGAGCTCGGAGACGGGGGGCGGCCCCTTGCGCTCCAGCAGCAGGGAGCGCTCCTCGGCCTCGGGCGGGTAGCCCAGGGAGAGCTGTGCGGCGAAGCGGTCCAGCGAGGCCTCCGGCAGCGGGTAGGTGCCGTGGAACTCCACCGGGTTCTGGGTGGCGATGCACAGGAAGGGGGCGGGCAGCGAGCGCGTCTCTCCGTCGACCGTCACCTGCTGCTCGGAGAGCCCTTCCAACAGCGCCGACTGGGTGCGCGGCGAGGCGCGGTTGATCTCATCGGCGATCAGCACGTTGGCGAAGATGGGGCCGGGCTTGAACCGGAAGCTGCCGTCCTGCGGGTTGAACAGGGAGGTGCCGACGATGTCGGTGGGCAGCAGATCCGGGGTGAACTGCACGCGCTTGAAGGCCCCACCGATGCTGAGCGCCAGGGCCTTGGCCAGCGTCGTCTTCCCCGTGCCGGGCACGTCCTCCAGCAGCACGTGCCCGCCCGCCGCGACGCAGCACAGCACCAGCTCCAGGGCCTCGCGCTTGCCGCGCAGCGCCTTCTCCAGGTTCCCCAACAGCCGCGCGATGAGGGTACGGGCCTGCGCGGTCTGCTCGGCGTTGGGGGCTGTCGAAACGGGTGCGGGGGCAATGCGCATGGCGGCGCACAGTAGCAGCCTTGCTACCCGCCGCGCTGGGGGGGGCCCCGCCGGCGGTACCAGCTCGACTGATGGAGGTGGACGCGCTCGAAGTCGCTGTCCAGGTGCAGCGTCGTCTCGGCGCCGCCCAGCACCAGGTAGCCGTCGCCGGCGAGCCGGTTCCGCATGCGCCCCAGCACGGCTTTCCGAGTGGGGGTGTCCCAATAGATCATCACATTGCGCAGGAAGATGAGGTCCATCTCCCCGGGCAGCAGGAAGTCCTGCACCAGGTTGAGCGCGCGGAACTCCACCCGGCGGCGGATGTCCTCATGGAGGGTCCACTGCCCACGCTCCTGGCGGAAATACTTCACCAGCAGTCTCGCTGGCAGACCGCGGTTGATCTCCTGTTGCCCGTAGCGTCCCGCGCGCGCGCGGTTCAGCGCCGACTCCGAGAGATCCGTGGCGAGCAGGCGCACCGTCCAGCCCTCGAGCTGGGCCGCTGCTTCCTCCAGGAGCATGGCGATGCTGTACGGCTCCTGGCCGAAGGAGCACGCCGCGCACCAGATGTTCAGCTCCCGTGTCCGCTCCCGCCGCGCCAGCAACTCGGGGAGCACCGTCCCGCGCAGCGCCTCGAACACCGGGAAGTCTCGGAAGAAGGCCGTCTCGTGGTTGGTCAGCGCCTCCAGCACCCGGTGGTGGAACGGGTGGCCCTCCGGTAGGGCGCGCAGCCGCGCCACCAGCTCGCAGGGCTGGGCCAACCCCTCCTGGCGCAGCAGCGGCATGAGGCGCGTCTCCACCAGGTCCCGGGACTGCGGCTCCAGGTGGATCCCCGACAGCCTCTGGACCTGGCGTTGGAGGTAGAGGAAGTCTTCGGCACACAGGGACATGGTCACCCGGCTCCAGAGGGAGCGGTGCCCGGCCGGGGCTGGAGCTCCAGGTCGGGAGCCCGGGAGACCCGTCGGAGGATCTCCGCGCCGAGGCCGTGCAGGGGGACCACCCAGTGCGCCATCCCTGCCTGCATCACCGCCCGGGGCATGCTGCCGACGACGCAGGTCTCGGGCTCCTGGACGAGGATCTGCCCGCCCGCGTCGCTCACGGCCTGGCAGCCCTTCATCCCGTCCTGCCCCATGCCCGTCATCACCACGGCCAGGACGCCCGAGCCATAGACGGCCGCCGCCGAGCGGAACAGCACGTCCACCGCGGGACGGCAGGAGTTCTCCAGCGGGCCCTGGTGGGTCCACAGCCGCGCCCCGCTGCCATCGGCGACCAGCGCCAGGTGGTGGTCTCCCGGGGCGATCCACACCTGACCGGGCAGCACCCGCTCACCGCTCCGGGCCTCCTGAACCCGGAGGGGGCAGAGCGTGTTCAGGCGCTCGGCGAACAGGTGGGTGAAGACCGGAGGCATGTGCTGGGTGACGAGCACGGGGACGGGGAAGTCCGCGGGCAGCGTGGCGAGCACCTCCGCCACCATGTGCGGCCCTCCCGTCGAGGCGCCGATCACCAGGACCGTCACGCGCAGGGGCTTGGGAGGCAGGGGCGTGGGAGTCCGGGCCGGGCTGCTGGGACGCGGCGCGGCCGTGGGGAGCTGGCCGCGCGCATACAGCGCTTTGATCTTCGCGACGAGCTGGGGCTGGACCTGCTCCAGGGAGGACATGCCGTGGAGGGTGGAGGGCTTGGTGAGGTAGTCGTTGGCGCCCAGCGCGAGCGCGTCCAGGGTGAGGTTCCCGGCGCGCTCCGTCAGGGCGCTGAACATCAGCACGGGCAGGTGGGGCGAGTGCTTGCGCACCACCGTGAGCACGTCCAGCCCGTTCATGTCTGGCATCGCCAGATCGAGCAGCAGGACATCCGGCTTGAGCTGCTCGACCTTCTCGATCGCCGTGCGGCCCGTGGGCGCGGTGCCCACCACCAGCAGCTCCGGGTCCCTGCTGAGCATCAGCGCGATCTGCCTCCGGGCGACCGCCGAGTCATCAGCCACGAGGATGCGGATGAGAGCCATGGCGTCACTCAGGAGGGCAGGGAGAAGCCCAGCAGGGCGAGCTTCTCCAGGAGAGCCTCGCGAGTGAACGGCTTCATGACGTACTCATCGACTCCGGCCTGGAGCGCCTGACGGACCTTGTGCATCCCCGTCTCGCTGGTGACCATGAGGATCTTCACCCCCGCGTAGGTTGGGTCCGAGCGGAGCACTTGGACGAAGGCCAGCCCATCCAGCTCGGGCATGTTCCAGTCCACCAGGGCGAGCCCCAGGCCCTCGTGGGCCCGAAGGGCCTCGAGCGCCTGACGGCCGTCGGCCGCCTCCGTCACGGAGAAGCCCAGCTCTCGAAGCAGGCGGCTGATGATCCGGCGCGCCACCCGCGAGTCGTCGACGACGAGCACCTGCACCGTTTTACCTCCTATGCCACTACTTCGCCTTGGCCCGCTCCTGATCGAGGTCCTCGAACTGCAAGACCAGCCGCTGGAGCGCCTGCGCCATGTTCGCCAGATCCACCGCCGCCTTCTGCGTGCTGGTGGCGCCCTCCGTGGTGCTGCTCGCGGCCTGCGCCACCAGGGTGATGTTATCGGTGATCTGCCGGCTGCCCTTGGCCGCTTCGCTCACGTTGCGGAGGATTTCCCCCGCCGTGGCCGTCTGCTCCTCCACGGAGGTGGCGATGGCCGTCTGCAAGTCATTGATGCTGGTGATGGTGGTGCTGATCTCCTCGATGGCCGAGATGACCTCCTCGGTGTCCTTCTGGATGGCGGCGATCTTCTGCCCGATGTCCTCGGTGGCCCGCGCCGTCTCCTTGGCCAGCTCCTTCACCTCGTTGGCCACCACGGCGAAGCCCCGGCCCGCCTCGCCCGCGCGCGCAGCCTCGATGGTGGCGTTGAGCGCCAGCAGGTTCGTCTGCTGGGCGATGGAGGTGATGACCTTGATGACCTTGCCGATCTGCCCGCTGCTGGTGCCCAGCTTGGTGATGGTGCCCGTGGTCTTCTGCGCCACCCCCACCGCCGAGGAGGCCACCTTCGCCGCGCTGTTGGCGTTCTTGGCGATCTCCCGGATGTTGGTGTTCACCTCTTCGATACCGGTGGCCACGCCCTGGACGTTGCGGCTCACCAGCTCGGAGCCGGTGGAGACGTGGTTGGCCTGGTTCGACGTCTCCTGGGCGGTGCCCACCATCTGCTGGCTGATGCTGGACAGCTCCTGCGAGCTGGCGGCCAGCGCCTGCGCGTGGACCGCCACCTCCTTGAGCACGCCGCGCAGCGTCTCCACCAGCGCCTTCTCGCGCTGCTCGGTGGCGATCTTCTCCGTGACGAGCTCCCAGGTGACCATCGGGCCCACGTACCGGCCCTGCTTGTCGTAGATGGCCGTCACCAGGAGCTCCGCCACCTCCGGTCCCAGGCGGATCTTCGTCCGGATGGGCAGATTCTTGTCGCTGGCCAGCAGCCGGCGCTGGTGGCTGGGGTCGCGGTGGAAGACGTCGATGGAGGAGCCCAGCACCTTCTCGGCGGGCACAGGCAGGTGCTTCTCCACCGACTTCAAGAACCGCAGGCAGGCCGGGTTCAGGTAGATGATGTTCAGCGACATGTCCGCCAGCATCACGCTGATGGGGGCGCTCTCGATCATCATCCGCAGCTGCGCCGCCTCGGTCTCGGCCTTCACCTGCTCGGTGACGTTGCTCCATGCCACCACGTAGCCGATGAGCGTGTTGCGTCGGTCGAACACGCCGTTGATGCGCGACTTCAACATGACGCCGCCGAACTCGAACATCGCGTCATGGGGCAGGGCGGTGGGATTGCGCAGCACCTTCTCCACCCGGCTGCTGTTGCGGTGGAAGCGGTGGATGGAGCCGCCGACGACATCGTCCACGCGGATGCCGAAGGAGCTCTCGAGCTCCCTCTCGACGAGCCGCAGCGTCTGGCTGGCCGACTCGTTCATATAGACGATGGTGAAGTCCAGATCGGCCACGAAGAGGTTGGTCTGCGCGTGGTCCAGGATGGCGCGGGCCCCGCTGCCCTCCAGCAGCTCACGGGCCGCGTCCACGACGTTGGGCGCCGAGCCCGGTGCGGGCTTGCGCGCGCGCACCTCGTTGCGAGGCGCCCGGTTGGCGGGGGCTCTCGGGGCGGCGGCCTCGGGGGCGGAGGCGCGGGGAGAGGGTTTGGGCGTGCGAGGCATGGGGCAGGCTCGGGGTCAGGCTTGAGGAAGGGGGGAGATGTCGATGGCGGCGTCCGGCGAGAGCACCAGCAGCAGCGCGTCTTGCAGCTTGTGGACGCCCAGCAGGAGCGCGCGCAGGGGACCGCGCAGGTGCTCGGGCGGTGGCTCGAAGGTCTCGGCGGACACGGTGAGGATATCGCCGATCTCATCCACCAGCAGGCTCACCGCCCCGTCGTCGCCGCGCAGCACGACGTTGGTAGGCTCGGCCTCGGGGGAGCGCTCGGCCATGGCCAGCCGGCGCCGCAGGTCGATGGCGGGGACGATCTGCCCTCGGAGGTTGATCAGGCCCGCCACCTCGGAGGGCGCCAGGGGAATGCGGGCCAGGGGCTGGGCGCGGAGGATCTCCTGCACCCGCTCCAGCTCCACGCCGAAGAGGTTCCCGTCCACGGTGAAGGTACACATCTGGCGGGTGGCGGGCATGGCCTACGCGCTCCTGTCCAGTGGCGCGGCGAGGCCCGCGACCAGCGAGGGGAGGGCGGCGCGCACCAGCCCCTCCACGTCGAGGAACTCGGTGGCGCGACCCTGCACCACCATGGAGCCGAGGACGCCGGCGCGGCGGGAGTGCCGCTGCAGCTCCACCTTCACCTCCACCACGTCCTGGATGGCGTCCACCACCAGCCCCACGTGCGTCTCCCCATGGGCGCAGACGATGACCGAGAACTCTTCCTCCTCCGCGGTGGCTTCTTGGGAGGGATGCCGGGGTTGGCGGCGCCGCTCCTGGAGCATCGCGGCTACCCGCACCAGCGGCAGGAGCTGGCCCCGGTACTGCACCACCTCCATGGCGCCGATGTGCTCCACGCGCGAGGCCGGCAGCTTCTCCAGCCGCGACACCCGTGACAGGAGGATGGCCAGTTGGCCCTCCGGGCCGTTGCGGCACAGGAGGACGCGCTCTCGCTCCTCGCGAGCCTCGGGGGCTGCTGTCCGCTGTCCGACCAGCTGCTCCCGCGCCTCGTTCACCACGCCCACCCGCTGTCCCAGCCCCAGCGCGTCCAGGATGAGCGCGACCCGGCCGTCTCCGAGCACCGTGGCCCCCGCGTAGCAGGTGATGGCCTTGAGCCGCTTCCACAGCGGCTTGACGACGATCTCCTCGGTGTCGTTGATGGCGTCCACGACCAGGCCAAAGGTGCGCTCTCCCGCCTGGAGCACCACGATGGAGACCTCCTCCAGCGCGGCGGGAATCTCGGCGGCGAGCTTCAGCTCCCGGGAGAGCCAGGCCAGCGGCAGCAACCGGTCGCGCAGCCGGAAGACCGGGCTGCCCTGCAGGGAGGTGATGTGGCGCCGAACCTGCTCTCCCTCGAGTCGTACCACCTCCAGCAGGCTGGCCTGGGGAATGGCGAAGCGCTCATTCCGGCAGGTGACGATGAGGGCGGGGATGATGGCCAGGGTGAGCGGAATCTTCAGCTTCACCGTCGTGCCCTGGCCCGGCCGGCTGTGGATGTCCACCGTGCCGCCGATCTTCTCGATGTGGACCTTCACCACATCCATGCCCACGCCGCGCCCGGAGAGGGAGGTGACCCGCTCCGCGGTGCTGAAGCCCGGGGCGAAGAGGAAGGCCAGCGCCTCGCGATCGCTCAGCGTCGCGGCTTGCTCCGCGGTGACCAGTCGGAGCTCCATCGCTCGCTGGAGGATCCGTTGGGGGTCGATGCCGGCGCCGTCGTCGGACAGCTCGACGTTGACCATGCCGCTCTCGTGGTAGGCCTGGAGCGTCACGCAGCCCACGGGCTCCTTGCCCTGAGCCACGCGCTGGGCCGGGGCCTCCAGGCCATGGTCGATGGCGTTGCGCAGCAGGTGGGTGAGCGGATCCATCACCGCCTCGAGCAGCGTCTTGTCCAGCTCGGTGTCCGCGCCCTCCATCTTCAGCCGCACCTGCTTGCCGCAGGCGTGGGCCAGGTCCCGCACCAGGCGCGGGAAGCGGTTCCACACGTTGCCGATGGGCTGGAGCCGCGTCTTCATCACCACCTCCTGCAGCTCGGTGGTGACGAGGCTCAGGCGGTGCGCGCCGGAGGATAGATCGGCGCCGGAGGTGGCCGTGGACAGGCTCTGGAGCAGCTGGTTGCGCGACAGGACCAGCTCGCCCACCAGGTTCATCATCCGGTCCAGCAGCGCGACGTCCACGCGGACCTTCGTCTCCGCCGCCCCCGAGGTGGGGAGCACCAGCTCGGTGGAGGACGGGAGTGGAGAAGCGAGGCCGCCCTTCCGCAGCCGCTGCAGGCGCGCCAGGAGCGACCCGTGTACCGGAGTGCCCTCCGAGCCCGTGGTCTCGATGTGCTGGATGACCTGGCGAGCGGTGTCCACCGTGGCCAGCAGCGTGGCGAGGCACTCGGTGTCCAGCGTGAGCTGGCCCTCTCGCGCGAGCTGCAGCAGGTCCTCGCTGGCGTGCGTGAGCGCCTCCAGGCCCGTGAAGCCGAGGAAGCCACAGGTGCCCTTCACGGTGTGGAGGTTGCGGAACAGGCCGGTGAGCAGCGGCGGCGAGACGGGCTCGGTCTCCAGTCGCAGCAGCCCGGCCTCGAACTGGTCGAGGTTCTCTCGGCTCTCGAGGAGGAACTCCCGGAGGATCTCCTCGCGGGACTCGTCAGCCGGTGGTGCCATGGGCCGCCTCCCGCTGGCCCGCGCCGCTGCGCGACAGAAAGCGCTTCACCACGCCACGCAGCCGCTCTTCGTCGAAGGGCTTGGTGAGATAGAGGGTGCAACCGCTCTCATAACCGCGCGCCACGTCCACCTGAGCGCCCCGGCTGGTGATGAGGATGATCGGAATGTGCCGGGTCGACTCCTGCTGGCGCAGCTGGCGGCAGGCCGAGAACCCGTCCAGGTGCGGCATCTCCACATCCATGAGGATGAGGTCCGGCAGCTCGCGGGTGGCGGTGTCCACGCCCTGGCGGCCGTCCTCGGCCATGAGCAGCTCGAGCTCCTGGCCGCCGAGGATGAACTTCACCGCCGCGCGGATCGTGCTGGAGTCGTCCACGACAAGCACTCTCTTGCCCTGCATGTTCCGACCCCCCGCTGTGCGATCCGTTTCTTCTGTGTTCACTGTGCAACAGCGTATCGCGAGAGCGCTGTCGCGGTGAATGTGGCCTCCAGGGCTGCCTGCTCGTCCGCCCAAGAGTAGCCGAGCGGAGGCACCACGGACCGGAGTCACGCTCGACCCACGAAACCCTCCTCCTCCGGATGGAGGATGTGTGTGATTCTAGCGCTTTCCACTGTGAGTCACATGACAGGGCTGGAGACTGACTCAATGCTTTGTCCAGTCCTTCACGGGGGGTACGCGTGCGCAAGGTCCTGACATGGCTGGGAGCACTCGCGGTATTGGGCATCGCTTGTGTGGATGACGACACGCTCTATTCCGCGACCTGGGTAGAGCCCACCGCTCCCCTGCGCGCGCCGCCGAGCCGTGGAGGAATCGTCTCCCTGTCCCTCAAGAATGAGGGCACCGCCAAGTGGAAGCCGCGCGAGGTGTATGTGATGCCGCGACCCGGTCAGGAGGCGTGGGCCGGTGGCACACTCCACATCTCACAGGATGTAAAGCCCGGCGAGGTGGGCACCTTCCGAGGGGCGCTTGCGGGCCCTGGGGTGGTGGGCCTCCATGAGCTGGAGTGGGGCACCTGGGTCCGAGGCGTCGCCTTCGGAGAATCCCTGAAGACCCAGGTGGAGGTGACCTGCTCCGACGGCACCTTCTGCAATGGTGAGGAGCGCTTCACCAACGGCCAGTGCGTCTCCGGGCCGCCGCCGTGTGATGACGGCGCGGAGTGTACGCAGGACGCGTGTAACGAGGCGACGCGCGCGTGTGAGCACACCCCCACGGGCACCTGTGCGGTCTGCATGGCGAGCTGCGAGCGCGACTGCACCGGCAAGCAGTGCGGTGATGATCGCTGCGGCGGCTCGTGTGGCGCCTGCCCCGCGGGCGAGGCCTGCGCGCAGGGGATCTTCGCGTGCAAGCCCGAGACGCAGCCGGGGACCTGTCGCGCTCCCCTGCCGCTGCTTGCCGAGGGCACGCCGCTGGTGGGCGATCACACCATCGATGGGGACAGCTCCGGAGGGCTCCATCAGGCGGTGCCTTCCTGCAATCGCACCAGCACCGCGGTGGAGACCGTGTACTCCTTCACCCTCACCGAGCGACTGGGGCTGGAGGCGCGCGTCTCCGGCTACGACACGGTGCTGCACCTGCGCAAGAAGCGCGGCGAGGACGGCGCCGCCGACTGCCTGGACAACACGCCCGCGCGGACGATCGCGTGCAGTGATGACTCCTCGCCTCCGGGAGAGTACGGCTCGCGCATCTCCGTGGCGTTGGACCCGGGGACCTACTACCTCATCGTCGACGGCTTCGATGCCAGCAACCTGGGGCCGTTCGCCCTGCAGGTTCGCTTCGCCGCGGAGGGCTGCGTGCCCAAGTGCGATGGCCTGTACTGCGGCGGGAGCGATGGCTGCGGCGGCAACTGTGGCGTCTGTGAGTCCGGCCAGGTCTGTGTTCGGGGCAAGTGCCTACCGAGTCCCTGTACCCCGGTGTGCGATGGCCGGGAGTGCGGTGACGACCAGTGCGGCGGGCAGTGCGGCTTCTGCCCGGATGCGAAGCTGTGCGTGCCGTTGACGGGGAAGTGCGAGACGTTCGCGAAGTGCGACCACCTGCGTCCCACGTGTGAGCCTGGCTGCGGCGAGGGGCAGTTCTGTGGCTCCGACTGCCAGTGCCACGGCGTCAGGGCGCCGCTGCCGGATTTGATGGTCGACGAGGCGCGCCTGAAGGACGAGATCCTCTTCGATACGGTGTTCGTGACCGAGAACTCGTGCGCCAAGGTCGAGGAGTGCGTGTCGGGCACCGGCGCGCGCCGCGTGCTGCGCTTCAGCGTGGAGGCGGTGAACCAGGGCTTCGCCACCCTCACGGTGCCGCAGCCGGCCGAGCGACCGGATCTCTTCACCCTCTCGCCCTGCCACGGCCACTACCACTTCAGCGGCTTTGCCTCCTACGCCCTGCTGGACGGGCAGGGGCGCACGGTGCTCAACGGCCGCAAGCAGGCTTACTGCATGGAGGACACCCAGCGCGTCGCCATGGGGCCCGATGTGCCGTGCTCCAAGCGCTTCAACTGTGACAACCAGGGCATCCAGCGCGGGTGGTCCGACCTGTACGGCAACACGCTCGATTGCCAGTGGCTGGACATCACCGATGTGCCGCCGGGCGACTACCGCCTCCAGGTCACCCTCAACCCCACGCGCGCCTTCCAGGAGCTCACGCTCGACAACAACACCACCAGCGTGCCGGTGACCATTCCGGCGCCATAGTGTCATGTTGACACTTAGTCCTCGGGCATTCGAGAATGCGGTATGACGAACTCGAAGCCCGAGGACTCCTCCGCGCGCATGGAGCGCGCCCTCCTGTCCCTCGACGGTCTGTCCGTGGGGGACGCGTTTGGCGAGCGGTTCTTCCTGCCCGCGCGGGCCGCGATGGAGATGGTGGCGCGGCGGCAGACGGTGCCTCCTCCGTGGAACTACACGGATGACACGGAGATGGCGCTGGGCATCGTCCAGGTGCTGGAGGCACACGGGCGCATCGATCAGGACGCGCTCGCCCAGGTGTTCGGCGTCCGCTACCGCGACAACCGCTACCGGGGTTATGGCGGGACTGCGCACGACATCCTCGAGGCGCTCCACCAGGGCGAGCCCTGGCGCAAGGTCTCCGCGCAGGTCTTCGGCGGCGAAGGCTCCAAGGGCAACGGTGGGGCGATGCGGGTGGCGCCGCTGGGCGCCTACTTCGCCGATGACCTGAACCGAGTGGTGTCCGAGGCCCGGGCTTCGGCGGAGGTGACGCACTTCCATCCCGAGGGGCAGGCGGGAGCCATCTCCATCGCGGTGGCGGCGGCCTGGGCGGCCCAGTGGCCCAAGACGCGTGAGCCCTCCTCGCGGCTCTTCGAGCTCGTGTTGGAGCACACGCCTCGGGGCGCGACACGCCGGGGGGTGGAGAAGGCGCGGGCGCTGCCACTGGAGACTTCGCCCGTGGCGGCGGCGAAGGCGCTGGGCAGCGGGGAGCGGGTCATCTCCGAGGACACGGTGCCGTTCTCGGTGTGGTGCGCGGCCCGGCACCTGGAGAACTACGAGGAGGCGCTCTGGGCCACGGTCTCTGGCCTGGGAGACCGTGACACCACCTGCGCCATCGTGGGGGGCATCGTCGCCCTGAGCGCGGGGCGCGCGTCCATCCCCACGGCATGGTTCGAGGCGCGCGAGCGGCTCAAGCTGCGCGCTTGAGCCGGGCTCGCCGCCGCGTTACGGGCGCTGGCCGCGCTCCTCCAGCACCGCGAGGGCGCGCATCCGCCCGCGGTGCAGCGAGCTCTTCACCGTGCCCTCGGGCACACGCAGCACCTGGGCGATCTCCGGGTAGCTGAAGCCGCGCACCTCGCGCAGCCACAGCACCTGCCGCTGGAGGTCGCTCACCTCCCGCAGCGCGTCTCCGAAGTGCTGCTGCATCTCCTGGCCCACCGCATGCGCCTCGGGGGAGGTGGGCTCCTGCGGCTCGTGGCCCAGGCGTTCGCGGCGCTTGCGCGCACGCAGCCAGTTGATGCTGCTGTTCACCATCACCCGGTGCAGCCAGGTGGTCCACGCCGCGCGCCCGGTGAAGCCCTCGGGCTTGCGCGCCAGCCGGGTGAAGACGTCCTGCACGACATCCTCGGCGTCATCCGCGTCGCCGACGATGCGCCGGGCCACAGCCAGGGCCCGGGTACGATGTTGTCGGTAGAGCTGGGAAATTGGGGGTAACCCGGCGACACCGGCGACCATGAGAAGCCTCCTGAGGGCCCCCGCATAAGGGGCCTACAGGCTTAGACGCCTGAGCCGCCGAAAAGATCTCTGCCCTATGGCGCGGTGCGTGATGTCGGCCCAGGGCCTACTCAGGCTCCTCGTCGGGCTGGGTGATGCCCCAGTCCTTCAGCCGTTTGAAGAGGGTGGAGCGGGCCAATCCCAGCTCCTTGGCGACGCGTCCCCGGTTCTTGTAGCGGCTCAGCGCCGTCTCGATGATCTGCCGCTCCAGCCGCTGCAGCATCTGCTCCAGCGTCATGCCCACAGGCAGCTCCATCGATAGCGCCGAGGAGGGGAGCGGCTCGCGGCTGTACTCCTGATCGAAGGTGATGTCGGTGGCGTCGATGTGGGGGCCCTTGCGCAGCAGCAGCGCGCGGTGAACCACGTTGCGCAGCTCGCGCACGTTGCCGGGCCAGGCGTGCTGCTGAAGCTTGTCCACCGCGGCCGAGGAGAGCTTCACCGTCTGTCCCCGGGGGGAGTAGGTGCGCACGAAGTGCTCGGCCAGCACCGCGATGTCCCCACGCCGGCTGCGCAGGGGCGGCAGCGTCAGGGGGATGACGCAGAGCCGGTAGTACAGATCCTCGCGGAAGCGGCCCTCGCGCACATCGGCCAGCAGGTCCCGGTTCGTCGCCGCCAGCACGCGCACGTCCAGGTGCATGGGACGGCTGGCGCCCACGCGTTTGACCTCTCCGCTCTCCAGGGCGCGCAGCAGCTTGGCCTGCAAGTCCAAGGGCAGCTCGCCAATCTCATCCAGGAACAGCGTGCCGCCGTGGGCCTCCTCGAAGGCGCCCTTGCGCTTCGTGTCCGCGCCGGTGAAGGCACCCCGCTCATGGCCGAAGAGCTCGCTCTCGATTAGCTCCTTGGAGATGGCCGCGCAGTTGATGGGGATGAAGGGCTTGTCCCCGCGCGTGGAGCAATCGTGGAGGGCCTTGGCCACCAGCTCCTTGCCCGTGCCCGACTCGCCCAGGATGGTCACCGCGGCGGTGGAGGGCGCCACCCGCTCGATGAGCTCCACGAGCTGTCGCACGGAAGGATCGCCGCCGATGATGCCGTGGAAGGGTGCCCCCGGCCCGCCCTGGCTCAGCGGCTCGAGGATGAGCTCCGTCTCGCCCACTCGCAGCGTGGTGTGCAGCGGCACCTCGAGCTCGAAGATGCGCGCGTTGCCCAGGAAGGTGCCGTTGGTGGAGTTCAGGTCCACCAGATGGAACACGCCCTCACGCCGAGTCACCTTCAGGTGCCGGCTGGAGATGAACCGATCCTGGACCACCAGCTCATTGGCCGGATCCTTGCCGATGGTGAAGCTCTCGCCGCTGATCTCGTGGATGAGCTCGTTGGAGCCCTGCTTCACCCGCACCTGGGCCGGTGTCCAGCCGTCCTCCGATAACTCCCGCGACTGTACGTCCGTGCGCCGCCCCACGCCGGTGGCGGCCTCGTCCTCGCCGCCGCCGCGCTGCCGGAACACCGCGCGCCACTGGCCCAGGGCGATGTCCGCCCCGTCCGCCAGCTCGCCCTGCGTCATTGGCTTGCCGGCGACGAGGGTCCCCTTGCCCGACAGATCCTCGAGCAAGCAGCGCGTGCCGTCGTACACCAGCGCCAGGTGCTGTCGGCTCACGTCCGGATCGGGAATGACGACGTCGCTCTTCTCCCCGCGGCCCAGCACCACGCGCTCCTGCCCCAGTGCCACCCTGAGCACTTCCTCGCCCCGGCGAAAGAACACCAACTCCGGCATGCCGCCTCCTTCGGATGATGCGCAAGCGATCTAGCATGCCAGAGTGTTGGGTGGGCAACTCAGCAGGTGGGCAGTGCGCTTTCCTCCGGCCTGGGTAGGATGGACTACCTCGGCACGGACCGTGCGTTCATGGGGACAGCAGGACTCCGCGACCGAGGGGCCCCGAATTGACCGTGCCCCGTTGCGATTGCTAAAGCGAAGCGGGCCTGCCCCCTGCAATGACGCCCAGTCCCTCAGCGGATTCTCGTCCTAGCATCTGGATCCTGGACGACAGTCCGACGGAGACGGAGTACATCCGCGCAGCGCTCGCTCGTACCTGCATTATCACCTCCTTCACGGATGGTGAGAGTCTGCTGGAAGCGCTCGGTCAGCAGCCGCTCCCCGATACGTTGGTACTGGATTGGGAGCTGCCCGGCCTCTCCGGCATCGAGGTCTGCCAGTACCTGCGCAACAACCGCGCGACCGAGACGCTGCCCGTGCTCCTGCTGACGGTGCATCACGGGCTGGAGGACGTGGTGAAGGGGCTGGAGGCAGGCGCGAACGACTACGTGTTCAAGCCCTTCCGCCCGCTGGAGCTGGTGGCGCGAGTGCATGCGCTGGTGCGCCGCGAGTGGGTGCGAAAGCGGGCGCTGGCGGATGAGCGTGCGCGGCGAGTCCTGGCGGAGGACTCGCTGACAGCGGTGCAGGAGGCGGAGGAGCGGGCCTGGCGCGCGGAGGCCGAGCGCAGCGAGCTCCTGGCCCGCGAACGGGAGGCCCGGCAAGAGGTGGAGACGCTGGCCCTGGCGCTGCGCGAGAGTGAGGAGCGCCTGCGTTCAGCACTGCAGGCCGCCAACATCGGCACCTGGAGCGTGGACCTGAAGACGGGCCTCGACACGCGAGATGCCGGGGCCAATCGCATCCTCGGACTGGAGGCCGTGGAGACCCGCCAGCCCCTGGAGGACTTCTTCTCCCGGATCCATTCGGAAGATCGGCAGCGAGTCCAGGCGGCCATCCAGCGCGCCATCCATGAGCACCGTGGCTTCGTCGAGGAATACCGCCTCCTCTTGCCGGACGCTGGCACGCGGTGGGTCCGCGATCAGGGCCGCGTCTTGCTGGACGCGCAGGGCCAGCCGACGCACTTCACGGGCGCGATGGTGGACGTCACCGAGCAGAAGCGCCTGGAGGAAGAGACCCGTCAGAGCGCCGAGTTCGAGAGACAGTTGATTGGCATTGTCAGCCATGACCTTCGCAATCCGCTCAGCGCCATCACGCTGACCGTCTCCGCCCTGAAGCGCCAGGCCTTCGACGAGCGGCAGCAGCAACGCATCCACCTCATCCTCCTGGCCGCCGAGCGCGCCACCCGGATGATCCGCGACCTGCTGGACTTCACCCAGGCTCGGCAGGGTGGGGGCATCCGCGTTCAGCGCAAGGCCACGGATCTGCACGAGGTGGCGCGGACGGTGGTGGATGAGGCGCAACTCTCCCGCCCCGATCGAATCATCCAGATCTCGCAGACGGGGAGGGGAGAGGGCGAGTGGGATTCGGACCGGCTGGCGCAGGTCATCTCCAATCTGCTGGGCAATGCGCTCCAATACAGCCCACCGGAGACGCCGGTGCGGGTGGAGACGCGCGGTGAAGAGGATGCCGTGGTGCTGGAGGTCCACAACCGTGGAGCGCCGATCTCTCCGGAGCTGCTCCCCCGGATCTTCGAGCCGCTGGAGCGGGGCACGGCGATCGTGGATCAAGAGAAGGGCAGCATTGGCCTGGGGCTCTATATCGTGCGCCACATCGTGCTCGCCCACGGTGGCACCGTGAATGTTCGCTCCACCGCCACCGAGGGAACGGTCTTCACCGTGAGGCTGCCGCGCAGCCCGCCGGCCGCGCACCCCTAGCCCGGAGGGCAATCTCAGGGCGAGGGAGCCATCGTGACGGAGGCGGCGGCATTGCGCACCGCCTGGGTCGCGGCTTCGGGATCCAGGGGTGAGACTCCATCCAGCCAACGGTCATAGGCCAGGGTGAGGAGCTGGTGTGCCTCGGGCGCTTCTTGAGTGAGGCTGAGCGCCTCGAGCGGCACCTCGGCATTGGCGACCGCGGCGCTCTCCAGCGTGAAGGCCTGCGCGGGCCCACCGCTGGCGGGGACGACGGTGCCCTCCAGCCGCAGGGTCTTCCCCTCCATGCCCAGCTGGATGGGCTCGCCCTCCGCATCCGCGTCCGCCGGCCCGAGTACCAGTCGCGCGCGGCAGTAGGCGGCGGGCGGCGGGTGCAGGGTGCCCAGGGCCAGCGCCTCTCCGTCGGGCCGCTCCAGGCTGATGACATGGGGCGTCCCCAGGCGCCTGGGATGGGACTCGGAGTGGGCATGGGCCGTTCCCACCGGAGAGAGCTGGCGCAACCAGCGCCATGCGCTCAGCGTCGGGCAGGGGATGATCTCCACGCTGCTCACGGTGAGGTACGCGCGGCTCAGGGTGATGTGCTCCCCGCGATCGTTGGTGAACTGGCGCGAGGAGCTCTCTCCCCACGCTCCTTGCTCCGCGTGGAAGGCGAGCCCCAGGTGCAGGCGCAGGCCTTCCTCGCGCGAGCCGCACCCGATGAGGGCAGGGAGCAAGAGCAGGGTGGGCAGGATCGCTGTCTTCATAAGTCGTAGGCCACGGCGGCTTGGAGGATGGGTGTCTGCCGCACGGGGCCGCTCAGCAGGTTGAGGATTGGCGCACGCACCCCAAGCTGGACGACGACATCCGTGGTGGGGCTGTAGAGCACGTCGGGGGAGAGGAAGCCGATGAAGCCTTTTCCGGCGGGATCCGGTACGCCCAGGAGGTCGCTGGCCGCCTCCAGGCGGGTGTCCGCCGCCAGGCGCAAAGCCCAGCGGGGCGTGGGCTGGTACTGCGCCGCCAGCGTGCTCCGCAGGGACGCTCCCCCGCGGAAGCCCATGCGGCCCCGGGTCGGCAGGTAGCCCGTCGCGCTGGCGATGAAGGACCACTCGCCCCGGAACATCGTGTAGGCCAGCCCCGCGAACGGATCCCAAGAGCCAGTGCCGAGCTGGGCATCGAGCGAGAGGGGGCGGCCCTCCGCGTCATGCACCGTGGGCGAGGTTGGCAGCTCGGCGCCCACCAATATGGCGATGAGGTGATCCGGCGAGAACTCCCGATCTCGGAAGACAAAGGCCTTGGCGCTGACCTCCAGGTCGCCGGGCCCCCAAGAGCGTTCGCTCGCCAGGCTCACGTTCCGCACCCCACGGGCCTGCAGCGGGAGCGTGGCGGACAGGAACAGCCACCGCAGGGGCGCGTAGGAGGCCGCCACATCCATGCGCAGCTCACGCAGGGTGACCGCGTCCAGGGTGGCATCTCCCGTTGTCATCCCCCAGGCTCGCATCGTGGCCGCCAGCCGCAGACGGCCGGCGAAGGGCTGCTCGGTGCCCATGGAGGTGAGCGTTGGATCCCCGCAGGCACACGTGGCACAGGCGAAGGCCGCCGGTGCCACGAGGAGCAGGGCCGCCGCGAGGGCGGCCGTACAGGTCTTCACCATTCCAGCGGTCTTACTTCGAGAAGCCGGGAGGCAGCAGCTCGCAGGGCAACTGCCCCGAAGGCGGCCGCGCCAGCGCGTTGGGTTGGTCGAGGCATGCGCTCAAGCCCGGCTTCTCTTCCTCCTCCTTGGGAGGTTCCGGGTCGTCCGAGCACGAGGCCGCCATCAGCGGAACGAGCAGCCACAGCCACCGAGCCTTCATTCGAGCGCGCCGCATCAGTACTTCACCCAGATCTCGTCATTGGCCTGCAGCGAGGTGAGCGCGGTGACGCCCGAGGTCGCCGTCGCCAGCTCCGCGGTGGCCGGGTTGGCGCTGTAGGCCGCGGTCCCCTTCCACACGATCTGCGCGTCGCTGAAATAAACGCTCAGGTCGGAGATAGCCATGGGGACGGTGAACTTGTTCCACCCCGGCTTGCGCGCCGGCAGCACGCGGAGCTCGGGCGCGGGCTCCGCGGCCTGGGACGTCGGCGTGCCGACCCAGTTGGTGGTGGAGATCGTCCCGTCGGCCGCCTTGCAGGTCTGGTAGGTCGGGAAGTACACGGTGGTGAACGGCGCGTTGGGGACCTTGAGCCGAACCGCGAGCTTGTAATAGCTGATGTCCGAGGCGAACACGTCCGCGTCCGCCTTCTGCCAGGTGATGGAGATCACATCTCCCGCCGCGTTCTTCTCGACCGAGACCCGGCCAAAATCACTCTGCATGGGGCGCACCGACGTCACCCCGGCGGGGATCTCCATCTTCACGCTGTACGTGTCGGCCCCCGCGCAGCCGTGGCCCACGTTGAAGGAGAACTCCTGCGTCGAATTGGCGAAGCCCGTTCCCGAGACCGAGATGTGGGCGCTGGCCATTGCCGGCGCGAGGAAGAGTCCCGTTCCCATCATCAGCGCTGCGATTGTCTTGTTCATGCGATAACCCCTCATCGAATTGAGGCCGGG
Organism: Hyalangium ruber; assembly: GCF_034259325.1. NCBI lineage: Bacteria > Pseudomonadati > Myxococcota > Myxococcia > Myxococcales > Archangiaceae > Hyalangium > Hyalangium rubrum. Next base: position 890,275 of record NZ_JAXIVS010000001.1, on the reverse strand, counting down.
TTATCGCGAGCGGGCTCGCACGTGCCAATGAGTCAAATTGTCGCACGCGGTGGATTCGCGCCTGCCCTAGGCTCGACGGAAATGCGCGACAGAACGAAGAGAGTCTTGGGTTCATGGGCAGCCCTCGGCGGCTGCCTCCTGGTGGTGGCATGTGGCGACTCGACGCCGACTCCTCCCGGGAGCGAGGCGGATGCGGGAGTCCAGGTGCCCGACGCGGGGCCAGGAAACGAGAACCCTTCCACGTGCTCCGTTCCGTCACCCACCAGCTGCCCGGAGCCAGCGCCACGCTATGCGGACGTGGCGCCGATCTTCGAGCGCCGGTGCGTCACCTGCCACGCCGGCACCCCGGGAGGGCCCTGGTCCCTGGCGGACTACGGACACGTCGCGGACTGGCAGGACACGATCCGCACCAACGTGCGCGACTGCTCCATGCCGCCCCCCGACTCCGGAGTCCCCATGACGCTCGAGGAGCGGACCGCGATCCTCACCTGGATCCGCTGCGGCCTCCCGCAGTGAGGGAAGGCCTCAGCGCTTGGGCAGGAAGTTGAGCTTGCCCAGCGAGCCGCTCAGGCGCCCGGCGCGGAACTTCGGGTCGTCCTTGTCCGGAGGGAGGATGGAGAGGCCCAGCCCGGCGGTGCCCAGGTTCTTCACCAGCTCCGGCTCGACGCGCAGCCGCACGTCCATGGCCGGCTCGCTGTACTGCAGGCGCTGCTTGAGCCGCAGCGTGCCCGTGGCCTGAAGCTCCAGCTGGTCGCTGCGCGTACGGAGCGTCTCCACCGTGCCCTGGCCCTTGTCGAAGCGGATGAGCGCCTGCACCTCGCCCATCGGCACGGCGGGCAGGCCGCCCGGGAAGAGCAGGGCGACGGGGCCCGAGCCGGCCACGCCGACGCCCGGCACACTGCCGTTGAGCTTCAGGTTCTGGCCGTCCAGCGAGAACTCGCCGTCGGCCAGCGACAGGTCCGGCTCCCCGGGCTTGCCGTTGGCGCCCGCGGGCCCCGGCGGCAGCGTCAGGTTGATGACGCCGCTCAGGCGGCCCTCCAGGTCCAGCCCGCTGAAGCCCTTGAGGTTGCCCTTCGAGGGGTCCAGGCCGTCCAGGCGCACCTGGAGCTGCTGGGTCTTCAGCCCGCCGGAGACGCCCTTCAGCTCACCCCCCATCACCTCGGCGTGAAAGGCCGCGCCCAGGGGGAAGAGGCTGGGGCGGATGAAGAGCGAGTCGATGATGAGGGGCTCACCCAACTCCGCCGCGCCGATCATCTTCACCTGGTCCGGGTCACCGCTGAGCAGCGCGGCACGCGTCTCCGCGCTGAGCGGCTCGGTCGGCGAGCTGATCTTCACGTTGCGCGCCGTCAGCCCGACGAGGCCAGGCCGTAGCGAGTCGATGCGAACCACATAGCCGGCCTTCAGGCCCTCGGTGGCGATGCGCGCGCGCAGCGCGCCATACGGGAAGGTCAGCAGGAAGCAGGCGATGAGGGCCACCACCGCGAAGGCGCTGTACCCCAATACAACTTTGAAGCCGGAGGTCTTGGTCTGAGTGGCCATGGTGTCACTGCTGCGCCGAAGGCGCCTGCGATTGCTTGAGCTTGTAGGTGGAGACGGTCGTCCACGCCGTCAGGGTGTCGCTGGCCGGGCGCGGCTCCAGGCGCAGGTACTTCACCTTGACGATGCCGGGCCCGCTCTCCACGGACTTGAGGAACTCGGTCAGCTTGCGCAGGTCCACGTCCGTGAAGGTCAGCTCCATGCTGCTCTCCATGATCTTCCCGTCGCCGATGCCCACCTCGCCCTTGGGCGTCATGTTGGGCACCTCGAGCCCGGCGGCCGTGGCCTTGTCCGAGATGTAGGTGAGCAGCGACACGTCATTGCTGGACAGCTGCTGCTCGATGGAGTTCCGCGCCGACGTGGCCTCGTTGTAGCTGGCGGCCAGCTGCTGCACCTCTTGCAGCTTCGCCAGCTTCGTCTGGGTGCGGCTGCGGTAGCCGGCCGCGGTGGTGGTGAAGGTGAACAGGGTGACGAAGAGCGCGAAGGCGATCACCGCGCCGCCGGCCGCCATGAGCAGCCGCTGCTCGCGGCCGCTGAGCTGCTCCCAGCGCGTGCGCAGATCCGTGAAGAGTTGGCGAAAGGTGTTCATGGTCTAGGTCTCCGCGCCAGTCTGCTCGGGGCAGTTCACCTGGATGTCCAGGCGGAAGGTGACGTTCTGTCCGTCGCGCGTCCGCTCCACCTTGCCCTGGTTGACTTCCTTGAAGCAGCGGTGGCCCTTGATGGCCTGCGTCAGCGTGTCGATCTCCTTGGAGCTCTTCGTCTCTCCCTGGAGGATGACGCGCTCCAGATCGATCTGGATGCGGTCCAGCTTCACCGGCACGTCGGCGGGGATGCGCTGCGTGACTTCCGCCAGCAGGTTGACGGCCGAGTTCTTGGGCAGGGCGGCGGCGGGGCTCTCCACACCGCGCAGCATGTTGATGGCGCGGTCGAAGTCCTTCTCACACGAGCCGAGGATGCGCTCGGTCGTCTTGCACAGCACCTGGTCCACCTGCGTCTCCCGGCGGGCGAGCACCGAGTTGCGCACCACGCCACCGGCCACCAGCAGCAACACGAGCGTGGCGGCGAAGGCGGCCAGCAGCCCCACCTTGTCCTTCACGTAGTCGTAGTCGCCCTTGAAGCCGAACTCACCCCGGCGCAGGTTGAAGCGCGGGGCCTTGGCGCCCGAGGCCTGGCCCCGCAGCGCCAGCGAGTACGCCTGGACCGCCGAGGGTTGCGACTCCGAGGGCAGGGTGGAGGCGGCCTCGACCGGCAGCGCCAGCACTCGCGCGGGCATGTGCAGGTCTCGCTCGAGCTGCTCGGCGATGCCCTTGAGGCGCGCGGTGCCGCCGCACAGCACCACGGCGCCCACCTGCCGGCGCGTGCGGGCGGTGAAGGACTTGAAGGTGGGGCGCAGCTCGCGCAGCACTGGCTGCAGGCCGCGCACGAAGGCGGCGGCGGCGCGCTCGGCGTCCGGCCCCTGCGAGGCGGCCACGCTGGCCAGCGCCCCGTACGTCTCCTTCCAGTGGTGCGCCTCCGGCAGCGGCGTCTGGAACTCGGTGGACAACGCCTTGCTCAGATCCTTGCCGCCTCCGGCGAAGGTGCGCGCGAACTCCACGCCCACGCCCGGTCGGCCAATGGCCACCGAGGTGCGCTCGTGGCCGATGTCCACCACCGCCACCGCCGCCATGGCCTCCAGCCCCTCGAAGACGGCGGGCGTCTGCAGGAAGAGGTTCTGGTACGTCACGCCCGGGTGGGTGATGACGCGCGGCTCCAGGTTCAGCTCGGACAGGAGGTCCACCAGCCAGCGCAGCTCCTCCTTGCGCACCACGCCCACCAGCAGATCGCTGCTCACCTTCGGCTTCTGCCCCACCACCTGGTAGTCGAAGACCACCTCGGACAGGTCGAAGGGCAGCTGGCTCTCCACCTCGAAGGGCAGGGCGGCCTCGATGCGCTTCGGATCGACGAAGGGCATCGTGAAGCTGTGCGTGATCAGCGCCGGGCCGGGCAGGGCGACGACGACCTGGTCGGCCTGGAGCGGGTGCTGGGTGAGCAGCTCGCGCACGGCGTTGCGCAGGCTCTCGGTGCGATCGCCCTCGCCCCGGCGCACCTCGGCGTAGGCCTTGGTGGTGTAGCCCCGGATGTTCGACTCGAAGAGCACTCCCTTGACGGAGTAGCTGCCCAGGTCGAGGCCAAGAATGCGGGCCATGTTATTCCTCTCTCCAATACAGGATGCGGCCGAGCTGATCGTCCAGCTTGACCACGGCGGTGATCGTCTTCTGGACGCTGCCCGCCTCACCCACGGACTTGATGGTGAAGGTCTGGCTCTTGTCACCCACGAGCCGGTTGGTGGCCGCGTTGGCCTTGATCGCCGGGTTGATGGCGACGCCCGCGGACTCGACGACGGCGACGAAGTCCTGAACGCTCATGCCCAGAAAGCTGAACATGCGCGCGGAGCGGATGCGGGTGATGAGCTCCTGCATGAACACGGGATCCTGCAGCCGCGGGTCCGGACGCGCTGGGTCCGCCACGGACAGCACGGCCATGAACATCATCATCGGATCGTCCGTGTTGACGTTGGGCCGTGAGTTCACGTCCGGGTAGACGGTGAGCCGGTCCCGGAAGGCGGCCATGAACTGGTCCGTCACGCCGTGGACCCGGTACAGCTCGTCCAGGCTGTCGAAGCGCGCGTTCTTCGCGTCGTAGCGCGGGTCGAAGCGGTCGTAGTGGCCGCCCTCGTCCGAGAAGCCGGAGGCGAACGGGTTGACGGGGTCCGCCAGGTTGATGGCCGACTGCGTCTCGTCCTCGTCCACCCAGTCCTTCAGGGCGATGACCACTTCCTGCGGGGTGACGCGGATGCGGTTGGCGTCGTCGCGGTTGAAGATGAACTCGAAGCGCTTGTCGCCGAACAGGTCCATCAAGCGCGCCGCGGTGGGCAGCGCGTCCGTGGCCAGCGCGGAGAGCCGGTGGATGTTGAGCTTCTCCTCCTCATCCGTGATGGTGGCCAGGAAGCAGCCCTCGAAGCCGCCGAAGGAGCGCTTCATCGGCTGGTCCGACAGCACCGGCGTCTCGCCCTCCTCCATGGTGAAGTTGGAGTCCTGCGCCTGAGCCGGCTCCTCCTCCTTGGCGCTCGCGTCGCTGTTCACCAGCCCCTTGAGCATGTGGCAGTCCACGCGCGCCAGCTTCCAGAGCTGGATGTTGAGCGTGGAGGCCGGCTGCTGGGCGCCGGGAGCCGCCCCCGCTCCGCCGCCCATGAACTGATTCATCATGCCGGCCAGGTTGGGGATGGGCGTGTTGTCCACCTGCTTCTGGAAGCGCAGCAGCAGGCGCCCCAGGCCGATGCCGGAGCGCGCCATGTAGAAGGCCCGCACCTCGTCGCGCTGGTTGGCCGCCAGCTGCAGGTCCACCCGCGTGTTGTAGGCGAACTCGGTGGCCACCACCGTGAGCAGGGTGATGGAGATGACCGCGATGATGAGCGCCACGCCCCGCGCGCGGCGATCCCTCCGCGCCAGGGAGGGCGGGGGAGCGGGCCGGCGACGGGCCGTCTGGGAGAAGAACCTGCGCATCAGAACCTCGGCAGCTCCGTGTTCGACATGATTCGAGCCTGGGTGGTGTAACGCGCTTCCTTGCCGTTCTCGTCCAGCGCATGCACGGTGACGCGCACCCGCGTCGGCAGGATGGACTTCTTCTCGGCCCGGCGCGTGTCCCACTCGTCTTCCCACTCCTTGCGCTCGGAGTCCCAGTACTCGAACTGCACCTTCTTCACGCCCTCGAAGAGCACGTCCGTGGTGCCGCCCCGGTCCATGCGGTCCCCGCCGATGTTGGGGTTGACCCGCCGCTTGAGCTCCTGCCGGCCCTTGGCCCCCTTCTCGGTGGACGTCTCCACGAAGTACTCCACCACCGCCTGGTCGGACTCCTTCGAGTCCGTGTACAGGCGCTGGTGCGCCATCGTGGTGAACATCAGCCGGTCCGCCTCGCCCACGAAGTTGGTGGGCCGATCGTTCTGGTCCCGGTAGCGCTTCGGGTCGTAGCGGTCGCTCACGAAGGCGGAGCCGATCTCGCGCGCCATGCGGTTGAGCGCCACGCGCACCATGCGGTAGTGCCCCGCCTCGCCCTCCACCACTTCCTTGGCGCGGAAGCCCGTCTGGAAGGCCATGGCGACGATGGTGCCGATGAAGCCGGTGATGGCGATCGCCACCATGACCTCCATCAGCGTGAAGCCTCGGAGGGAGCGCCTCATCGCGTATCCTGCTTTCCACGCGGGTTGAAGATGCCGCCACCGGCGCCGCCGCCGCCCAGCGGATTCTGCATGGCCCCGCCGCCGCCGCTGTTCATCCGGTTGAGCCACTCCATGCGGTTGGTGAGCGGCTGGCGCGTCTGCGGGTGCAGCATCTGCCCGTTGGGGCCGGGCACGGGGTTGGGGACGACCGCGCCCGAGGCGTCCACCCACTGGTTGGCCGTCTCCGCGGCCTGCCGGCCCTGGGCCGAGTTGAAGGCGGCGCCGCCGTTGCGGTCCGAGCCCGGGCCGAGCGACACCACGTGCGTCACCACGTCCATGCTCTCCACCAGCGTGCCCTGCTTCCAGGTGACGGTGAGGTGTACCTCTCGCACTGACTGGGTGAGCTGCTCCACCATCTGCGTGAACATGGGCTGCGCCATGCCCGCGGCCATGCCGCCCAGTCCGCCGCCCGCCGGCACGGGGCCGCCGCTGCTCGCGCCGTCCGCGCCGCCGCCGCCGAACATGCTCGCCAGCCCGCCCAGGTCCCCGCCCGAGTCCCCGATGGGCAGGTTGAAGATGGCGCCGATCAGCTGGTCGGGCGACACGCCGTCCGTCTTGGGGGCGATGATCTTCGCGCGCCACTTGAAGTTGGGCCAGCCCTCCTCGGAGAAGTCGCCCGCCTCCTCGTCATCGTCGGCGGGGAAGCCGTCGTCGTAGAGCTGCTGCTCCAGGTCCGTCATCTTCGAGCGGGCCAGCAGCGAGGCCACGGTGAGGTGCTTGGAGTAGACGTGGTTGGAGACAGCGCCGGAGTTGAGATCGAAGATGGCCATCAGCGCCAGCGCCAGGATGGCGAGCGCGATGACCGTCTCCAGCAGCGTGAAGCCTCGTTGGGTGTACTTCATGTGCGAGGCACCTCCAGCTCCTCGGCCACCACCGACACCTTGCCAGTGAGCGGTGACACGGTGAGCGTCCACACGTTGTCCCCCTGGCGCACGTACACCTGGGCCTTCTCCGTGTAGCCCTGGGGGAAGAAGTAGAGGTAGGCCACGCCCTGCTCCACGGCCGTCTTCTGCTGGCGCGTCCACACAGAGAGCGTCACCCCGCCAGGCAGCTCGCGCGGCTCCACCTCCTCGGCGGTGTAGCTGGAGAACTTCGCCGCCTGCTCCACGCGGCCCTGCTCCTGCTCCATCAGCTCCTGCAGGCTGGGCGCGCCGCCGCTGTCGCTGCTGCGGAAGTTGCGCCGCTCGTCACCACCCGAGCGCTTCTCGTCCTCGCGTGAGCGGTTCTCATCCTTGAGGGCCGCCTCCCGGTCCCGCGAGGTCGTCACGCCGCCCGCGGCGCACTCGGCGTGGTACTTCGTCTTGTCCTCGCTCTTGGGGTCCGGAATCTCGAACACCAGCCGGCACGTCTTGCCCGAGAGCGCGGCCGAGTCGTAGAGCGAGCGGATGACGCCCGCCAGCTCTCCGGCGGCTGCCTTGGCCTTGCTGCCGGTGATGGCGCCCACGCTGGTCACCACCGCCGAGAAGAGCACCGCGGCGATCAGCAGCGCGATGCAGATCTCGATGAGCGTCAGGCCGCGCTGGGCCCGCCGCGGGTGAAGGGGAAGAGCACGCCTCATCGCCGAGCCTCCTCGACGCCGCCGCTGGTGATGTCCGCGTCGTCGCCCTGACCGCCGGGCACCCCGTCCGCGCCATAGGAGAGCACGCCGGAGCGCTTGTCGTTGAAGCGGTACACGTACGGGTGGCCCCATGGGTCCACCGGCTCTTTGTCCAGCACGCGCGCCTGCACGAGGATGCCGAAGCCCTCCTGCTCGGTGGGGTAACGCCCCATGAGCCGGTAGAAGGCGCGGAACACGCCGTCCAGCTTGCGGATCTCCGCCCGGGCCTGGCGCTGCTTCTCGCCCAGGGTCTCATCGTTCGTCAGCTGTACCATCACGAAGGCCAGGACCGTGGCGAGCGCGACGACGGCACCGACCACGAGTCGCCCCATCCGGGCCGGACGCGGCGCCATGTCGGGGTTCTGTGGGGTGGTGACGTGCTCGGCCATGGGCTTCTGGGTCCTCGGCTGACGGGAAGAGGGCGACTACTTGGTTCCGCCGGGAGCCGAATCCTTGGAGGAGATGTCGTCCCCACCGCCCGAGGTGCCGTCGGCGCCGTAGGAGGAGACGACGGGCTTGCCGCCCTCGTTCAGGTACACGTACTCGTTGTTCCACGGATCGCGCGGGATCTGCTCCAGCGCCTGCATCTCCACCAGCCCGCGCAGGCCCGTGGCCGTGTCGGGGTAGTTGCCCTTCTTGGTGTAGTAGAGCTTGAGCGCGTTCTGGATGTTCTTGATGTCCAGATGGGCGCGATCGACGCGGGCCTGGTTGAGCTGGGGGATGACCGCCACGCCCACCGCCGCGGCGATGAGGCCGAGGATGGTAATCACCACCATGATCTCGATGAGCGTCATGCCGCGGTTGTGGCGGCGCTGCTGCTTCTTCGTCTTCTCCATGTTCTCCCTCGAGTGACTTTCTGGCAGGGCGATGAGGCCCTGCCGGGACGTTGTGTCAGGGCTCGCCGCGGGTGACTTCCGCCGGAGGTGCACCCGCCTGTGAGTCCGTGGCGTAGAGGACGACGCCCACCGTCAGCAGGGCCGCCGCCAGGGCGACCATCGCCGCCAGGGTGACACGTTGAATCCACCGGTCGAGCGTGTCGTTCATCGCCGCCTCTCTCCTGCGTTACCGGATGACCGAGTTCACCTGCAGAATCGGCATCAGGATCGAGAAGGCTACGAATGCAATCACCGCGCCCATCATCACGATGAGGATGGGCTCGAGCAGCGAGGTGAGGGCGCCGATGCGCACGTTCACCTGCGTCTCGTAGCTGTCGGCCACCGACAGGAGCATCTCCTCCAGCTGGCCGGAGCGCTCACCAATGGCGACCATGTGGTACACGAGCGGCGGGAACTGGCCCGAGCGCTTGAGTGGGTTGGCGATGCTCTCGCCCTCGCGGATGGCATCGCGCGCCTTCTCAATCACGTCCGCCAGCACCGAGTTGGTGATGACCGCCTTGACGATGTCCATGGCGGCCAGCAGCGGCACGCCGCTCTTGAGCAGCGTGGCCAGCGTGCGGGCGAAGCGCGAGATGGCGAGCAGGCGTACCAGGCCGCCGAACACGGGCGCCTTGAGCGCGAACCGGTCCCAGATGGGCTTGCCGGCGGGGCTGCGGAAGTACCAGACGGCGAAGGCGATGGCGCCGAAGAGCGAGGGGAAGATGATGAACCAGTAGTCCTGCAGCGCGTTGCTGAAGCCGATCAGCACCCGCGTGGTGAAGGGCAGGGTGGCGTTCATCGACTCGAAGATCTTCGTCACCTTCGGGACGACGACCGTCATCAGCAGCACGAGGATGCCGCCGCCCACCACCAGCATGATGGCGGGGTAGAGCATGGTGCCGACGATCTTCTGGCGCAGCTTGGCCTGGCTCTCGGTGAAGTCGGCCAGCCGCTGCAGCACCGCGTCCAGGGCGCCCGAGGCCTCGCCGGCGCGCACCATGTTCACGTAGAGCGAGCCGAATATTTTCTGGTGCTGCCCGAGCGCGTCGGCCAGCGATGAGCCCTCGTTCACACGCTGCTTCACGTCCGAGAGCACGCGCTTGAAGCGCTCCTTCTCCACCTGGTCCACCAGCGCGGTGAGCGACTCCACCAGGGTGACGCCCGCGCCCAGCAGCGTGGCGAGCTGCCGGGTGGTGATGGCGATGTCCTCGGTGGTGATGCGGCCGCGCGTGAGCTTGCGCAGGTCGATGTCGCGGGCGGCGAGCTGAGCCCCCGCGCCCTTCATCACCGCCGCGCGGCTGCCCTCGGCCTGGCCGAGCACGTCCGTGAGGAAGATGCCGTCCTTGCGCAGCTGGGCACGCAGCGTCTTGGGCGACTCGGCCTCGAGCAGCCCCTTGACCGTCTTGCCCGCACCGTTGAGACCTCTGTACTCGAAGACCGGCATGGCGATGCACCCCCCAACCCTCCCTCAGGGGAGGGCGGCGGTTAGATGTCCTCCTGCGTGATGCTGAGGACCTCGGCGATGGTCGTCTCTCCCAGGGCTACCTTGCGCGCGCCATCGTCGAGGAGCGTGAGCATGCCCTTGTTGGTGGCGGTCTTCTTGATGGTGGCCGCGTCCACGTTCTTGAGCACCAGCTGGCGCACGTCGTCGTCCACGAGCAGGAACTCGTAGATACCGGTACGGCCGCGGTAGCCGGTGCGGTTGCAGTTGGCGCAGCCGGTGGCCTTGTAGATCTTCTCCACCCCGTAGCGCTGCTTGAAGGAGGCACGCGAGTGCGTCAGCTCCTTGAGCTCGTCGTCCGTGGGGCTGTACTGCACGCGGCAGTCCGGGCACACGCGGCGCACGAGGCGCTGGGCCAGGATGGCCGTGAGCGAGGAGGCCACGAGGAAGGGCTCCACGCCCATGTCCACCAGACGGGTGACGGCGCCCGCCGCGTCGTTGGTGTGGACCGTGGAGAACACCAGGTGGCCCGTGAGCGAGGCCTGGATGGCGATCTCCGCCGTCTCCTTGTCGCGGATCTCGCCCACCATGATGACGTCGGGGTCCTGACGGAGGAAGGCGCGCAGGCCTTGCGCGAAGCTCAGGCCGATCTTCGGGCTGATGGCCATCTGGCCGATGCCCTTGAGCTGGTACTCCACCGGGTCCTCGACGGTGAGGATGTTGAGGTCCGGGGTGTTGATCTTCGACAGGGCGCCGTAGAGCGTCGTCGTCTTTCCGGAGCCGGTGGGGCCCGTCACGAGGATGATGCCGTGCGAGCGCTTGATGACCGACTCCATCCCCTCCAGCGTCGCCTGGCCCATGCCGATCTCGGACAAGTCCAGCAGCGTGGCCGTCTTGTCGAGCAGACGCATGACGATGCGCTCGCCGAACGTGGTGGGGATGGTGGACAGACGGATGTCGATGTCGCGGCCGGCCAGCTTGATGCGGATGCGGCCGTCCTGCGGCAGGCGCTTCTCGGCGATGTTGAGCTGCCCCATCACCTTCACGCGGCTGACGATCGAGTTCTGGTAGCGCTTGGGAGGCTTGATGACCTCCTGCAGCACGCCGTCCACGCGGAAGCGCACCATCAGCTCCCGGTCCATGGGCTCGATGTGGATATCGCTCGCGCGCTCCTTGGCGGCGCGGAAGAGGATGGAGTTGACCAGGCGGATGACGGGCGCCTCGTCGCTGGTGTCATCCAGCAGGTCCTTGGGCTCCTCCAGCTCGTGGGCCAGCGAGTCCAGGTCCGTGGCCTCCAGCTCATCCACGAGCTTCTCGGCCTCGTTGATGGACCGGTCATACACGCTGTTGATGGCGTCCGAGATGGTGGAGGCCAGCGCGATTCGCGGGTTGAGGCTGTAGCCCAGCAGCATGCGCGCGTGGTCCATCGCCGCGGTGTCCAGCGGGTCCGCTACGGCGATGACCACCACGTCGTCCTGCAGGGACAGGGGGATGATCTTCGCCTGCTTGGCGAAGTTGATGGGCACCTTCTTCACCAGCTCCGGGTCCACCTCCTCCAGGAAGATGCGCTGGAGGAAGGGCAGATCGAGCTGGAGCCCGAGCGCCTTGGCCACGTCCTCTTCGGACACGGCCTTGAGCCCGACGAGCACCTCCCCCAGCCGGCCGCCCTTCTCGGCCTGGGCGGTGAGCGCCTCCTCGAGCTTCGCCTCGGAGAGCGAGGTGGTGGCGCGGAGGATCTCCCCGATGGGCCGGCCCGAGAGGAACGCGTGGCTGTGCGCGACGATCTGCGTGGCGTCGTTGCGCGAGGAGGCCTCGGTCGGCAGGGCGGTGGCGGTGGTGGCGTCGGTCGTAAGGCTCATGGGGTTTGCTCTGGCGCTCCCGTGTCCGGCTGGATGCGAAGGCGCTCGGGGGTCTCCGGCGCGGGCACTGATCCATCCGAACCCGGGGGAGGCGGCTGGACTTCCCGCACCTCGGGCTCGGCGCCCATTCCCGGCGGCGGCATGGTCGGCGGCTGCTCACCCGCCGGAGGCACGGGCGCCTGCCCGCCCTGCGAGGGAGCCTCGGAGCCAGGCGTCGCCGCGCTGTTCGGCCGGATGACGCGCTCGCCCGGGCCGCCCGGACCGCCGTTCTCCGCCCGCTGCTGCTCGCGCAGCACCGACTGGTTCATCCGCGACAGCGGGCCCGGCTTGCGGGTGAAGTCGATGGCCACGTCGTAGCCCGGCACCTGCCCGTAGAACTGCTCCACGAACTGCTGCCGCTCCCGCATCTTCCGCTCGAAGATGGTGCGGAAGTCCGTCTGGTCCCGGATGATGTAGGGCGTCAGGAAGAGCAGCAGGTTGGTCTTCGTCTTCTTGCGCGAGGTCTCCCGGAACAGGTGGCCCACGATGGGGATGTCACCCAGCACCGGCACCTTGGCGACCGACTCGATGGTGCGGTCCTGCATGATGCCGCCGATGACCACCGTCTCCTGATCCTTGGCGACCACCGTCGTCTTCGCGCTGCGCTTGGAGGTGGTGGGGCCGAGTACCGGATCGCTGGAGGCGATCTCCTCGGTCTGCTCCGTAATCACCAGGCGGATGAAGTCGCTCTCGTTGATCTGCGGCTTGACGGTGAGCTTCAGCTCCACGTTCTGGCGGGTGATGGGGGCGAACAGCGAGCCCAGGCCGCCCAGACCGCCCAGCAGCGACTGGTTGAGGCCGGTGCCCGTACCGGTGCCCGTGCCCAGGCCGGTGCCCAGCGAGCTGGGCGAGAAGCCCGACTGGAAGGGCACGTTCTGGCCTACGGTGATCTCCGCTTCCTCGTTGTCGCTGGTGAGGATGTGCGGGGTGGAGAGCACGTTCACGTCCGAGCTCTGCTGCAGCGCGTGCAGCACCACGCCGAAGGCGGGGATGTCGATGCCCAGCTTCTGCAGCTCCGGAATCACCGGGCCCTGCAGACCGGCCAGGAAGCCGCCGAAGCCGGCCAGGTTCGCCAGCGAGAAGGAGGGCGGCAGACCCTGCGAGGTGTACTTGGTGCCGAACAGGCCGGGCACCGCTCCCTGGTCCGTGGAGAGCTTGTAGCCGCTGTGGAAGTTGATGCCGAACTCGGAGTTGCGGTCGAGGTTGACCTCCATGATGACGGCCTCGACGAACACCTGGCGGCGCGGGATGTCCAGCTGCTCGATGACCCGGAGGATGTTGCGGTAGTCGGCCTGGCTGGCGACGATGACCAGCGAGTTGGTGGCCTTGTCGGCGGACACCTTCACCTCGCCGGAGAACAGCTCGGCGGCGACAGCGGGAGAGCGGATGTTGCCACCCACGCCCGGAGGAGGCGTGGGGGTGGGGATGCGCGGCCGATTGGCGGTGCCCTGCGCCAGCGTCTGCAGCGTGCTGGCCAGCTCCTCGGCGTCCGCGTTCTCCAGCGGGTAGACGTTGATGCGGCCACCCGCGTCGGTGGGCACGTCCACCTCGCGGATGAGCTGCAGGATGCGATCGAAGGCGGCGGGGCTGGCCACGATGATCAGCTTGTTGGTGCGCTCATCCGGGATGATCTGCGTCAGCGTGACGGAACCCCCGGAGCCCTCCTGGCCGCCAGCGGCGGCGGCATTGGCGGCGGCGATCTCTCCGGGAGAGGCGCCAGGCGAGACGTTGGCGAAGCCGCCCGGGCGCTGGCCGGGGCGCGCCTTGCCCTCGAAGATCTTCTGTACCGTGGCCGCCACCTCCTGCGCGCTGGCGAACTGCACCTGGATGATGCGCAACTCGTCGCTGGAGGCGCGCGTGTCCAGCTGGGCGACGATGCGCTCCAGGCGGTGCATGTTGGAGCCCACGTCGTTGACGATGATGGTGTCCGGCGGGTACGGGATGGTGTCGCCGTCCTTGGACACCAATTGCTGCAGCACCCCGCGCAGCGGCTCCACTTCCACATACCGGATGCGGAAGAGCTTGGTCACCATCTGCTCGTTGGTGGTGTACGGGGTGTTGGCGTCGATGATCGTCGGGATCGGGTTCTGCTTGGCCGAGCGCTTGTCGACGATCTTCAGGAAGCGGCCGTGCGGGTAGACCGACAGGCCGTTGGCATCCAACGACGCGAGGAAGGCGGAGTAGAAGGCGTCCGCGTCGACCTCCACGCGGCCGTTCTCGGGGCCGATGATGGAGATCTTCCCGCGCACGTTCTCCGGGAGGATGAACGTCTTGCAGGTGGCGTCCGAGACGGTCTGCACCAGCTTCTCGATGTCCACCTTGTCGAAGTAGATGCCGTAGCGCGCGCGGCGCCGGGCCTCCTCACAGGTGGGCGTGGTGCGCCCCTCGGGCTTGGGAGCGCCCTCGCCAGTGGCGGTGACGCCCGAGGGCTGCGGGGTGATCTGCCGCTCCCCGGCGGGTGGAGGGGTGTTGCCGGCGGGAGGAGGGCGGCGCTGGGCCCAGGCGGGCGAGGTGGCCAGCGCCAGGCACAGCAGGAGCGACCAGGGCGAGAGCGTCTTCATGGAAGGACTTGCACTGCGGGGGTTAGCGGACGTTGTACGTCTTGCGGATCGGCGCGCCGTTGCGCTCGATCTCGATCTCGATGCGACTGGATTCCTTCAGCTTCGAGTAGACCTCCAGCGCCTTCTCGGGGCTGTTCAAGTCGAAGCCGTTGATGCGGCGGATGACGTCGCCGTTCTGGACGCCGATCTTCGAGTAGATCGAGTCCGGGCGGATGGAGAAGAGCTTGAAGCCCTGCGCCTGCCCATCCTTGAAGGCCGGCACGATGCGGGCCTGCATGGCCACCTCGTTGAGGTTGGCCAGGGTGCGGTCGATCTCTCCACGCGGCACCTCGTACTCGTTCTCGTTGAGGGCGCGGATGCCGTTGCCCAGGCCGCTGTTGGCGGGGCCCGCGGGGCGCGCCTCGGCCACGGGCGGAGGCGTGAAGGTAGGCGCCGGCGCGCTGCCATCGCCGGGCTGCCCGTCGATGAACTCCTTGCGGCCGTTGTTGAGGACGATGACGCGCTCGCGCTGGATGTCGAGCACCTCGGCGCCCTGGATGCGGTCACCCACCATGTACGTCTGCGAGCGCTGGGTGACCATGTCCTGCACGGAGGCGAAGGACCAGAGCTTGTCGGCGGCCACCAGCGTGCCCAGCAGCTTCACCCGCAGGCCGCTCTTGACCGGATCCGCGTTCTCGTCGACCGGCGGCGCGGAGGTGGGCTCCTGCACGGCCACCTCGGGCTCGGGCAGCTTGATGCCAGTGAGCTTCGACAGGCGCACCATGTCGAGCGTCGCCACCTGCTCGGCGGGGCGGGAGCGCTGAGGCGCGCGCGCCGTCGGCTCGGAGACGGGGCCCGGCGCGATGGAGGACTCCACGAACAGGTTCGCTGTTCGCGCCACCATCCAGGCGACGAGCAGGATGAACACCAGGTTCACGGTCCAGAAGTATTTGCGGAAGAAGAGTTCCATCACGCGTCCAGGAAGGCTGCCCAACGGATTGAGCAAGCGAAGTGCCACCCGAGGGCGGCTAAAGAACCCGTGGCTTACGGCCAAGTGCCCGGAATTATTCCGGTACGGGGCAGGTCCCCACGCGAGGGAGCAGGGCGTCGGACGGGCTTGGACAATTTGTCAAAGCCGGGTGGGGGAGGCCGTGACGGGCTGTCATTCGGCGTCCGAGGGGGTGTCCGGTCCCTCCTCCTCACCCGAGGCCTCGCGCTCCAGCTTGCGGTAGATGGTGCGCGCGGCGATGCCCAGCAGGCGGGCCGCCAGCGTCTTGTCGCCCTTGGTGTGGCGCAGGGTCTCGTGGATCACCCGGCGCTCGATCTCCTCCATGGGCGTGCCGATGGGGATGATCAGCTGACCGGCCGAGCCCAGCGGGCCCTTGCGCACACTCTCGGGCAGGTCGCTGGCCTCCAGCACCTCGTTCTTGGCGAGGACGACCGCGCGCTCGACGGCGTGCTCGAGCTCTCGCACGTTTCCCGGCCAGGCGTAGTTCTCCAGAATCTGGAGGGCCTCGGGAGAGAAGCCGCGCAGCGTCTTGCCGTTCTTGGCGGCGAAGCGGCGCAGGAAGGCGTCGGCCAGCAAGGGGATGTCCTCGCGGCGCGAGGCCAGGGCGGGCACGCGCATCTCCACCACGTTGAGGCGGTAATAGAGGTCCTCGCGGAAGCGGCCCTCGGCTACCTCCTTCTGGAGGTCCTTGTTGGTGGCGGCCACCAGCCGCACGTCCACCTTCACCGTCTGGGTGCCGCCCAGCCGCTCGATTTCACCCTCCTGGAGCACGCGCAGCAGCTTCACCTGGGCCGACAGGGGCATCTCGCCCACCTCGTCCAGGAAGAGGGTGCCGCCGTTGGCGCGCTCGAAGCGGCCCTCGCGGCGGGCCACCGCGCCGGTGTAGGCGCCGCGCTCGACGCCGAAGAGCTCCGCTTCGAGGATGCTCTCGGGCAGCGCGGCGCAGTTGACGGCGATGAAGGGGCCCTTGGCGCGGCTGGAGTGCTCGTGGACGGCGCGCGCGGCCAGCTCCTTGCCGGTGCCCGACTCGCCCATCAGCAGCACGGTGGCGGTGGAAGGTGCCGCCTGGCGCAGGGTGTCCATCATCGCCCGGAACGCGGGGGACTGGCCCACCATGGCCTTGCCGCCCGAGGCGCCCATCTCGGCCAGCCGGGCCTTGAGGGACTTGTTCTCGGCGACGAGGGCCTGCTTCTCCAGCGCCTTCTGCACCGACTTGACCAGGGAGTGGCGCTTGAGCGGCTTGGTGATGAAGTCGTAGGCGCCGTCCTTCATGGCCGCCACCGCCGTCTCCACCGTGCCGTAGGCGGTCATCAGCACCACCTCCACGTCCGGGCGGATGGTGCGCGCGGCCTTGAGCAGCTCCTGCCCGTCCATGCCGGGCATCATCAGATCCGTCACCATGACGCTGACCTCCGGCTTGCGCAGGAGCTCGAGCGCCTCGGTGCCGCTGGAGGCGCTCAAGGTGGCGAGCCCCTCGCGCTGGAAGATGCGGGCGACGGAGTCGAGGTTGGCTCGGTCGTCATCGACGACCAGGACCGTGATGGTTGTCATGGGTATGGGGGCCTCTTACCACGGTCCTGCAATCGCTATTCCGGCGCACCGGGGGAAGTAGTAGAACGGAGGGTATGGCACGCGTCGTCCTCTGCTCCACTTTGAGTGTCGTCCTGCTCGCGGCTTGCTACGGGCCCAAAGGCAGCCCCGATGGGACGATCAAGTCGTTCTTCTCTGCGGCCGAGTCCCACAACTGGGAGGACATGGCCGAGATGGTCGACCCGGAGAGCCTGGCGAAGGTGGGCTCCATCCCGGGCGCCGCCGCCTTCTACGAGTCCACCTACGGCAGCAACACCGACATCGACCTCACCATCCTGGAGTTGATCGAGGTCAAGCCGGACGTGGAGGCGGTGGTGAAGTTCAAGTGCCGCGTCACCTTCCGCGAGCTCGGGAAGATGCCGTACTCGGCCGGCTGCTCGGACACCTATACGCTCCGAGCGCACGACGGAAAGTGGTTCATCGTGCTGCCCGAGACGCAGCGCCTGCGGCCCACGCTCTAGGCCATGCCCCACCTGAGCCGCGATGGCTTCGAGCTCTCCTATGACGTGGAGGGCCAGGGCCCTCCCGTATTGATGATCCAGGGAGTGGGCGTCATCGGCGAGGGCTGGCGGCCCCAGGTGCGCGCCCTGTCCCAGGACTTCCAGGTCCTCTGCTTCGATAACCGGGGTTTGGGCAAGAGCGGCTCCGGAAAGGGGCCCCTGAGCATCGAGGCCATGGCGGAGGATGCGCGGGCCCTCATGGATGCCATGGGGTGGAAGTCGGCGCATGTCATGGGCCACTCGATGGGCGGCCTCATCGCCCAGCAGCTCGCGCTGGACTGTCCGGAGCGGGTGCGGAGCCTCTCTCTGATGTGTACGTTCGCCCGGGGCCGGGACGGGGCACGCGTCACGCCGCGGATCCTCTGGATGGGGCTGCGGACCCGGATTGGCACGCGCGGCATGCGGCGGCGGAGTCTGCTCCAGATGCTCATGTCGAAGGCGTACCTGCGGTCCACTCCGGTGGATGCGCTGGCGGACCGGATGGCGCCGCTGATGGGCAGAGACCTCTCGGAGAACCCGCCCATCCTCATGCAGCAACTCCAGGCGATGAGCCGGCACCACGCGCTCGAGCGGCTGGGCGCGTTGGCGCGGATTCCGACGCTGGTGGTGAGCGCGGAGGAGGATCCGATCGCGCTGCCCGCGTTCGGCAAGCAGCTCGCGGCGGCCATTCCCGGAGCGCGCTACGTCGAGATCCCCGATGCCTCACACGCGGTGACGATCCAGAAAGACGGAGAGATCAACGCGCTGCTCCGGCGTTTCCTGGATGAGACAGAGAAGTCCTTGACCCCAGCGGGGTAAGCCCCCGTAATCGCGCGCCATGAAATTCCTGCGAGATCTCCGCTCGGTGATGAACCTCACCGTGCTGGTGGCCGGGCTCGGATACTTCGTCGATCTGTTCGACATCACCTTGTTCGGCGTGGTGCGCTCCGCCTCTCTCAAGGACATCGGGATCACCGACCCGGCCGAGATCCTCCAGAAGGGCATCCTCATCTACAACTGCCAGATGGTCGGCATGATGGTCGGCGGCCTGCTGTGGGGCGTGCTCGGCGACAAGCGGGGCCGCCTCTCGGTGATGTTCGGCTCGATCCTGCTGTACTCGTTCGCCAACATCGGCAACGCGTTCGCCTGGGACGTGACGAGCTATGCGGTCTTCCGCTTCCTGGGCGGCGTGGGCCTCGCGGGTGAGCTCGGGGCGGCGATCACCCTGGTGGCCGAGTCCCTGCCCAAGGACAAGCGCGGTCTGGGCACGACGATCGTCGCGACGCTGGGCATGCTGGGCATCGTCGCGGCGGCGCTCGTGGGCCAGTACCTGCAGTGGAAGACGGCGTACCTGACCGGTGGCGTGATGGGCCTGGCGTTGCTGTTCGCGCGCTTCAAGGTCTCCGAGTCCGAGCTCTTCACCAAGAAGATGGACCCCTCCCGGGCCAACCCCTTCCTGCTGCTGCAGGGCGGGCGCTTCTTCAAATACATCTGCTGCATCCTGATCGGCGTGCCCATCTACTTCACGACGGGCATCCTGTTCACGTTCGCCCCGGAGCTGACCGCGGGCTTGAACGTGCAGGGCACGGTGACGGCGGGCAATGCCATCCTGGCCGGTTCAATCGGTCTGACGATTGGCGACCTGCTGGCGGGTGTCTTCAGCCAGTTGCTCAAGAGCCGCAAGCGCGCCGTGGCGCTGAACCTGTGCGCCGGGTTCGCCCTGATGCTCATGTATGGCCTGGTGCCGGGGCTCACCAGCACCATGGTCTATGTGCTGAGCTTCCTGATCGGCATCACGGTGGGGTACTGGGCGGTGCTGGTCACCATGGCCGCCGAGCAGTACGGGACCAACATCCGCGCCACCGTGGCGACGACGGTGCCCAACTTCGTGCGCGGTTCGGCGGCGATCGCGGCCAGCGGCTTCGGCTTCCTGAAGGGCCACATCGGCGTCTCGAACGCGGCCCTGACGATTGGAAGCATTTGCTTCACCCTGGCGCTGCTGTCGCTCACGCGCATCGAGGAGACGTTCCACCGAGACCTCGACTTCGAGGAGCACGCGAAGGGCGAGGGTCCGTGAAGGGCCGCGCCTCCGTGCCGGGGACCCTGCTGGGAGTCCTCGGCACGGGAGCGTCGGGTGTCGCTGTACTGCCGTTCCTGAGCAACAACCTGACCCGGTCTGGCGAAGGCTTCGCTCTGAGCCTGCTCGTCATCCTCGCGGTGCTGGTGCCCGCCCCCGCGGCCATCCTGGGCGGCTGGATGGGCAAACGGACCTTGCAGCAGGTGGGGGCGGGGTTGATGGGTGTAGTGAGCTTGGGCTGGCTGTCGTTCTCCGCCTGGGCCTTCATCACCGACCCTTTCGGGCTCGGGAACATCAGCCTGATGGTGGGGCTGACCACGCTGGGGATCGGCGCTGTGATGGCGATGAGCACCTTCCTCCTGCGCCCTCGCCAGTAGCCAAGATGACTCAGTTGCGAGGGAGCGACACGGGCGACCAGGCCGGCTGCGCTGGAGCGGCGGCGGGACCCAGCGGGGCGAAGTCTCCCGCCGCGAACACCACCTTGCCACCCACCACCGTGAGTACGGACTCGAGGGACTTGATGTCGTCCTCCGGCACGGACAGGTAGTCGCCGGAGAGGACCGCCAGGTCCGCATACCGCCCCGGCTCCAGCGTGCCCTTCAGCTTCTCCTCTCCGGAGAACCACGCGCTGCCCACGGTCGCCAGCCGCAGCGCCGTCACCCGGTCCAGCCGCGCCTCGGGCGCGTTGAGCGCGGTGCCCCCGAGCGTCTTGCCGGACACCAGCCAGTGCAGCGACAGCCAGAGGTTGTAGCTGGACACGCGCGTGGCATCGGTCCCCAGCCCCACGGGAATCCCCAGCTCCAGCATTCGCTTCACGGGCGGCGTGTGCGAGGCAGCCTCCTTCCCGTACCGGGTGATGAAGTGCTCGCCCTGGAACGCCATGCGGTCCTGCACCGCGATGCCTCCGCCCAGCTTCGCCACCCGCGCCAGGTTGCGCTCGGAGATGGTCTCCGCGTGGTCGATGATGAAGCGCAGGTTCTCCAAGCCCCGCTTCTCCTTCACCCGCTCGATGACATCGAGGATGCGGGAGATGGACTCGTCATAGGTGGCGTGGATGCGGAAGGGCCAGCCCTTCTCCGCGAACAGGGACAAGATCTCCTCCAGCTTCGGCTCCATGCCCGCTTGAAGATCCGGCCTCGGCTCCAGGAAGTTCTCGAAGTCGGCGGCCTCCCAGAGCACGTTCTCGCCAGCGCCCTCCATCTCGTACCCGTTGGGGCGCAGCAGGTCCGCGTTGGTCCCCGGACGCGTCATCGTCGACCACCGCTGGTAGTCCTGCAGCTCCTGGCCTCGCTTCTGCGCGAAGAGGTAGTAGGCGATGCGCAGCGTCAGCTCACCGCGCTTGGCCAGCTCCGTGCCCACCGCGTAGTCGTCCGGGAAGTTCTGCCCGCCGCCGCCCGCGTCGATGGTGCTCGTCACGCCCAGCCGGTTGAGCTCGCGCATGAACTGCCGCGTGGAGTTCACCTGCTCCTCGGGCGAGAGCTTCGGCAAGCGCCCCAGGGTCGAATAGAGGATGAAGGCATCCGGCTTGGCGACCAGCATGCCCGTGGGGTTGCCCTGTGCGTCGCGCTCGATGACCCCGCCCGGAGGGTTCGGCGTGTCCTTGGTGATGCCCAGCACTCGCAGGGCCTCCTGGTTCAGCAGCGCCTTGCCGTACAGGTACAGCACGAACACCGGCGTTTTCGGCGCGGCCGCGTTCAGCTCGGCCACCGTGGGCAGGCGGCGCTCGGCGAACTGGAACTCCGACCAGCCTCCCACCACGCGGACCCACTGTCCGGCAGGTGTGCGGTCCGCCTGGAGACGGACCAACTCCAGCGCCTTGGCGAGGCTCGGGACACCTTCCCAGCGCAGCTCCAGGTTGTAGTTGAGGCCCCCTCGGATGACGTGGATATGAGAGTCGTTCAGCCCGGGGATGACCGTGCGACCGCCCAGGTCGATCACCTGGGTCTCTCCGGTGCGGTACCGCTCGACCTCCGCGTCACTGCCCACCGCGAGGACATTGCCATCCCGGATGGCGATCGCGGAGGCGATCCGGTTCTCCGCATCCAGGGTGACGACCTTGCCATGGTGGAGGATGAGGTCGGCGTGGGTTTCGCCACGGGTCGTGGAAGCGGTGTGGCTGCAGGCTCCGAAGAGGCTGGCGGTGATCGCCAGGACACCGAGTCGATGCGAGGTGCGAGACAGGAGGGTTTTGAGCGAGCGCATGGCGGTTCTCCAAAAAGAAAGCGGGCGCGGAGGCGACGGGGATCCTCGGGAGGGGGGGAAACCCGAGGGAAACCTACCGTCGCTCCGCGCCCAAAGTCCGGGTTACTTGCTGGTGCTCTTGCTGGCGCCGCCCTCGTTGGCGTGCTCACCCAGCATCGTCTTGGCGTAGAAGATGCCCGTGCCGTACGCGCCGCCGTGCTGCTTCGCCAGCGAGGTCACCGCCTCGTAGGTGCCCTGGCGCGCCCAGTCCCGCTGGTACTCGAGCAGCACCTGCATCCAGGTCACCGGGATGGCGCCGGCCTGCACCATGCGCTGCACCGCCATGTCGTGCGCTTCCTTGCTCACGCCGCCCGACGCGTCCGTGACGATGTAGACCTCATAGCCCTCGTCGATGGCCGACAGCGCGGGGCCGATGAGGCACACCTCGGTCCAGAGCGCCGCGATGACCAGCTTCTTGCGGCCCGTCTGCTTCACCGCCTGGATGAAGTTGGCGTCCTCCCACGAGTTCATCGTGGTGCGGTCGATCGGCTTCACGTTCGGGAAGACCGCCGTGATCTCCGGGAACAGAGGGCCGCTGAAGCTCTTCTCCGCCACCGTGGTGAGGATGGTCGGGACATTGAAGATCTTCGCGGTCTTCGCCAGCCCCGTCACGTTGTTGGTGAGCAGCGTGCGGTCGATGGACTGCACCGCGAACGCCATCTGCGGCTGGTGATCGATGAGGATGATGGCCGAGTTCTGCGGGGTGAGCAGGCGCGGGCTGGGCTTGCCCGTGGCCTTCTGCGCGAAAGCGCTCGTTCCCGCTACGAGCATCGTGACGACCAGGGCCGCCAGGGTGGACCGACTGCCGAGGACCTTGAGGCTGTTGCCGACGTTCATTGCTGCTTCTCCTGTGGTCTCGTGCTGAAGCGCACGCACTGTTCCTTATCAAGAGCGATGCCAGTCCTTGGCGGTGCTCAAGTGGCTGAAATTACAAGGGGCCTCAAGGCGCCCTTGCTTCGACACTCCCAAGATGGCATTCCGGCCATACCATTTTGGTGTTGTTGGGAGAGGAAGCACATGCGCTTGGAAGAGCTGGACCTGCGGGAGCTGCTTCAGTTCGAGCCGAAGGGGGGAATCCTTCGCTTCGCGGGCCAGCGGGCCCTCTTGCTCGACGCGGTGGCCCTGGGGCTGCTGCGCAAGCAGCTCATCGACACCCTGGGGCTGGCGGGGGCGCGGGCCCTGCTCACCCGGTTCGGCTATGCCCTGGGCCGACGCACCGCCGAGACGTTGAAGGACTCCTTCCCGTGGGATTCCCCGGACGAGTGGCGGCGCGCGGGAGGTCGCCTGCATCGGCTCCAGGGGCTGGTGATTTTCGAGCCCATCCATCGCGAGGGACCCGTGGAGAATGCCCCTTTCGCCGAGGGGCTCTGGAACGAGTCGTTCGAGGCCGAGCAGCACCTGTTGCACATCGGGCTGTCCGAGGAGCCGGTCTGCTGGACGCTGTGCGGCTTCGCCAGCGGCTACTTGAGCTACGGCCAGGGGCGCCCCATGTACTGCATCGAGGAGCGGTGCCGGGGGAAGGGAGACGCGACCTGCGTCATGGTGGGCCGGCCTCGAGAGGAGTGGGGCGAGGAGGTCGCCGCTCAGCTCGTCTACTTCGAGAAGGATGGTCTCGATGAGACGCTCAGCCGGGTGACCCAGGCCCTGAAGAACACCGAGCGAACGCTGCGGGCAAAGAAGCGGGAGCTGGCTCGGACAGAAGGGGAGGAGGGCCCGAAGGACAGCCTGGGGAAGAGTCCGGCCATGCGGCGCGTGAGAGATCTCGCAGAGCGCGTGGCCCAGGTCGACTCGACGGTCCTCATCACCGGCGAGAGCGGCGTCGGCAAGGAGGTGCTGGCTCGCTTCATCCACGAGCGCTCGGTTCGCGCGGCGGGCCCCTTCGTGGCCATCAACTGTGGGGCGGTGCCCGAGAACCTGCTGGAGAGCGAGCTCTTCGGGCACACGCGGGGTTCGTTCACGGGCGCGACCCAGGACCGGACCGGGCTCTTCGAGGCCGCCCAGGGCGGCACGCTCTTCCTGGACGAGCTCGGAGAGGTGCCGCTCTCGATGCAGGTGAAGATCCTCCGCGCGCTCCAGGAGCGGGAGATCCGCCGCGTGGGGGAGAACACCCACCGCTCCGTCGACGTACGGGTGCTGGCGGCCACCAACAAGGATCTGACCGCGGAGATCCGCGCGGGGCGCTTCCGGCAGGACCTCTACTACCGGCTGCGCGTGGTGGAGATCCGCATCCCTCCGCTTCGAGAGCGGCATGACGACATCCTCGCGCTCGCGCGGATGTTCCTGGCGCGCTCCGCGTCACGGCTCCAGCGGAAGGTGTCCGGGCTCAGCCCCGAGGCCGCCAACCAGCTCCTGCGCCACCCCTGGCCGGGCAACGTGCGGGAGTTGGAGAACACCCTCGAGCGCGCCGTGGTGCTGACCCAGGGCAACTGCATCGAGGTCCAGGACCTGCCCGATGAAATCCGGGGCGCGGTCACTCCGGTCTACACGCCGGACAACCTCCGATCGCTGGAGGAGGTCGAGCGCGACTACATCCTCGCCGTGCTCGAGGCGATGGGGGGCAACAAGCTCAAGGCCGCCGAGAAGTTGAAGATCGGCACGTCCACCCTGTTCCGAAAGCTCAAGCAATATCAGGGCGCCTCGGACGGAACGGGGAGCACCTGAGGTGGGACCCGCCGCAGCTCGGTCACGTCGAAGAAGGAGGTCACCACCATATAGGGCGCCGGCTCTCCCGGCCGTTGGAGCGGCTGGGCGTTGACGATCAGCCACACCCGGGAGCCGTCGGGCCGCTGGACGCCCATGAACACGCTGCGGACAGGTTTGCCGGTGCGCAGCGCCTCCATCGAGGGGTGCTCCGAGCCGGGGAAGTCCGAGCCATCCTCGTGGATGGCTCGCCACCGGGGATCCATCGAGGTGCGGCCCGTCATCTCGTCCACGGACAGCCCGAGGATGTGCTCGGCGCTCGCGTTGGCGGTGAGGATGTTGCCGTCGCGGCTCTGCACGACGATGCCTTCCCAGAGCGCGGTGAGGATGGAGCGGTACAGGGGTTCGCCCTCCGCCCGCGCCAGTGTCTCGGCGGTCGCGGCCTGCTCCAGGCTGGGGCGTGAGCGGGCCCCTCTCCTGAGCGCCTCCGGGGCTTCCACCTCGACGTATCGAGGCAGGTCCACCGTGAAGGTCGAACCCTGCTCCCTCGCGCTGGCCACGCCGATGTGGCCGCCGAACCGGCGAACGATCTGCTGGGTAATCCACAGCCCGAGTCCCAAGCCGCCGTAGTGGCGCTCGGAGACGGCGCGCTCGAAGCGTCCGAAGATGCGCGCCTGGTCCTCGGGGGAGATGCCGATGCCCTCATCCCGCACGCTCAATCGGACCCTGTCCCCGGGCAGGGCCGAGGCGTGGACCTGGATGGGCCGGCTATTGCCGTACTTCGCCGCGTTGGAGAGGAGGTTGGTCAGCACCTGCTCCAGCCGTGAGCGATCCCAGGAGCCCATGAGGGGAGACTCCAGCCTCAGCGACACGGGGCAGCCCGCCAGCTCCAGCTCGGGCCGCAGCCGCGCCACCACCTCCTCCACCAGCGCGGAGAGATCCAGCTCCTCGCACACCAGCGGCATGCGCCCGGAGGTGATCAGCCCCACGTCCAGCAGATCATTCACCAGCCGGCCCAGCCGCTCGCCCTGGCGCTGACAGTGGTTGATCCACTTCGTCAGCCGCTCGTGCTGTCCCACGGCGACGCCCTCCCGCGAGAGGCTCTGCAGCCCGAGCTTCAACGCGGTGAGGGGCGTGCGCAGCTCATGCCCGGCGATGCCGAGGAACTCGTCGCGCAGGGCCACCGCCTCGCGGGCCTCGCGGTAGAGCCTCGCGTTGTCGAGGGCGGAGGCGGCGTGGGCGGCGAACTCCTGGGCGAAGGTGCAGTCATCGCAGGTGTAGGTCCGTTCCGACGAGCCGAGCACCAGCACATTGGTGACGCGCTGTTGAGAGCAGATGGGGATGAGCATGGCGGAGCGCAGGGCGAGCCGCTCGCGGATGAGCCTCCGCTCCGGATCATCCCCGGCTTCACCGAGGCCCGGCTCGTCCAGCGTCGGGATGAGTCGGGGCCTCCCGGTGCGTAGGACCTCGCGGAGGAGCTTCTCATCGGTGGCGCGCAGGTGCTGGCCGCGCCGGACCAGCAGCCTCTCCAGCTCGGGATCCGCATGCGCCGTGGACAGCAGGCCGAGGGTGCCATCGGCCTTGGAGCCGAAGAGCATGGCCATGCTGGCGAGCCCGGGGATGCAGAGCCGGGCCAGCATCTGGAAGGTCTGCTCCTGGTCCAGGGTGGAGGAGAGCGCGGCGCTGCACTCGGCCAGGAAGTGCTGGGCCTCCATGGCGCGCGTGCGGGAGGTGATGTCGAGGAAGCTGGCGATGACGCCGCGAGGCTTGTGCTCCTCGTCGAAGAGGGGGACCGTGGAGGTGAGCAGGGTGAAGCGCCGCCCCCGCAGCTCCACGTCCAGCGTCACGTCGAGCACCTCCTCGCCGGTCGCGGCGGCCCGCTGCATGGGCAGCTCTTCGGCCCGCAGCTCCCGCCCCCTCCGCAGGAACCGCATGCCCTGGACACGTTCGGCCTCGGGTGCGCTGAGCGAGAGGTTGGTGCCCTCGGGGAGGTCCAGCAGTTGCGTGAGCCAGGCATTCGCCTGGATGCGCTGGCACTGGGGCTCCCGAGCGATGGCGATGCCCGCGGGGACGACGTTCAGCAGTGTCTGGAACTCGGCCACCTGGCGCTGAAGCTCGTGGGTGAGCCCGTCTGCACGCCGCTCCGCCTCTTTGCGCAGGGTGTCGTCCGCGGCGATGTAGATGCACCGGCGCTGGCCGCTCGCGTCCACGAGCGAGGAGAGCCAGTACACCACGTCGATGGGTTGCCCCTGCTTGCACAGGTGCCGGCGCTCGCGGGCGGGAGCGCGCTCGCCCCGCGAGGCCGCCCGCAGGTGCGTGAGCAGCTCGTCGCGGGCCTCTGGCGGAGTCGTCGGCAGGAAGTGGCCCACTGCCTCCTCCGCGCTCCAGCCGAAGATGCGGGTGGCCGCGGGGTTCCAGCGGCGGACGGTGCCGTCCCCGTCGAGCACGAGCAGGGCGAGCGGCGCAGCATCGAGGATGGCATCGAGCCCCTGCCAGGCCTGCTCCAGGGACTCGAAGAGGCGGGTACGCTCCAGGGCCTGGGCACACTGGCGGGCCACGGCGAGCGCGAAGGCCTGCTCCGCCTCCGAGAAGTCGCGGGAAGTTTCAAAGCCCAGGGCGAGCACCCCGAGCGCTCGCCCCTCCAGCAGCAACGGCACCGCGCACAAGGCGCCCGGGGGGGCGAACGAAGCACGTCTGGCCAGCATGGGGTACAGGCGCCGGAACGTGGCGGGGGAGTCGAGCCAGATGGACTCCCGCTGCTTCAGGGCGTCGGTGATGGGCGCGGAGAAGTTCAGCGGCAGGCGCACGAAGCACCGAGGGCCCGCCTCGGTGCCGCCTCGGGACGCCAGCATCTCGAGTGCCTGGCCGCTGGGGTCGAGCCGGTACACCACGGCGGTGCGCGCGCAGAGCGCACGGGAGACCTCGCCCATGACCACGTCGGCGACCTGGGAGGGCTGGCGCGCCTCTCCGAGAGCGGCCACCACCCGCTGGAAGTGTTGGATGCGCCCGCGCGACACGTGCTCACCCTGACGCAACTGGTGAACCTCGAAGGCCCAGGCCGCGAGCCCCGCCACGCTCTCGGCGAGCGCCAGCGTGTCCGTGTCGAAGCGCGCGGCCGGGTCCCGCGTGGCGAACGTGAGCACCCCCAGGGTGCGCTCCCCCAGCCGCAGCGGCACCGCCAGGCAGTCCAGGAGCCCGGCCTCCCGAAATGCCAGCAGCCGCGCCTGGTCCGGCGCGAGGGAGGCGGCTACCTGCTCGGAGGGACCGGCGAGCAGCTCCGAGATGCCTGTGAGGGACACCCGCCAGGCCAGGGGCGCGGGCACTTCTCCCGGAGGGCTCGGCGCTGTCCCGCCCGGTTGCCCGAAGGAGGCGACGTGCTCGAGCACCTCGCCGTTCAGCAGGTCCACGTCACACCAGTCCCCGAGCTCGGTGCCCACCAACTGCCCCAGGGCGCGGAGCACGTCCTTCCGCCCGGAGGCCGTGCCCAGTCCCTTGTGGAGCTGACCCAGGAGCGCGACACCCCGGAGACGCTGATCCGCTGCGGGCGGAGGCAGGGCTTGGGTGGACGTGTACCGGCGCTGCGAGGAAGCGAGCCGGTACGTTTCGCACCGCACCGACCGAATGCGTCCCTGGTGGTCGAAGACGGGCGTCAGATGGGCCTGGAAGAGCGTGCTCCCCTCGATGCTGACCGCGTCCAGGGCGGGAAACTCGAACTCGAAGGCCAAGGCCTCCTCCCGCTGGAACACCCGTTGGCACTCCGCACGCCAGAGCTGGACGAGCCTCGAGGGCATGCCGAGCTCCGCGTTCGTCCTGCCGATGAAGAGGGCGGGCGGCAGCCCGGTGACCCCCACCACCCCGCGATTGACATAGAGGTGGCGCTGCTGGCGGTCGAAGTAGGCGACGATGAGGGGAGACTTCGTTGGCTGGAGGGTGGCTTCGGGCGGGCACTCGACCATCCGCCCCCGGAGGCGGCGCTCGTGACCCTGGCGCTTCACCTCCAGGGTGAGCCCGAACACGTGCGAGCGGCCATCCGCCGCGCGGGTGCGGTAGCAGTCCTCGACCTTTACCCCCTTCGCGGCGGCCCGGCACCCGTGGAGGAAGACGTCCTGGTCGGGCGCGAAGACCGTGCGTGCGAGGAATCCCTCCTCGCGCAGCCATCGCTCCCGGGGGAAGCCGAGGCGCCGGGCATGCTCGTCCACCGAGAGGCAGCGCAGGGTCTCCGCGTTCGCCTCCCAGTGGATGGCCACCGGTCTTGTGGGCGGCCCTGCATGGGCGTGGCCAGTCCGCATGATGAACTCCCCCGGGTCCTTTCGTAGCAACCAGGGGGGGCCCTTCACCTAGTCCCCTCTACTTCCCCGCCTGTCGGTGGGGCCGAGAGGCCTCTCAAGCGCTAGGAGCTCCTCGGAGCCCCGCGCCGCGTCCAACCTCAGGCGCCGGAGACCGCCTTCTTGCCCTGCTTCGAGCGCACGTCCACGCAGCGATGGAAGATGTTCTTCGGATCGATCTGCGCCTTGATGGCCGACAGGCGCTCGAGGTTGCCGCCGTAGTAGACCTCCGCCTCCTCGTGCATCGAGAAGTTGAGGTAGCCCTCGGGCATCGCCAGCGGGTGGCTGCTCAGGTGCGCCTTCGCCTTGCGCGTGAAGGCCACCACCTCGGCGTCGATGGCCGGATCCAACCACGTGGGCATCAGGCCGAAGAGCATCTCGGTCTCACGCGGCCAGTAGGCGGTCGCCTGGCGCGGCACGTTGCGGATGGCGCCGCCGTAGAGCTCGATGTTCATCACCGCCATCACCACGCTCGGCGGAACGCTCTTCCACACCTCGAAGTAGGCATCCAGGAAGCTGTTGAAGCCCGCCTCGTTCTCCAGCCCCTTGAGCGAGCCCGAGGTCCAGTAGGCGCGGCGCGGCGAGGGCAGCGAGTGCCAGATGGGGGCGAAGATGCCCTGGAACTGGAAGTAGTCGTACTGCCCCACCGTGTACTGCATGGGAGCCATCTTCTGGATCGGCGCGAAGAGCGCCTCCTTCTCCGCCCGGCTCTGGCTGCCCCAGTGCGCCAGGAAGATGAAGACCACCGGCCCCTGCGGCGTGCGCATCAGGTAGTTGATGCTGACCAGATCATTGTCGTGGCGCAGCTGGTGGATGAAGCGGTTGTACTCGTGGAAGCGGTTCTCCGGGAGGATGATCGAGCCCCCGTAGAACGTGCTCACGTCGAACAGGCGGTGCTCGAACGCGGTGACGATGCCCAGCGTCGCGCCGCCGCCGCGCACCGCCCACCAGAGGTCCGGGTTCTCGGTCTCGCTCACATTGAGGATGCGCCCGTCCGCGGTGACGAGCTCCACGGAGACGAGGTTGTCGATACACAGGCCGTGCTTGCGCGACATGCTGCCGAAGCCGCCGTAGAGCGCGTAGCCCGAGCCCACCGTGTCGGCGAACCCCAGCACGGCCGCCTTCGAGCCCAGCTCGGCATGGGTGAACTTGTCGATGTCGGAGAAGAGGCAGCCCGCCTGCGCCCGTACCGTGCCGCGCTCGCGGTTGATGCTCAGGCCCTTCATGTCCCCCACGTGGATCGTCATGCCCTTGTCCACCAGGGCCTGGCCCGAGGCGGCGTGCCCGCCGGAGCGCACGGAGATGGGCAGCCCTGCCTCCTGGGCATAGCGAAGCGCCTCGGCGACCTCCTCTGGGTTCCGGGGCCAGACCACCATGGCGGGCCGGGCCGACTCGAGGGAGATGTCGAGCTTGGTCGCCTTCTCATAGCCCGCCTCCGCCGGCAGCACGATCCGACCACCAAAGCGCCGCTTGAATGCTTCGAGGCTCGCTTCCATGTTGGAACTCCTAGAGGGTTTGTAATGGAGGGCTGGGAGCCTAGCAGCCCCGCGACGACCCAAGGAACCCGGGGGGGCTTGTCCGGATAGGGGAGGAGAGAGCGGGCAGGGCGGCTTGACAGCCCCTGGCTTCCTCGTAGGGGTGGATCATGGAGTGGGCTGCTCCACGCCGGAGGACGTCCCTAGCTTTCCTTGAATGGAGGGCACACGTCATGAGCCAGCTTGTCACCAAGAAGTTCTCCCAGCCCGATGAGCGACGATCCTTCGTCGAGCACGGCCACGTGGACATCGTCCGTCTCGGCGGACGCACCATGGGGTTGGCTGTCTTCGAGCCGGGGTGGAAGTGGTCGAAGGATGTACAGCCGATCGCGGGGACCTCGAGCTGCCAGGCCGCCCACTCCTGCTACTACGTCTCCGGGAGCATGGAGATCCGCATGGACGACGGCACCCGGAGGACGCTCCACGCGGGGGACGTGGCCTACATTCCCCCCGGGCATGACGCATGGGTGGTCGGCGACGAGCCCTGTGTGTTGGTGGACTTCGAGGGCATGTCGGACTACGCGCAGCGAGAGGAAGAGGCTGCGCCCAGCGTGCAGTGAGCGGTGAAATGCCCAGAACTGGCAACAGCATCGCCCATTCGTGCAGGTCCATCCGGCGGGGGTCGTAGCAACACTTCGCGCATGCCTACGACCAAAGCGCATGCCGAGTGTGGAGAGAGGACCCCTCATCGCCCTGAAGCCCTGGAGCTTCGTGTCGCCGAGATGACGAAGCTCACGCCCGACGTGGCGGACAAGCTCCAGACGGAGGCGCGCTGCTGGCTCATCCAGGCCCAGCGGGATTTTCAGGACGCGCTGTTCGCCCAGGATGGCTCCGACGAGAGCCTCGACCGCTACGCCGAAGCGCGGGCGGAGCTCGATTCGGCGGAGGCCTGGGCGCTGCGCGTGGTCAGGGCCCTGCGCCGTGGGTGACGCAGGGCCCCAGGCCGCCGGTTACTGCACGTTGAAGAAGATGGCGGTGGGCACGCCCCAGTTGCCGCTGGCGTCCTGGCTCTCGACGAAGAGCGTGTGGCGGCCCGGCGTCAGCCCGGAGGTGAAGACGGTGGCCCGCACCGACTCGAGGGTGCTGTTGAAGGCGCCGTCCGTCGGGCTCATCGCGTACGTCGGCGTGCCCGCCACCCACGAGGGCGAGTCGAGGGTGTAGCGCGCCGCGGCGATGGCCTGGGAGGCCTCGGTGCCGCCGTTGGTGCCGTAGCGCGTGTCATTGGCCTGCGCGGTGAGCGTCACCGTCGTGCCAGCCGGCACGGTGGAGGCCGACAGCGTGAGGCTGATCGAGTCCGGGCCCGCCGCCACCTGGTAGGGCCGCCGCGCCGCCTTGAAGGCGTACCAGAGCGCCGGCATGTTCTTGGGGACGATGGTGTTCTCGAAGGTGGTGCAGCTCTCGAAGAACGCCCCGCCCATCTCGAAGGTGTACGAGGCGACGCCCAGCCGCCCGTAGGCGAAGGCGTCCGTGGAGCCCGTGGCCGCGTAAAGGCAGCTGGCCACCTGGCAGGCCTGGTAGCCGTTGAAGTAGTTGAACTTGCGCCCCAGCGTGCGCAACTGCGTGGCGTTCGGCGGCGCCGTGGTGGTCGAGCCCCACGGGTAGAGCACGTAGCCGCCGTAGCTGTGCAGGCTGATCATCAGCCCCGTGGCGTCCGCGGGCGCTGGGTCCGTCGAGTTCGGCCCGCGCTGATCCGGGAAGAGCGAGAGGATGTAGTTCTCCAGCGCCTGCGTCTCCGGCTCCGAGGCGGACGAGCGGCCCCGGTACGTGTCATTGCAGTAGCTGGTGCTCGCGCCCGCGCCGCCCCAGTCGAAGCTGCTGTTGCGGTTGAGGTCCACCCCGTACGTGGTGGTGGTGCAGGAGCCCTGGGTGTTGTTGGTGTTCTTGCGCTTGCTCAGCCCCGTCTCCGCAATGCGGCGGCCGTCCGGGTTGGACTGCACCACCACGTGCAGCTCGTGGTGGTCCAGCAGCCACGTGGCGTCCGCGTCCGTGCCGTATCGGCTCGCCACCTGCTCGGCGAAGCGCGCGGCCAGCTCCGCCGTCGTGTACTCGCGCGCGTGGATGGCGCCCATCAGGAAGAAGCGCGGCTTGGGCCCCGGAATGGACTTGTTCGTCAGCACCAGCACCCGCAGGTCATCGCCGGGGTTGCCGCCCGCCGTCAGCTTGTCCCAGGTGTCGCCGATGTCCTTCCACTCGGCCAGGTTCGGGTAGGTGGCCGCCAGCTGCGCCATGGTGGTGTTCGTCTCGTTCATCGTGCGGTAGCACGCGTAGCCGGAGATGCCCGAGATGGAGAAGTCGGGGCGCGGCGCGTTCATCTGCCGCGTCTGCTCCTCGAGGATCTCCACGCGGCGCCCTTCCTTCACCAGCGCCTGGTACTGCTCGGGCGTGAGCAGCGCCTCCACCGTCTTCTTCTCGTTGTCCACCGCCGCCGTCAGATCCAGCGTCTCCGCCATGCGGTTGAGATCCTCGCGGGAGCGGAACGGCACCCGCGCCACGATGGACGAGGGAAGGACGGAGGCCTCCTCACCCTTGGGAACGGTGGGGCCCGCGTGGGCGGAAAGAGGGGAAAGCGCCAGCGCTGCGACTGCGAGGACACCTGCGGCGGACGACGACATGGGGGAACCTCCTTGGGCTCTTGGCCAGGGGAGGGTTCACACACTAATCCCAGGAATTCTGTTTTATCCAGCTTTCTGCGGGGCGAGTGCTCAGCGCAGGCGCAGGCCGTGGATCCACTGTCCCCGGGTGGCGAGCACCGCCATGTCTCCGAAGATGGCGGGAGAGGCCTCGATGAGGCCGCTGAGCTTCAGCGAGTCCAGCTCCTCGCCGGTGCGCCCGTCGAGCAGGTGGACGGTGCCGAGGATGTCACCCTGGAGGATGAAGGTGTGGCCCTGCTCGTCCTTGCACGCGGTGGGCGAGGACCAGGCGTAGTTGTCCAGGGGCTTGCGCCACACCTCCTCGCCGGTGGCCTTGTCGAGCGCCACCATCAGGCCCTCGGTGAAGCCCGGGCAGCGCGAGAGGGTGAAGAGGACGCGGTCTCCAATGTCGCCCGTGCCCACCAGGGGCGTGGCGAACACGCCGGCGTCCACCTTCTTCGGCGTGCGCGCGCCCTGGCACGGATAGGAGCGCTCCCAGAGGACCTGGCCCGTGAGTCCGTCCAGCTTGCGCAGCCAGGCCTTGCCGCTGGGGCCTGTCTTGTCCACCTCGGTGCCGGTGTAGAGCACGGGGCGGCCCTCTTCGAGCTCCACGGGGATGCTGGCGTCGGTGTCGTCTCCGGCGGGGAAGGCCCACACCGGCTGGAAGGTGCGCAGATCGATCGCCTGCAGCGTGCCGCCGTTGTCGGCGAAGAAGGCCAGGTTGCCCACCACGGAGATGGAGTTCTCGATGCCGTAGTGCGCGCTATCGGTGGGCGTGTAGCGGTAGCGCAGCACCTCGGGGCGCACCTTGAGCGTCAGCTTGATGGCGTCGAAGTTGGTGTTGAGTCGCAGGGCGTAGAACAGCCCGTTCTCACCGCCCAGCAGGTAGCTATCGGTGGCGCGGTTGAGCAGCCCAGAGCTGTCGAAGGCGCCCCAGCGGCGCGGCGAGGCCTTGTCCTTGCCGGACAGGAAGAAGACCTCTTTGTGGGTAATGAGGTTGTAGACGTGCAGCCCGATGGGCTTCTTCTGGGGGATGCCCTGGCCGACGAAGAGCAGCGGGTAGGCGCGAGGGTCCAGCGAGACGCTGCCCTTGATGGGGTTGCCGGTGACGATGGGCGGCCGCGTGGCCCGGCCCGTGCGCAGGTCCAGGAAGTACACCGAGCCATCCAGGGAGCCCTGGATGACCTCGACGAAGCCCTTCTCGAAGCGGCGGCGGCCCAGCTTGCTCATCGAGTGGCGCATGACGTCCGGCCATTGGACGATGACGGGCTGGCCCGTCCATCCCGCGCCGCCACGCCAGGGCGGCTTGCCCGGAGTGGTGTTGGCGGTCCAGACGAGCTCGAGCTTCCGCTCCTTCATGGGGCAGGTGCCCCAGGCGCCGCCGGTGCGGGTGGAGTCTCCGCGGAAGGTGAAGACTCCGGGCGCCTCCGAGTAGCGCTCGGGGAAGACCTGGGCCATCCAGGGAGGAGGCGCGCCGAGCTGCTTGTCCTTGATCGTCACCCGGTAGCTGGCGAGCTGCGTCTCGTTCGCCGCGACGTCGAAGACTCGGGGGGCGGGCCTGGCGGGCGCTACGGGAGCCGGAACTGGCGCGGGAGCAGGGGAGGGCGCGGAGACGACAGGGGGACTGGGGGGCGGAGCGGAGGGAGGCGCGGCCGGAGGCGGCGGAGGCGTGCGGCATGCGACGGCGAGACACAGCACGAGCGCCGCGAGGAGCCCCGTGCGGCGCCGATGATTCCCCGGAGAAGCAATCCGGGCACTTCCCATGCCTTCCGCCACGCGCGCAGCCTAGCCCAGGTGCCCGTTAGGAGCCCGATTCCAGTCAGGGTGGTGGCGGGCAGGGAAGCGAGCAACAGGCGTCTCAGCCGGTAGACGCGGGGAAGCCGGAGCCTCCCACGGGGTAGCGCCGCAGGCGAAGGAGGCCAAAGGTCAGCGCCGCGATCGTGGGTAGCAAGAGGGCGAGCAACCCCACGGCGGCTGCGGAGAGCGCCTCGGCCACCGGCTGTTCCCGCCAGGTGAAGCGTGGCAAGCCGTGATGCGCTTCCGCGCCGAGCACCTGCTGCGCGAAGGCGCGGGGCAGCAGTGCGGAGCGCCAGTCCTCATGGAAGACGCTGACCTGCTGGAGGAAGTGCGCGTGGCGTGAGTGTCCCGTTCCCGCCACGTCCTGCAGCGCTTGCTGGAAAGCCAGCGCAGGGGAGAGGAAACGCAAGGCCCCGAGCATCTGCTGCTGGTGGGTGAGCTGGGTCTGGAAGGATTCGAGGACAGGAGCGGTACGCCGCGCCGCCTCGCTCTGGACGGCCAGGTAGGTGGGAAGGAAGGTGTCGGCCTTGCCGTCCTGGGGAGCCAGCTCTGGGTGATCCTGGTAATAGCGCGCGAGCAGTTGGCTGCCTTCCTTCTCCGCTTCGGCCGCGGCCTGCCGAGCCGCGCCAACCAGTGCCACCCGTGAGGGCACGGGGTAGAGCTGGCTGACGCCCAGCTGTACCGCGGCGGGTATGACCACCACCATCAGGAGCCAGAGGCTCACCAGCAGCAGGGCGTTGGTGGCTGAGCCGCGCCCGAGCGCGTTCACCGCCAGCGCGAGCGCAAACCAGAAGGCACCATAGGCAGCGACCAGCCCCATCCAGGCGAGCAGCCGCGCCATGCCGCCCGAGGCCCCTGTCACGAGGTAGCCCGCGCCTCCCGCCAGCGCGCACAGCCCCAGCACGGTGAGCGCACGCACCACCAGCCGCCCCAGCACCCAGCGGCGCAGGCTGCCGGCCTGGACGAGCACCAGCCTCAGGGTTCCATCCTCGTGCTCGCGTGAGAGCAGATCGAAGGAGAGCGCCAGCACGAACAGCGGCAGCAGGTAGAGGAGCACGAAGGCCAGATCCAGCGAGCCGGTCGAGAGATGCGCGGGGTGATCGAGCGGTTCCTGGCCGAAGTCCGCCACCTGCCCCAGCAGGGAGACCTGGAAGGAGGTGGGCAGCAGATCCAACTGCCCGATGGCGAAGGCGTTCAGCGGGCCGGGAGGCAGGGTGGCCATGGGCTGGACGAGCCGGTTGCCCACGGGGAAGGGACGGGTGGGGCTCTTCCAGGCCGGGATGCTGTCATCCTTCGCTTGGAGGAGGGCCTCTGCCTGATGGGCAAGTTGAGCGCGCCGTGCCGTCTCCTCGGCGGCGATCGCCTCCTGACGGGCGGTCAGCTCATGCGTGAAGCGCCAGCCGTTGTAGAGGCCCAGCACCATCAAGGCCAGCAGGAGCGAGGCGGTAACAATCAGGGTGCGATCGGCCGCGAGCAGGCGCCACTCGTGTCGGAGTAGGGACATGGCATTCCTTCTTAAACAGCGCTCATGCGCGCCCCAGTGCGCAAGGCGAGCACTGCCGTCAGCAGGAGCCAGCCGGCGAGCAGCGCCAGGGAGATGCCCTGATCCTGGAGCGCATGGCTCCAGGGGCGCAGGACGGGTTGGAAGTCCGACACCTCCTGCCAGAGGGCCTTGTTCGCCTTGTAGGTCCAGTCTCCCGTGCGCGAGCGATGAGTGACGGCGTCGTTCATCTGCCGCACCAGGAGCTGTCGGTAGGCCTCCGCCTCGCGGGTGAAGTGGAGGTGGGCCTCCAGGTCCGTGCCGGCCAGCGCCGAGGAAAGGGCGCGCAGGGCCAGCAGCGGCGCCGCGAGTGCGAAGGCGCGGTGCAAACCCTCCTGGCGGCGATACGTCCCCCACAGCTCGCCGAAGTGCAGGGCATGCACGCGGTTGCTGTACTCCTCACCGGCCTGCAACGCCAGACCATCGAAGTTGATGGGCAGCTCTTGCTTGGAGGTCACCCCGTAGCGGGCCAGCACCTCGTTCTCGAGTGCGACTCGCCGTGCGTCCGCCGGATCATGCCCGTTCATGCCCTTCTCGTAGTCCTCGGCGATCCGGCGGCTGAAGCCCTCCACGGAAGGGGCGGGCGCCCACGTGCTCGCCATGTCCGAGGCCAGCCGTGGCACCAGCAGCCCGTTGAGTGCCCAGCATCCCAGCAGGACCACCAGGGACAGGCGCGAGGAGCGGACCGTGGCGCTGACCGCCAGTCCCAGGAAGATGAAGCTGCCCAGGTAGAGCGCGTAGCCCAGCACCAGCACCGCGATGCGGGTGAGCGTGTCCGAGGCGCTGGCTCCCAGCGCGAGCAGCACACCCACCGCCAGCACGAGCAGCGGCACCAGCAAGATCAGCAGCGCCAGCCCCACCCCGAGCGCCTTTCCGAGCACGAGCTGGTGGCGGCGTACCCCCGTGCTCAGCAGCAGCCGTAGCGTGCCGCCCTCACGCTCGGCGGTGAAGGCCGAGAAGGTGAGGAGGATGACGAGCAGCGGGATGAGGAGCTGCAACACGCCCGCTCCGGTGAGTTCGCCAAAACGCGCCGTTGTGGTCGAGTCCATGGCCGGGCGGTATCGCGCCAGGTTCTGCTTGTGCGCTTCCAGGTACACGGCCACCCCGAGGTAGGGCTCCAGCCCTCGGTCGAAAGCGGCCAACGGAGATTCGGGTTTGAAGGCCCACACCCCATAGTGAGCGGCGGAGTGGGGGTTCTTCTCGCCCTGCTCCAGCCACTGCTGGCGTGTGAGGCGGCGACCCTCCTCGCGCTCGGCGCGCGTGGTCTGCAGGTGCCGTGCTCCCGCCACGAGGCCCATGGCGGCCAGGAGTGAGATGAAGACGGCTGCCGCGCGGAAGCGTCCATCCCGGGTGAGATCCACCCATTCCTTGCGTGCGATGGTGAAGATCATTCGGGAGCCCTCACCCACGCATGTGCCGCAAGTAGAGCTGCTCGAGCTCGGCATGCCCCAGCTCTCGCGTGGGTCGGGTCTCCACCAGGCTCCCGGCTTTCATGATGCCCACACGCGTGCCGGACTCCTTGGCCCGGAACAGATCATGCGTGGCCATCATCACCGTCATCCCCTGCCCACTCAGCGCGCGCAGTAGGTCCGACAGCTCGTTCGAAGCCAGCGGGTCCAGCCCGGAGGTGGGCTCGTCCAGGAGCAGCGCTTGAGCGCCCTTGGCCAGGGCGATGGCGATGCCCACCTTCTGCCTCATGCCTTTGGAGTAGGTGCCCACCGGTCGATCCATGGCCTCGGGCGCAAGCCCCGCCCGCGTGAGCCACTCCCCCAGGGTCTCCCTCGGGAGGTTCGGCTGGCCAGCCAGGGCACTGAAGTAGGCCAGGTTCTCCCGTCCCGTCAGCCGAGGGTAGAGCATCACCTGCTCGGGAACGTAGGCCACGCGGCGGCGTACCTCGGCGGCGTTGGCCCGCACCTCCAATCCGCCCACGCGCGCCTCTCCCGCCGTGGGCTCGATGAAGCCCAGGAAGAGGTTGAGGGTGGTGGTCTTCCCAGCGCCGTTGGCGCCCAGCAGGCAGAACACCTCACCTGGCTCGACCTTCAGATCGAGGCCCGCCAGCGCCAGGTGCTCGCCATAGCGCTTGGATAACCCCACTGCCTCAAGCATGGATTACGCCCCTGTCTTTCGGTGAAGGCGGATGGTAGATGCAATTGAGTTGCATGTAAAGAGCGACATCTGGGCTTGATCTGTTTTTGCAACCAGGTTACAGAAAATGGGTCTGATGCGTTCTCCTCTGCTCTCTCTCCAGCGTGCCTGCGCGGCGGCTCTCGCGGTGCTGTGGCTGATGTTGCCGCTGGTGGAGCTCCTCCACGCTGGTGAACACGCGCACCGCTACTGCGCCGAGCACCAGGTGTTCGAGGAGCTGGAGCTCGATGCGCCCAGTGCCCCGACCCCTGCTCAGGGGACCGAGCGTGGGGAGGGGGAGCGGCTCGAAAGCGCGGCGGAGCAGGGGGATGGGCACGAGCGGTGTCCCCTCGCATGGGCAGAGCCGCGGCGAGCCTGGTGTCCGAGCTGCGATATCCCGCTGCGGACTGGCGAGCCTCAGGAGCTCCGCACACTCGCAAGCGCGGCGTGGCATGGCTTTGCCATCCCGCTGCTGGCGCTGGCTCCTAAAGCGTCCCCGCCGAGCCGCTGAGTCTGCTTCGCCGCCACCCCGTAGGTGCCATGCCTTCGGGCAGCCAGGCGCCCGCGGCGGCGTGGCTCGCGCGGCTCACCCCCTGCTTGCTCCCCCCATTCACCGTGCGCGGCGACGCGCACCCGGAGTCACGACCATGCCCAAAGGCAACCGAACCATCATCCATCTCGTCTCCACCGCCGGCACCGGCTACTTCTACACAACGACGAAGAACAAGCGGAAGTCGCAGGACAAGCTCCAGTTCAAGAAGTACGACCCGCGCGTGCGCAAGCACGTGATGTTCGTGGAGGGCAAGCCATGAGTGGCCCCTCCGTGGATCGTCGCCTGCCCACCACCGTCCTCTCCGGTTTCCTGGGGGCCGGGAAGACGACGCTGCTCAACCACGTCCTCAACAACCGCGAGGGCCGGCGCGTCGCCGTCATCGTCAATGACATGAGCGAGGTGAACATCGACGCCCGGCTTGTCCAGGGAGGCGCTTCCCTCAGCCGGGTGGAGGAGAAGCTGGTGGAGCTGTCCAACGGCTGCATCTGCTGCACGCTCCGAGAGGATCTGCTCCAGGAGGTGGGGCGACTGGCCAGGGAAAACCGCTTCGACTATCTGCTCATCGAATCCACTGGCATCTCCGAGCCGTTGCCTGTCGCGGAGACGTTCACCTTCGCCGACGAGTCGGGGCGCAGCCTGTCGGAGGTGGCGCGGCTGGACACGATGGTGACGGTGGTGGACGCCTTCAACTTCCTCGATGACTGGGAGGGCGCGCAGGGGCTCGACGAGCGCGGCCTGGCCGCCGCCGAGGAGGACGAGCGGACCGTGGTGGACCTGCTGGTGGAGCAGGTGGAGTTCGCGGATGTCCTGGTGCTGAACAAGACGGACCTGGTCTCCTCCGAACGGCTCGCCGAGCTCCAGGGAATCCTGCGCAAGCTCAACCCGGAGGCGCGCCTGGTATTGGCGGAGCGTGGGCAGGTGCCGCTCTCGGAAGTGCTCGACACCCGCCGCTTCGACTTCGAGCGCGCGCGCCGGGCGCCGGGCTGGCTCAAGGAGCTGCGAGGCGAGCACGTGCCGGAGACGGAGGAGTACGGCATCCGCAGCTTCGTCTTCCGCAGCCGCCTGCCGCTGCACCCCCAGCGCTTCTGGGACTTCATCCATGGAAGCTGGAAGGGGGTGCTGCGCAGCAAGGGCTTCTTCTGGCTCGCCACGCGTATGGAAGTCACCGGCGTGTGGGCCCAGGCCGGTGGCGCGTGCAGCTTCGAGCCCGCGGGGCTGTGGTGGGCCGCGGTGCCGCGCGAGCAGTGGCCGGAGGAGCCGGAGGTCCGTGCCGAGATCGAGCGCGAGCTGGTGGGGCCCTACGCAGACAGGCGCCAGGAGATCGTCTTCATCACCCGAGATGCCGAACCGGAGGAGATCCGCCGCCAGCTCGAGGCATGCCTGCTGACCCCGAAGGAGCTCGAGCAGGGGCCAGAGGGTTGGAGGGAATGGGAGGACCCCTTCCCGGCCTGGGAGGTGATGCGGACGGACGAAGAGGCTACCGAGGAGCGGAGCGCGTGATGGAGACCGTTCTGCACTCGAGCGTCAGGGAGCCAGCGGTGTGGCAGGGCTCGCACGTCCTCGTCCGGCAGCCCGCGGAGCTCACGGAGATCTACCGCCAGGGGGTCAACCTGTGCGTGTGGCGACGGAGCCTGAGCCCCGCCCTGGGCCCATGGCTGGAGGAGGTCTGCTCCCGGTACACGCTCCATGTCGTCGAGCGGGTGGACGTGAAGCGCGCGGATCTGCGCTCGGCGCTCGCGGAGCTGCCTGACACGCAGGAGCGCGAGGCCTGGAGCGAGGAGCTGCACCTGCTGCTGCAGGTGTACGCGGATCTCTTCGAAGCTCGCTGGCTGGGCGTGCGGCTCACCACGCTGGATCAGGAGATGTGCCCGCGTTTCCACGTGGATCGTGTGGGCGTCCGGCTGCTCTGCACCTATGCCGGGCCCGCCACCGAGTGGGTGGAGAACGCGGACGTGGTGCGCAGCGGCCTGGGGCCGAAGGGCGAAGTGCTGCGCCTGGGAGGACGCGTGCAGCGGCTGGAGCGCTTCGACGTGGCCCTGTTGAAGGGAGAGGCGTGGCCGAAGAACGCGGGCAATGGGGCTGTCCACCGCTCACCCCGTCTTCCGCCGGGCCAGCGCCGCATCATGCTCTCCATCGACGCCGTCGACTGAGGAGCCTTCAGCCTTCTCCCCGGGCGGAGGCATCGCCCGGGGGGGCACTCACCAGAAGCAGTCCTGTCTGACAACTGAACCGGTACGAAACCTCGGGGCTACTCCTCGTCCGGTTCCGCGCCGCCAGCCCCACCCATTCGGGTGATGTCGTCCTTGTTCACCTTCT
The DNA here is from genome assembly GCF_034259325.1 of Hyalangium ruber. Classification (NCBI taxonomy): domain Bacteria; kingdom Pseudomonadati; phylum Myxococcota; class Myxococcia; order Myxococcales; family Archangiaceae; genus Hyalangium; species Hyalangium rubrum. The sequence continues at coordinate 849,277 of NZ_JAXIVS010000001.1, read as the reverse complement.
CCACGTTGAACTTCTGGGCGCTGGCCAGCATCTTCGCCACCGTGGAGTCGAACTCCACCGGGCTGTCGTCCTTCTTGAAGCGCAGGAAGTTGATGCGCGCCACCACGAAGTTGCGCAGGTAGGGGCTCTGCATCCCCTTGTCCTTGAGCGCCGTCACCACCCGCGTCACCGCGTCGTCCAACTCCAGCAGCTTGTCGGCCCGCGCCTCGCGCACCTTCAGCGCCTCGACCATGGGCAGATCCAGGAAGCGCTCCGCCCGCTTCACGAACGGGTGGTACGCACCCGCGGAGAAGCGCGGCCGCTTCTCATAGGCCGCGCCCAGGGTGATGAAGGCCGGCTCCTCGAAGAGGTTGGCGAAGTCCGCCTCTCGCCCCGCCCGCGAGCCCGTCAGCCCCCGGTGCATGCGGATGACCTCCAGCGAGCGCTCCTTGAGGTTGTGCGCCTTCTCCGTGTTCAGCGCGAGGATCTGGTACGCCACGTCCTCCTCGGGCAGCACCAGCGCCACGATGGACTTCGCGCCCAGGAGCCGCGAGGCGTTCAGCCGGTGGTTGCCGTTGGGCGTCCAGTACTTGCCCTCCTTGCGGACGGCGATGACCGGATCCAGGAAGCGATCCAGCCGCTCCATGGCGTTGGCCAGCCGCTTCACGTGCGGCTCGGAGAGGTCGCGCTGGTACGGCGTGGGCTCGACCTTGTCGATGGGCAGCGCCGCGAACACCACCGTGTGGGCGCCCAGCGGATCCCGGTACACGGAGAGCACCTGGCCACCGTCCTCCTGGATGCCTTGGATGAGCTCCGTGGGTTGGGCGGCGGCCTCGCTCGCCACCTCGGCCGCGGACAGCCCCTTGGAGCGGGGCTCTACCTTCTTGCGGCGCGGCTTGCGCGGTGTGGTGCTGCGGGCCTTGGAGGCTGCCTTCTTCGCTGCCATGTCTTCCCCTTGTGAAGCCGTGGACCGCCCGATGCTATGTGAGGCGCAGGGACGGTGCCGCACTTCCTGACTTCACCTCCTGGCCGGCAGTTCACTTCCCACCGGCCAGGAAGAGGGGGCGCTACTTCAGCTCGGCCTGACGCGCGATGATCGACTTCGAGATGTTGAGCGCCGAGACGACGGCGCCTTCCGAGTGGCTGTCGACCGTCGTGTCGCCACCGAAGTAGAGGCGGCCCTGCGGACGGCGCAGGTCATCGGCGAGCGCATCGAAGCGCGAACGCCCGAGCTCCAGGGGCCAGTACGCCACCGCCTGCGGATAGACGAAGATCTCGGAGTACTTGATGTGCTTGCGCACGCCCGGGAAGAGGCCGTCGAGGGCCTCCGCGCTCTTCTCGCGCACCTCATCGAGAGGCAGGTTCATCAGGTTCTGCGCGAACTTCGCGTGCAGCAGCAGGGTGAGCAGCGAGTCCTTCCCCGCGCCCTCGCCCCCCTGCAGATTCGTCACGTCGTAGATGCTGCCCGCCTGGGTGTCCGACAGCATCGTGAGGATGCTCTCGCCGTTCTTGTCGCTCCACAGCGGGACCGCCTCGGGGGCGACGCGGAAGTGGACCTTGATGTAGCTGCCCATCTTCGTCGTGTTGATGGCCTTCCACTTCTCGGCGGTGAGCGCGGGCGAGAACTGGATCCGGCCGATGTGGTTGACGGGGACGGTGACCACGGCCATGCGCCCGGTCACCTCGATGTACTGACGCTCCTTCTCCAGGACGCGCAGCTTCACGCCCGTCGCCGTCTGCTCGATCGCGGTGACGCGGCCCTGCGTCATGATCTGATCCGGGTTCAGGCGGGCGGTGAGCGCCTCGGTGAAGCGGGTGTTGCCGCCGTCGACGTGGTAGTTCTTCTCGCCGAAGCCTTCCGGCGTATCCAGGAAGAGGCGAATCTCATCGATGCCGTCGAGCGCCGCGATCTTGTCCCACTCGATCGCCATCTCCGGCTCGACCGTGGCGCGGATCCACTCGCTGACCTTGCGCGGCAGCTTGTCGCGGCCGATGAACTCCGCGAAGCTGATGCGCAGCAGCTCGGCCAGCTCCGGCGGCAGCGGCTTGCCCTCGTAGTGGCTGGCGTGCAGCTTGGAGTAGATGTCCCAGGCCTTCGCGTTCCACTTGAGGAACGCCGCGCGCTCCTCCGCGTTGAAGATGCCCGCGAGGTACTGATCGCGATCGCCCTCACCCTGGTAGGGGTAGATCTTCCCCTCGAGCCGCACCGTGGAGTGGGCGACGTCCTCGATCAGCGGCAGGTTGAGCTCCTTGAGCAGCGCCACGGCGGGGCTGCGCGCGAAGTACTCCTCCATGTGCGCTTCGGCCGTCATGCCGTCGGCGAAGGTGACCGTCTGGATACGGCCGCCGATGCGAGGGGACGACTCGATGATCAGCGAGTCGATGCCCTTCTTCTTCAGCTCGTAGGCGATGGTGAGCCCCGTCAGGCCGGAGCCAACGATGATGACGGGGGCGTCCTTCTTCGCCGTAACTACCGCGGCCGGTGTTGAGCCGCTGGCGTCGTCGCGCTTCTGTTGAGACCAGCCCGCGCAGCCCTGGAGGGCGAGCATCGCCACCAGCAGGTACGAGAGCCCAAACCACTTCTTCAGCATGTGTTCCTCTCCTCGATTGGTAATACGCGCCGTGAATATAGGAGTGGCACGTAGAGTGCCCCAACAAAGAGAAAGATCTTTGGAGGGGCGCTACGAGGGAGGAGAGGCCATCGCGGCCTGCTGACGTGTCAGCGGGTGCTGCTGACGCGTCAGCGCCAGGATGAAAGCAGCTCAGTCGCCGGAGACGGTGAGCTGCTTGAAGCGGATGGTGGGCGCTCCCGACGAGCCTCGGAACTGCAGGTCGCTACCGATGCCGTCCATGTCCTGCAGCATCTGCAGCAGGTTGCCGGCCACCGTGACTTCCTGGACCGGGTAGGCCAACTCGCCGTTCTCGATCCACAGGCCGTTGGCGCCGCGCGAGTACTCGCCCGTCACCGGATCCGCCCCGCGGCCCAGCATCGCCGTCACGTAGAAGCCGCTCTTCACCTCGCGGATCAGCTCCTCCGGAGGCTTCGTGCCCGGCTCCAGGTACAGGTTGTTGGTGCCGATGTGCGGCAGCGAGTTGTACCCGCGCGCCGCGTTGCCCGTCGTCTTCGCCTTCGCCTTGCGCGCGGTGAAGGCGTCATACAGGTAGCTGCGCAGCACGCCCTTCTCCAGCAGCGGCGTGCGCCGCGTGGCCACGCCCTCGCCGTCGAACGGCGCCGTGCCCAGCCCGCGCTTCAAGAGCCCGTCGTCCACCACCGTCACGTGCTCGGGCGCCAGCTTCTTGCCCAGCTTCGAGACGAAGATGCTCGACTTCTTGTAGATGGCGTTGCCGTCCGCCGCCGCCGCGATGCTGCCCACGAACGAGGAGGCCATCATCGGATCGAAGATGACCGGCACCTGCTGCGACTTCACCCGCTTCGCGCCCAGCATCCGCACCGCGCGCCGAGCCGCCTCCCGGCCCACCTGCTCCGGAGAGTCCAGGTCGCCCAGGAAGCGCTTGTAGTCCATCCAGTAGCTCGTCTGGAGTTGGTCATTCGCCGCGGCCACTGGCGACGCGAACAGGTACACGTACGTGCCCGCGAAGCCCGCCGACAGGCCCTCGCTGGAGGCCACGTACACCTCGGCGACGTAGTCTCCGGCGCCCACGCTGTTGAAGGTGGTGATGCGGGCGTCCACCGCCTTGCCCGCCTTCTCCATCTCCAGCGCTGTCTTGATCTTCCAGTCCCCGGGCAGCTCCGCCACCTTGGGGTCGAAGAGCTCTCCCGTCTCCGACGGCTCGCCCAGCTCCTTCGCCGTGGGCAGCCCGTTGAGCTTGTTGGGCGCCGCCGTTTGCGCCAGCCGCAGCGCCATGTCCACGAAGGTGTCCACCGACGCCGGATCGAAGTCCGACGTGTACGAGAAGCCCAGTCGGTTGTCCTTGGTGATGACCCGCAGGCCCACGCCCTTGCTCGTGGCCTCGGTCAGGTCTTCGATTTCGCCCTCGCGCACGCGGCAGGAGCTCTGCCGCCCCACCTCGAGGAAGGCCTCGGCCTGCTTGGCGCCCTTCTTCTTCGCGCGCTGGACGATCTTCTTCGCGATCTGCTCGTAGTTGTTCACGTGCGATGTCCTCAGGCGACCTTCGTCCCGCCCACCGTCATGTTGTCGATGCGCAGCGTGGGCAGCCCCACGCCCACCGGCACGCTCTGGCCATCCTTGCCGCAGGTACCCAGGCCCGGGTCCGGCATCGGATCACACCCCACGCGCGACACGTTCTTCAGCGCCTCTGGCCCCACGCCGATGAGGATCGCGTTCTTCACCGGCCGGCCCAGCTTGCCGTCCTCGATCTGGTACGCCTCGCTCACCTCGAAGACGAAGTTGCCGTTGGTGATGTCCACCTGCCCGCCGCCGAAGTGCGCGCAGTACAGCCCGCGCTTCACTTCCTTGATGATGTCCTCGGGGTGGTGGTCTCCCGGCGCCAGGTACGTGTTCGTCATGCGCGGCAGCGGCATGTGCTTGAACGACTCACGCCGCCCGCTGCCCGTGGAGCGCTGCCCCATCAGCTTCGCGTTGAAGCTGTCGTACATGTAGCCCTTGAGCACGCCCTTCTCGATGAGGACCTTGCGCTCACCGGCCACGCCTTCGTCATCCACGTTGATGGAGCCGCGGCTGTTGGCCACCGTCCCATCGTCGATGACGGTGACCAGATCCGAGGCCACCTTCTGGCCCACCTTCCCCGCGAACAGCGAGGTGCCCTTGCGGATGAAGTCCGCCTCCAGGCCGTGGCCCACCGCCTCGTGCAGGAGAATCCCGCTCCAGCCCGGCGCCAGCACCACCGTCTGCGGGCCCGCCTGGCACTCGGCCGCGCCCAGCGTGGCGATGGCCTGCCGCGCCGCCTCGCGCCCCACCGACTCCGGCGTGAAGGTGTCGAAGTGGCTGAAGGACACCCGGCCGCCGCCGCCGTAGAAGCCCGTGCGCCGCTCCTTGTTCTTCCCCTCGGCCACCACCTGCACCGAGAGCCGGCACAGGTCCTGCGTGTCCTCGGTGTAGTGGCCCAGCGTGTTGCCCACGGCGATGCGCTTGGTGACGTCCGCGTACGAGCCGTTCACCTGCGTGATCCGCTTGTCGAAGCCGCGCGCCGCCTTGTCCGCCCGCAGCACCAGCTCCGCCTTGCGCGCCACGTCGATGTCCGCCAGCGGCGTGGGGACCTTGTAGTAGCTGGGCGCCGGAGTGCGACTCACCTTATAGCTCTGCTCCGAGCCACCGCCCTGGGCGATCATCGCCGCCGTGCGCGCCGTGCGCAGCAGCGCCGCCTCCTCCAGGTCGTCCGAGTAGGCATAGCCCACCTTGGCCCCGGAGATGACGCGCACCCCAACGCCCTGCGTCAGACCCGTCTGCGCGCTCTTGATTCGCCCCTCTTCCAGCACCACGGCGGTGAGCAGGCCGCGCTCGACATAGACTTCCGCGAAGTCGGCGCCGCGCTCCATGGCGACCGCGAGCAGGCGCTCGAGCTGGGGCTGGGGGAGCAGGGGGGCCGCCGCCACTTGCCGGGTGGCCAAGGGGGCGAGCTGGGCCGGGGTGGGACGCTTCGTCGTCGTCGCCGACGCTCGGGGCATTCGCATTCTCCAGAACACTGTGAGAGGTGGTAGCCACCCTAATGGCGGGGGCTGTCACCCGGCAACGAACAACACACACCGGGTGTTCCAGCCCAACGGCTCTGTCCGCATTCCCCTCGACGGGCGGGCGCTCTAAGATGCCGGCCCGTATCGACTGGCCCCTGTACTCCCATGCCCCCTCGCCGACCGACCTCCTCCCGCGCCAATTCCTCCAGGCCCCCCGCCGGCGCGCCGCAGGGCGATCGCACGGAGCTCAAGCCCTCTCCCTTCGCCAACAAGCAGCCCCGGGGCGAGCCCTCCGCGGAAGAGGAGGACCTGGAGCCCTCCATGGAGAACCCCATGGAGGAGGACTACCACACGTCCAACCACTTCGCGGGCGAGGGCGAGGAGGAGCCCGGTGAGGGCACTCCGGTCGGGGATGATCCCCGGGCCGTCTCCAAGGAGTTCGTCTCCTTGGAGGACCAGGAGCAGGAGGAGGAGCAGACCGAGGAGGACGATGACAACCCGGACGCCACGCGCGCCGGTCCGCCCGTCTCGCTCCACATCATCGAGGGCCCGGACAAGGGCAAGAAGCGGCGCTTCAAGAGCGTGCGCATGGTGCTGGGGCGCGCCAACGGCGTGGACCTGAAGCTGAGCGACCAGTCCGTGTCGCGCCGCCACCTGGAGCTGGTCCACGGGGACACCGGCACGGTGCTGCGGGACCTGGTGAGCGCCTCCGGCACCCGGGTGAATGACGAGCGCGTGGATGAATGCACGCTCAAGCACGGCGACGTCATCTCCATCGGCAAGACGAGCATCCGCTTCGTGGATGAGCTGGAGCAGGTGAAGCAGCTCCGGGCGGAGGCCGAGGCGCGCGAGGCCGAGGCGAAGAAGGCCGAGGAAGAGGCCAAGAAGAAGAAGGAGGAGGAGGCCGCGGCCCGCAAGAAGGCGGCGGCCAATGCCACCGCGGCGAGCAAGGCGGACGTGGATCCGAATGATCCGCGCTTCAACGAGGCCACCAACGCCCGCTTCGTGCCGCCCGAGGGCTTGCGCGACATCCCCACGCGGCGGCCCGGCCGGAGTGGGACGCCGGACACCAAGGTCCTCGTCTATGGCGGCCTGGGCGTGGCGGTGGTGGTGCTGGCGGTGATCATCGTCATCGTCTTCGCCAACAAGGAGCCACCCCCGCCGCCTCCGCCGGATCCGCGCGAGGAGTTGGCCGCCACGAAGATGCAGCGGGCGCGCACGGCCATCCGCGAGGGCAGCTACTCGGACGCGGTGACGCTCATCGAGGAGGCCGAGAAGCTCAAGCCGGGCATCGACGCCGAGGGGCTGGCGAAGACGGCGCAGGCCGAGCAGGCGCTCATCGAGGCGCTCAAGACGGTGCGCGCGCTGATGGCCGAGGAGCGCTACGAGGAGGCGCGCCAGCAGTTGGAGGAGGCGCCCAAGGGCATCACCGCCAAGAGCGACGAGGAGCGCCAGGCGCTGGACAAGGAGCTGAGCACGGCCGAGGCGGGCTTCTACACGAAGCGGCTGGACTCCCTGCTGGAGCAGCGGGACGTGGAGTCGGTGCGCGCGCTCATCGACAAGCTGCCCAGCAACGCCCGGCCGCTCTACCGCGCGAAGCTGGAAGAGCTGGAGATGGCGCTGGCCCAGGAGGCCCAGGACCAGGAGAAGCTGGAGAAGACGAACAAGGTCCTGGCGGCGAAGCGGGCGGCGGAGAAGCGCGCGCAGATCGTCGCCGAGGCCTTCGACGTGGTGGAGCGCAAGTTCGACAACGGCGACTACGAGCGCGCGGTGCTCGAGTGCGACCGCGTCGTCGAGGCGAACAAGGGCGACAACGAGATTCGCGAGCGCGCCCGCAACCTCAAGCGCCTCATTCCCCAGTTCGCCCGCACCTACCAGGACGCCCAGCGCAAGGTGCAGTCGGGCTCGCTGGAGTCGGCGGTGCGGCCGCTGCGCAAGGCCGAGGAGCTCTACACGCAGATCGGTTTCCGGGGCGCGATGCTGGACGCCATCCGCGAGCAGCTGGCCGAGGCCTCGGTGAAGGCGGGCAAAGCCTCGCTGGCGCGCCGGGACATCGCCAGCGCGGGCATCCACTTCCGCGAAGCGCTGCGGCTCAACCCCGGCGACCGGCGCGCCCAGGATGGGCTCGACGGCATGCAGGAAGAGGTGGAGAACCTCTACCAGCGTGCCTACATCGAGCGGGACCGGGATCCTCGGTCGGCAGCGGAAAAATTCAAGATTGTCATCGACACGGCTCCCGAGGGCTCGGAGTTGAGGCGCAAGGCCGAGGTACACCTGAAGGAACTGCAGCCGTGAAGGACTGAGGGTGCGGTAAGGTGCCGCTCCGTTGACGTCCTTCGCTGCACACCTTCGGGAGAGTCGGCATGAGTGAGTCGTCGCTGCGGGAACTCGGGATGGACCTGCTGGAGGAGCGCCAGTTCGAGCGCGGCCTCGCCGTGTTCGCCGAGTCCGTGCGTCGCAGGCCCGCGGATCACCGCTCGCGGCTGCTCGCGGCGCGCTGCCTGGCGGAGTTGGGAGAGCGGGAGCGCGCCGTCACTGCGTACCACGCGTGCGCCGAGGGGTTGCTCAAGCGCGACTACCTGCTGAGCTCGATGACGGCCTGCAAGCTGGCGCTGGAGCTGGCGCCCAACGAGCGCCGGCTGAAGGACACGCTCTCTCGCATCTACGCGCGCGCGTCGCGCAACGCCCCGGGCCGCGCCTCGGTGCCTCCGCCGCTGCCTCCGGATCCCATGTTCGACGGGAAGGTGGAGACGGACCTGATGGAGTTGATGGGCGAGGAGCTGATCGCCCGCGCCATCGAGGTGCTGTCGGCGCCGGACACGGGAGGCGCGGCGGATCCGAACAGCCGGCCGCCGCTGCCGCTCTTCGCGGACCTGGAGCGGGATGCCTTCATGGACCTGGTCCAGCGGATGAGCTGGAAGAGCGTTCCGCCGGGCACCGTCATCAGCCAAGAGGGGGATGCGGGTGACCACCTGAACGTGATCGTCGCCGGCAAGGCGGAGGTGACGCGGCTGGTGGACGGGCAGCGCAAGACGCTGGGCTTCCTGGGCGGCGGCTCCATCTTCGGAGAGCTGTCGCTGATTACGGGCACGCCGCCCACGGCCTCGGTGAGCGCCACGGTGGACACGGAGGTGTTCGAGGTGCGCCGTGAGCACCTCAACGCGGTGGCCCGGACGTATCCGTCGGTGCCGCAGGTGCTGGCGGAGTTCGCCCAGCAGCGCATGGCGCGCAACATGATGGCGACCTCGCCGCTGTTCCAGCAGCTGCCCGAGTCCGAGCGCGCGGCGCTGTTGGGGCGCTTCACGTTCCGGGCGCTGCAGCCGAGGGACAAGGCGCTGACCGAGGGCGAGCTGTCTCCGGGCCTGTTCCTGGTGCTGGCTGGCGAGCTGGTGGTGCAGAAGGACGATCCGACGGGTGGGGTGGTGAGCCTGGGGATCCTCCGCGAGGGCGAGGTGGCGGGGGAGATCTCCCTGCTGACGGGCGTGCCCGCGACGGCCACGGTGGTGGCCACGCGGAAGACGGCCACCGCGTTCATCGACCGCACCGCGTTCGGCGAGCTGGTGAAGGAGTATCCGTCGCTCAAGACGTACCTGGAGCAGCTCTCGGAGCGGCGGCAGAAGATGACGGCCGAGGCGCTGCGGCCCGCGGAGATCATCGACGCGGACGAGCTGGTGATCGAGCCGGACTCGGCAGGAGGGGCCTGAGCGGGCCGGCGCGATGGTGACGCTGACGCGCTCGCGGGCGGTGGGGGTGGTGCTGGCCCTGGTGGTGGGAGGGCTGGTGCTGGCTTTCTGGCCGCGCGAGGAGCCTCCGGTGCAGGAGGCCATTACGCGGAAGATCATCGAGATGACGCGCGCGGCCGAGGCGAAGGACGTGAGCGGGGTGATGGAGGGGGTGTCCGATCGCTTCAAGGGCGGACAGGGGTGGGGCAAGGATCAGGTGAAGGGCGTGATGGTGGCGCAGGTGCTGCGTGGGCAGTGGGTGCGCATCTTCCACACGGGCCTGGAGGTGACCGAGGTGTCACCGACCCAAGGTGACTTCACGGTGAAGTTCATCTTCGCGCGCTCGGAGGCGGAGCAGTTCGAGCAGCTGGCGCAGGAGAGCGTGCTCAACGCCTGGGTGGTGGAGGGCACGTTCGAGAAGGAGCAGGACGGAGAGTGGCGCGTGGTGCAGGCGCGCCACCGCCGGATGGAGCCCACCGAGCTGTTCTGAGTGGAGCGACCGCTGCATCTACCGGGACGAACGGCACTTCAGAGTAGCTCACGGTTCTTCGGATGTTGGCGGACGCTCGCGGACCATGAACGGCCAGTAGCAACGCCCCTCCCACTCGTACCAGTCCCGATCGCATGGAGGTTTGAGTCCGCCGCCATGAACCCAGCAGCCTCCGTTGATCTCCACCAACTCACGAGACTCGCATGGGGCACGCTTCTGTCCCTTGAGTGGACGGCTGGGCACGTCGAGGCTCACAGCGCGTAGTTCGACCGGGCCGACCCCGCCCGGCAGCGCGGAGGCCAGGGCCGTGCTTCCCAGGGCCACGCTGCCTCCATCCCTGCCTGTCTCTAGAGGTTCCTCGCTGGGTTCGCTGAGGGGTTCCCAGGGATGCGGCGCAGGGCGAGAGACGAGGAGTACGACCATCATCCCCAGAAGCGCTACGAGCGGCAGAGGGCGCAGGAGATGGGCCCGCTCGCGGGGAGGTCCTGGACGGGTGGCACGCTCGGTCTCCACCTGGCACGGGTCCGGAATGATCGGCCTGTCGAGGGCTGGCTCTGTGCTCGCCGCAGCCTCTTCCATCTCCTGGGCCAACTGCTCGGCGGTGCCTCGCGCCTCGGGCTCCTCGGAGAGCATGCGCAGGATGAGGCGGTCCAGCACGGGAGCCACCGAAGCCCAGTCACTCGGAGCCAGCAGCCTCGCGGGGAGCGGACGCTTGGGATCATCCGTGCATTCAGGCTCGGTGCGAGGCGGTGGATAGAGTTCAGTCACGAGGCGGTAAGCCATCACCCCCAGGGCATAGATGTCATCCTCGGAGCGGGAGAGGTAGTGAGCCTCGGGGCTTCTACGGAACTTGTAACGGAAGCGCAGCAACTGAGGGCTGCGGTAGAGCTCGGTGCCCGGGGGAATGGCGGTATCGGTGAGGGGGCGGGCACCGGGGTACCCGCAAGCCCCGAAGTCCAGTAGGACGGCATGGCCTTGCTCATTCACTCTGACGTTGTCGCCCTTTACATCCCGATGCACGCCATGCAGATGGGTGACTTGGAGCGCTCGGGCGATTTGGGCCAGCAGGCGCAGCGCCTGGCGCGAGGTGAGCATTCCCTTGGGCGCCCACTCGTAAAGCGTCTTGCCTTCCACCCACTGCAGCACGAGGTAGGGAAAGCGCTGGCCTTGCGCGTCAGTCCACTCCCCCGAGTCCTGAAGCCCAGGCACGTTCGGGTGGTTGAGGCGCGCGAGCAGCTCCTTCTCTCGAGCGAAGCGCTCATCTCCCGGGTAGATGGCCCGCTTCAGGGCGTAGGTACCTGAAGGGAGTCCCTTGGTGTGCTCGACGCGGTAGACCAATCCGTAGCTGCCCTTGTCGACAAATCGGAGCACCCGCCAGGAGCCGATGCGCACTTCCTGCGAAGCAGTGGTGTCCGTGCCAGAGACAGAGGGCATGGGTAGGGCCTCCAGGGTAGGGAGGTCATCCTACCTCATGGGTAGGCGAAAACGCATCCGACATGAGACGTCGCGTGAATCACGCTTTCCGTGACGGCACGGAACTGTCATGACTGCCTCAGAAGATGCGAAGGGCAACACGAATGGCCCATCGCGATGTGCGGTCCCTCCAGGAGCCCAAAGAAGAGGTGAGGTGATGGCGCGCCTGGATGCGGACGTGGATGCGATCTGGAATCAACTCTGGGAGTTGGAGAGCCAGGTCCACCGAGGTGAAACCCTGAAGCTCACGGAGGATGTTCGCGACTTGCTGCGGAGTGCGGCTCCCACGGTGGCTATCCATGCAATGGAGGCCGAGACGGCTCTGGGCAGCACGGAACGCGCCACGGAACTGCTCCGAGAGATTCGGGCACGTGTTCGCGAGGGCTCAAACCGGTTGAGCGATGCCCTGCACCGGATGTACAGCCTTCGTGACGCAGGCGATCTCGATGGCGCGTGCCAACAGATGAGGGACCTCCTCGCTGTCGAGGTGGTCCCCCTGTACCGGGACATTGCCGAGGGACAGTTGGAACGGCTCGCGGAACTCGCGTAACGCTCCCAGTTACTTCAGCAGGGCGTCCGCTTCGGCCTTCCAGGCCTTGGCCATGTTGGCCTGCCCTGCCGTCGTCAGCCGCTTGCTGATGTCCGTCGCCTTGGCCTGGAGTTGATCGAGCGGCACCCCTCGGACGCGGTCGCGGCTCAGCGCGAAGTAGTAGTGCTGGCAGCCCGTCGCGTAGTCGCCCAGGCCGAAGAGCACTTCTCCCATCGCCGCATATGCCTCAGGCACCGGGCCTGCTCCACTGTCCGGCGTCACTTCCGCCAGAACCGCCTGCGCCCCAGGGTAGTCCTTGCGCGCCAGCAGCAACGCGCCCTTGGCGTACTTGGCCCGGGCCAGCGAAGAGCCCTGCACGGTGATGGCCTTGTCATACGCCGCCAGCGCCTCGTCCTGCCGGCCCGCCGCGTCGAGGAGGCCGCCGCGCGCCAGCCAGTAGCGATCATCCCGCTCCAGCGCGCTTACCGTCTTGTCCTCTCCCGCCGACACCTGCACCTCGCGGAAGACGGCCTCGTATGCGTCCAGCAGCGCCAGCGCTCCCGCGTTATCTCCCGCGTGCTGCAGCACCTTCGCGCCCTCCATATAAAGGAGGGGAGCCGTCCGGCGCTTCGCCACCGCCGCCTCGAAGGCCGCACGCGCGCCCGGATCCTTCTTCGCCGCGAGCGCCTTGCCCCGGCCGAAGAGGGCGTAGGGCTCCTCTGGTGCCAGCGCCAGCGCCGCGTCCGCGTCCTTCAGCGCCTCGTCCGCGTTGCCACCCACCAGCGCCAGCTCCGCACGGGCCGCCAGCGCGCGCGCCTTCAGCGACGGCGTCAGCTCGGCCTCGCGTGCCATCACGTCCTGAATCGTGCGCGCCGCCGCATCGTCCGGCTTCTGCTTGAGGTACAGCGAGGCCAGCGCCGCCGTCACCCGTGACTCCAGGTGCTCCGGGTTGGCCGAGGTGGCCCGCCCCAGCGCCTCGCCCGCCTGCGCGAAGAGCCCCTCCTCGAGCAGCGCCTCCCCATAAGCCGTGGAGAAGCGCGGATCCTTCCACGCCGCCTCCGTGGCTTTCGAGTAGGCATGCCTCGCGCCCTGCAAGTTGCCCAGCGCCTGCAGCGTGCGCGCCTGCGCCAGCCACAGCTTCGGGTTGTTCGCTCCGCGATCCCGCAGCGTCTTCAGCGCCTGCTCCGCCTCGGTCGCCTTGCCCTCGGCCAGCAGCACCGAGGCCCGCACCACCTTGGCCCCGTAGCGCTCCACATCCTTGGACTCCAGCGCCTCGGCCCGGGCCAGGTGCTCACGCGCCTTGGCCTCCGCGCCCGGCTGGTGGTGCTCCAGCCACAACTCCGCATGGAGATCCGCGGCCAGCGCATGCGCCCCGTACACGTCCCCATCCACCGTGAAGAGCGCGTCCAGCTCCTGGAGCGCCTTCTGGAGATCCGCTGGGTTGCCGCGCTGTGCCGCCGCCTGGGCCGCCTTCAGCCGCGTGTCCGTCTCCTGGCGTACCCGGCCCCGGTGGACGACGTACGCCACCGCCGCCCCCAGCAGCACCGCCACCAGTCCCACCTGCACCAGCGCGCTGGCGAGGCTCTCCCTCCGCCGGCCCTCCCGCTGCGAGACGCCACCGCCGTCTGCCATGCCCATGCGGACTTTCTCCACCAGAAATTTGAATGGTTTCGGACGTTTATGCCTGATAAGGGAGCCGGGCCTAGATATGTCCGCCCCTGTCGGGTGTCAACGGAGGGGGGCGACGGAGGCTCGGGCGGCTGTCCACTCCGGGAGGATGCGCGATGGCGGTGTACACGGTGCTGAAGCCCGAGGCGTTCGTCCAGGTGGCCGAGGCGTTCGCTCTGGGAGCCGTCAAGGAAGTCGTGCCCATCCCCGAGGGCTCCATCAACACCAACCACCGCGTGGGCACCGAGCGCGGCCGCTTCTTCGTTCGCCACACGACGGTGCGCTCCGCCGAGGATCTCCGCTTCGAGGCGGCGCTGCTCGCTCACCTCACCGAGTCCCACTTTCCCTCGCCCACCCTGGTCCCCACCCAGCAGGGCAAGCCCTTCCTGGAGCTGGAAGGAGGCCGCGTCACCGTCTTCCAGTGGCTGGCGGGCGAGGAGCTCAAGCGCCCCCAGGTGACTCCCGAGCACGCCGAGCGCCTGGGCCTGGAGCTGGCGAAGATGCACCGCATCACCCAGTCCTTCGGCGGCAGCCGGGACAACCCCTACAGCGCCGGGCTGGTGCGCAGCTGGCTGGCGGGGCTGAAGGGCCACTCGGATGACGAGGTGTCCGTCGTCGCCGAGGAGCTGGAGGAGCACCTGCTCCGGGCCGACAAGGAGCGCAACCACGGCCTGGAGCCGCGCGGCGTCATCCACGCGGACCTCTTCACCGACAACGTGAAGTGGCTGGCGGACCGGGTGGGGGCCTTCTTCGACTTCGAGATGGCGTGCCGGGACGCCTACGGGCTGGACGTGGCCATCACCCTGAACGCCTGGTGCTTCGACGGGAAGTACCAGCCGGAGCTGTGCCGCGCCTTCATCCGGGGCTACCAGGACGCGCGACCGCTGGCCGCCGTGGAGCGCGAGAACCTCTTCGGCCACGCGCTCTTCGGGGCGGTGCGCTACACCGCCAGCCGCATCCGCGACTTCCACCTGTCGCCGCTGCCGCCCGAGCAGCTCACCCGCAAGGACTTCCGCACCTACCTGGCGCGGGCGCGGGCGCTGGATGCCATGGGGCCCTCGGGCCTGCGGACGCTGCTGGGGCTCTGAGCGCGGCTCAGATGCCCGAGACGATCTTCCACTCGCCGTCCTGGCGCTGGAAGAGCATCTGCTCCAGCTCGGAGTCGTTCTGGCCCCGGTTGGTCAGCGAGGGCAGCTTCCAGCTCGCGTTCCAGTAGTAGATGGCGGTGGCCTGCTCGTCCTGCACGTCCACCCGGCGGATGCTCAGCTCCACCTTGGGGTTGTCCAGCCGCTGGAAGAGGTTGGACAGGTGCTCGTCCAGGTTCTCGTACGTGAGATCGTCGTCCGTCGTCTCGGTGCCGCCGTCCTCGCGGAAGTTCTTGGACACCAGCGTCTGGATGGCCTTGGCGTCCTTGGCCTCCAGCGCGCTGCGGTAGCGCTCCATCACGGCGAGGATGGCGCGCGTGTCCTCGGTGTCGGCGAGCTCGGTGCCCGGGATGCGCCGGGGAGTGCAAGCCGCAGCCAGCAGCAGGGGAACGATGAGAAGGGCTCGGAAGGTCATGGTCGGTCGCCTCTAAGGGGGCAACCGCCGCGGTGTCAACTCATTCCCCAGCCTTGCCCCATCACCCGCTCAGCCCTTGCGCAGCACCTCGGCGATGAACCGGTTGAGCACCGGCGCCTCGCCATCGAGGATCTTCAAGCCCTCGGCCTGGATGATCTTCTCGCCGATCATCGCCAGCGGCTTCATCAGCAGCGGCAGCTTCAGGGAGATCTCCCCGTCCATGGTGCGCTCGGTCGAACCTCCGATGTCGCGCAGCCGCAGCGTGCCCGTGTTCACCAGCATCTTCGAGATGGCGTTCGAGGTGGGCACGTTGCTGAACGTCAGCTCCTTCTTCTTCCGGTCATACGTCGACGTCTCGATGAAGGCGAAGTACTCGGGCGGCACCTTCTTCGGGCCAATCGCCGCGATGACGGGCTTGGGGCGGTAGCGCACCCGGCGCCGAACCTTGTCGCCCTCGTCCTTGACCTCCAGCGGCTGCACCTCCAGCAGCACCCCGTGGTGCTTGAGCAGGAAGTCGAAGTACCGCGGGTCGAGGATCGCACGCTCTACCTCGTCCACCGTCCCCAGGATCCGCTGCCGCGATTCGAACCGCATACACCCTCCGTGCGCGTTGAAGCGCCTGCGTCTAGCGGAAAGCCTGCCGGGGCACCAGAGGTCCTTGGAAGGCACCATCCTCGAAATCACACCGCGCCATCCACTCCAGGGCCGCCGCCTTGAAGGCAGGTCCAAAATCGGGCAATGCGCCCACCTCATGCCGCACCGCGCCGCAATCTCCGGCGAGGTAGGAGGCCTCCACCAGCGAGCGCAGCGCCTCCCGGCGGATGGGCTCGGGCAGCGTGGGGCCCCCGACTGCGAGCGAGCGGGAGGTGTACTCCACCGCCATCCCGGGCGCCCCGCCCACCTGCTGCACGCGCCGCCCCAGCAAATAGAGGAGGTAGGGCTCCTTGGGGTTCAGCTCCAGCGCGCGAGAGAGCTGCAGCAGGCGCAGCTCGTCGCGGGTGGAGCGGAAGAAGGACTCCACGGCCCTCAGGAGCGAGGGGGACTCCAGCGCCGCCAGCCGGATGTGGGCGCCGCGTGCCAGCTCGGGACTGGGGGCCAGCGCCAGCACCCGCTCCAGGTGGGCGCGGGCCTCGTCCAGCTTCTCCAGGCGCAGCGCCATCTCCGCCTGATCCATGGCCACCTCGGCCTCCATCGCCGGCTGGTCCTTCACCCGCTCGGCCAGGGTGGCGAGCAGCTTGGCGGCGTCGGCGGTGCGGTCCAGCTGGTCCATCGCGGCGGCCTGGCCGATGACGTAGCCGGGCTCCTCGGGCTGGAGCTTCGCGGCGCGCTGGTAGCGCTCGAGCGCATCCTGCGGATCACTCACCAGCGCGTCGCGGGCATCCTCCTGGAGCCGCGCCACCTCACGGGCGCACATGCGCGTGAAGAGGCTGCCGGTGCGGAAGCGCAGGAAGGCCCGGCTGGCCGCGTCCTCGTCCAGCGGCAGCGTGTCCAGGTGGCGCTCCCACTCGGTGACGAGCTCGTCCAGCGAGCGGCCATAGGCCTCCTGGAAGTCCGCGTGCGCGTAGAGCACCCGCACCTTCTCCGCGCCGTAGGTGTCCGCCAGGTAGCGCAGGAAGGAGCCCGCCACCGTGTACGCCCGCGAGGGCGCCGCCTGGTAGAAGCCCTCGGTGCCCATCAGCTTGCGCATGTCCGGGGCCAGCTTGTGGCGGCGCATGCCGGCTGCCCACTGGTGCAGGGTCATCTCGCCCTGGATGGGGTCATCCGCCGCCACCGCGAAGCCTTCAATCACGCCCATCAGTGGCCAGAGCCCGAGGCGGGTGGTGACACGGAAGGGGCCGCTGCCCGCCGGGGCCGCCATGACGTGCGCCAGCTCGTGGTGGAGGCTCGTATGGGGGAAGGGCCGGTCGTTGATGTGCAGCTCGTAGAGCCAGGGCTTGGCGAACTGGGTCCGCCCGGCGCCCACCAGCGCCTGCTTCTCCTCTTCGGTGCGGTACAGGTAGACGCGGATCGTCTCCGAGGGCGCGCCGCCCAGGAAGCGAGAGAGCTGCGCGTGGCGGAACTCCAAGTCGCGCACGGTGCGCTCCACCGCCTCGCGGTCCATGCCGCGCGGGTAGTAGAGGCGGAAGTGGGGGGAGCCGCGCACGCCGCCGAGCTGCTCGGCGAGGTACTCCGCGTTCATCCGCAGCCCCAGGGCGGGGCCGTTCGCCTCGATGAGGACCACCCCTCCCATCAGCAGTGCCACCAACCCCCATGCGCCGAGTCCCAGCTTCGGCCGGGCGAGGCGGCCCTCCGGCACCCTCAGGCTCACCCCGGTGAGCAGCGCCACCAGCCCCGCCAGCAGCAGCGTCTCCAGGCGGAACCAGGCCAGCCGGGGCGTCACCGTCAGCGCCTCGTCATAGAGCGGGCCGGGCAGATGTCCGAGAAAGTGGTTGAAGGCATACACCTGGGGCCCGAAGACGATGGGCCACGCGGTGGGCAGCCCCGAGAGGAGCACCAGGCCGATGTAGGCGAGCACCGCACGCCCGGGCCGCCGGACTCCGAAGCCACAGAGGACGCCCACGGTGGAGGCCAGCAGCGCGGAGGGCAGGGTGAGCAGCGGGTAGAAGCCCACCAGCTCGAACGGATCACACGCCGTGCCCAGGACGGAGAAGAGGGTAGCGCTGAGGAAGGGGGGCACCAGCACCCCCACGTTCAGCAGCAGGGCGGTGCCCAGGGCGAGCGCCAGTGCCTGGGAGGGACGCTCGGGGCGAGGCAGCTCCTTCAGGCGGAGCTCCTCGCCCAGGAGGATGCGGCGCTCCTGCGCGGCGGCGGCGACGCCCACCCCACCTCCCAGGGTGCCCACGGCGATGGAGAGGGCCAGCCCCAGCTCGAAGCCGGGCATCCCGAAGAGGGGCAGGAAGACGAGCGCGGAACCGCCGAGCGCCAGAATTCCTACCACGGTGATCACCGCGGGGCGCCGTACCAGGGTGCGAAGCCGGGATAGCAGGACTTGCCGCATAGGCTCCCCTATACTCCGACCCCGCATGCCCGAACAGAAGACCGGTCCAGAGCAGCGCCAACAGACGCGCGTGCCCATCGAGCTGAAGGTGGACTACAAGAAGCTCAACTCGTTCTTCGCCGACTACACGAAGAACATCTCCAAGGGTGGCACCTTCATCAAGACGAAGAAGCCGCTGCCCATTGGCACGCGCTTCCTCTTCAAACTGACGGTGCCCCAGCGCGAGGAGCCCTTCGAGCTGCTGGGCGAAGTGGTCTGGTCCAAGGGGGATGCCGAGGAGCCGGGCATGGGCATCCGTTTCATCTACAGCAACGACTCGCAGCGCTCCGAGTTCGAGGCCGTCGTCGAGAAGCTGATGGCCGACAGCCTGGGACAGGACCTGACCGAGAAGCTGCTCAACAAGCCCCTCCAATCATGACGCACACCTGCTTTCGCGGCCTGCTGGCCGCGCTGTTGCTCCTGGCCTGCCAGGCACCCGAGGCCGAGGGCAAGCCGCCGGCCGCTCCACGCCCTGCGCCCACGGATGTCACGGACAAGGACTATGAGATGCCGCCGCTGCCGCGAGCGTACGTGCGCCTGAAGGACGCCTTCGGTGGGGTCCACCGGGTGGAGGTGGAGGTGGTCGCCACGCCGCTCTCCCGCCAGCGCGGGCTCATGTGGCGCACGGAGCTGGCCGCCGGCAAGGGCATGCTCTTCCTCTTCCCCGTGGAGGAGGTGCAGAGCTTCTGGATGCGCAACACGCTCATCCCCCTGGACATCCTCTTCATCAACACGAAGAACCAGGTGGTGGGCATCATCGAGCGGGCCGAGCCGAAGACGACCACCCCGCGCTCGGTGGGGATACCCAGCCAGTTCGTGCTGGAGGTACCCGGCGGCTGGTGCCAGTCGGTGGGCATCACCAAGGGCGGCACGGTGGAGTTCGAGGGTGTCTCCGCGATCCCCATCATCCCCTGAGCCGCCGGCTCAGCGCGCGTCCGTGAGCCCCTTGGAGGGCTCCGGCTTGGGACGGGCGAGCAGGCCCGGGTAGGGGCCGAGTTTGCCTTCGCGCGGTCCGGGCAGTGCGTCGCTCACCCCCGTCTCCATTTCGGGGCCGTCTGCGGGCAGCTCACGGTGGACGTTGTCGGCGGGGGCGAGGATGGCATCCCTGCCGCGCGTGAAGCTTTGCTCGCGGACGATCAGCCGGTACGCCTTGTCGAGCTGGATCGCCCGCTCGGGGCTCGGCAGGAGCAGGGTGGAGATGTCCTCGCGGAGCGCCTGCGCGGCCTCGGGGCGGAGCGCGCCGTCCGGGTTGAAGAAGCGCTCGAGTACCTCGGTGTTCGCGCGCAGCTCGTCCCCAGCGCCGTTGTGCTTCAGGTAGTACGCGTATTCGCCGTGGCCGTCGGCGCGCACTGGCTCGCGTACGCCCTCCAGGCCCCGCTGCGACCAGTGGAACCACCCGGCCTGGAACTCGGAGGCGGGGAGCTTGCGGCCAAAGGAGAAGACGCTGTCATCCGTCGCGCCGACGCCGGAGTGGCAGCCGAGGCAGAAGGCGTGCTCCTCACGGCTCTGGGGACGCAGCTGGCCCTGGGCATCCTCGATGAAGCCCTGGAGGCGCCAGCCCGCACCGTTGCCGACGCCCTGCTCGAAGACGCCGCCGAGGGCGCGGGTCTTGTCGGGCGTCTGCTCCGCCTCGCGCGCCTCCCGACTCGCCGCCTGCATGAACGCGCCGTAGCTGATCCAGCCCTTCTTCACCATGTAGCGCAGCTCCTTGAGCCGCGCCGCCATGCGGGGCTTGCCCTCCACCACGTCCAGGTAGCGCACGGTGTGGGCGAACTCCGTGTCCTCGGGGAAGAGGCCCGCAGCGAGGTGAACGGCTTCCTGCTGTTGCAGCGCGCGCGCCCGGCCCACCCAGCTCATGGTGAGCTGAGGGGGCTTCCAGAGGTAGCGCACCTGCTTCGCGGTGGCGAGCTTGCCGTCTCCGTCGAGATCCACCCCGAAGCGCTTCTCCTCGAGGGGCTCGATGGGGACATCCCGGCGCGCCACGAGCGCCTCGAGGATGGCGAGGTTGAGCGTGTACACCGTGACATCCGCCTGGCCGTTCTCATCCTGGCGGAACGCCTCGGGCAGGCGGATCAGCACGTCCCCGAAGGAGCCGTTGGTGGGCCAGAAGGTGCCCGGGAAGGGGTAGTACGCGAACGCGCGCCAGCCGGTGAGGCTCCCATCCGGGCGCACGTCGAAGCCGCGCTCATCGAAGCGGAAGGCGATGTCGGGGCTCCATCCGTCCCAGCGGCCATTGCCATCGAGGTCCCAGTCCTTCGGGACCTTCTGGAGCGTGCGCGCGAGGGCGGGTGCGCCATCCGGGGCGAGGTAGTTGCTCTGGCGGACGTAGGCCAGCAGCTCTGCGTCCGGCATGGCGGCAATGGCCTTGCGGCGGTCCACGAAGAGGTTGGCCCACGGGTTGCGCCGCGCCACCGCGGGGAAGGCGAAGTCGAGCTGCAGGGCCGCGTCATCGATGTAGTTGGGCGCGCGCGACGACTGGTGGCACACGAAGCACGGGTTGTGGATGCGCCCCTGGGCCCCTCGCGTCTTCGTGTAGCACTGCGGAGGAATGTACGGCGTGCGGTGCGAGAGCACGTCGTTGCGCAGGTCCACCCGCGCCTGCGTGGCGGCGTCGGCCGTGGCGCTCGGGGTGCCCGCATCTTTCGAGGACTGGGCCTCCGTGCGGCGGCACGCACTGGCCAGAAGGAGCAGCGAGGAGAGCAGGACAGCGGCGCGCGGCGACATCAGGACAAGACACTCCGGTGAGAAGGAACCGCGGAGGGCCAGGGCCCCCCGCGGAAGGGGTTGCTGCATGGAGCCGAGCCCGGGCCGGCCTGGAGACCGCCCGGGCCCTGGCGCCTACTTCAACGCCGGGAACGGACCGACGACGCCCACCCAGCTCTCACGGCCGGTCGCCTCGGGCTCCGTGAGGCGGTTGGCGTCGCTCTCGCCATAGGGGTGCTGGACGACGGCCGTCAGGTAGCCGTAGCCGTTGATATCCGGGAACCAGCCCGGCGCGGTCGTCTCCGCGCCGAAGGGCGTCGTCATGATGCGCGTGAGCTTGCGGGTGACGGTGTTGAACGACCAGATGGCGTCGTTCTGGTGCCCGGAGCCGGTGTCCTCGCCGATGATCAGCGTGTTGTACCCGCGCAGGTAGGCCAGGTTGTCCGGGTTGGCGAGGCCGTTGACGCTGCACGTGTTGCCCACGTACGGGCTGCCGGCCGTGTAGGTCTGCGGCACGCCCACGAGCACGGGGTACCAGTTCAGGGGCGCGTAGTTGGTCACCACGGTGCCGCTGGCGTTCATCCACGGGCCCACGTTCAGGCCGAAGACACCGCCGCACAGGTTGGTGGCGACGTTGATGTGGTCATCGCCACCCGTCTGCCCGCCCATGCCCTTGGAGATGTCGCTCAGCGCGACGTAGAGCGTGTGGGAGTCGGGGTCATAGGTCATGCCCTCCTCCTTGTTCAGCTCGGTGGTGGCGCCCAGGTAGTTGGCGTAGCGGCGCGTCTCGAGCCGCGAGGCCGCCAGCTCCATGCCCGGCCGCAGCTTGATGCACTCGAGCGTCTCCGAGTTCGCGCCGCGCACCGGCTTGAAGCCCTCCGTCGGGCAGGCGCCCGCGTTCGGCGCCTCCGTCTCGAAGATGTCGGAGAAGGTGATGCGCGGGGTGCCCGCGGGCGGGTGGAGCAGCGCGCGGACCTGGTCGTTCGTCGCGTGGCCGAGGTTGACCCAGTCGACGTCGGCGATGAAGTCCTTACTGCCGGCGGGCGTCGTCTGGTACGCGCGCATGACGTACAGCGTGCCCGCGCTCAGGTCGCCCGCGGTGTCGGCGACGAACATGGAGAGCGTCACGTTGGTGCCGTCATCCGTCAGCAGCACGGTCTTGTTGTCCGGCATCACGAGGGGCAGCTCCATGGAGTGGCGCCCCATGGCGTAGTGCTTCTTGAGCGTGGCCTGGCCGTTCTCGGCCACGGTGGCCTCCACCGCGAAGCCGTAGAAGTAGGGCGAGAACACCGCCTTGAAGTCCGCGATGTCCCCATCCGGGGTGCCGTCCTGGTTGGCGTCCTCGAGGTTCACGCCCCAGTACTGGGCGGCGAGCTTGAACTCGGGGAAGGTGGGCGAGGTGGCCCGGGTGCGCAGGTCGGCCCAGCTGGTGCGCTCCTGCATGAAGCGGGCGTCGACGGGGAACTCCTCGGAGGCCAGGTGCGAGCCCCAGGGCGACTTCGAGCCGGCGCACGAGTACCAGAAGCCATCGATGGGCGAGGTGTCCAGGGCGCGCGTGGCGGTGGCCGAGAGGGCGCCAGTCGCCGGATCCTGCGCGAGGGTGGTCACGAACATCGCGGCGGGGATCGACTCGGTCGAGTTGACCATGAAGATCTTGTCGCCGACCTTCTGCAGGGTGGTGTTGTCGTGGGCGGTGGAGACGACGACCGCGCCCGCGTCATCGCGCAGGGGCTGGCCGGAGGCGGACAGGAGCACGCCCATACAGGTGGCGGGGCTGTTGGCGAGATCACACTGGCGCTCGGGGCGGGAGGGATCCTGGCGACCGCGCAGCAGCGTGGTGAAGCCGATGGAGACCTCGCGACCGTTGACGTTGGCCTTGGTCGAGGCGCGTACCTTGTGCTTCTCGGCGTCGGTGCGGGCAAAGCCCACGTCCTCGAACGAGAGCCACTTCATGCCCTCGCCTTGAGGACCCTGGGGGCCCTGAGGGCCCTCGGTGCCAACGTCTCCGGTGGGCCCCTCCTTGCCAGGGGCGCCCGAGTCGCCTTTGTCACCCGTGCAGGACGTGAGAGCCAGGGCGCCCGCGAACAAGGCAGCCCGTACGGAACGAACCGTTCTAAATGGAGTCATAGGGGATGGGTTCCACTCCCGGGATGGGAGGTGGCCGGAGGTTAGCCGGCATTGAGGGGTCAGGGCGAGATGGGGAGCAGGGTGCGCAGGGCCTCGCGGCGGCGCGCGTCGAACTCTTCCGAGGGACGCGGCGGCGTCAGGGCAGGCCGTGCCACCAGGAAGCCCTGCACGTAGCGGATGCCCAGGGTCATGAGCACGTTCAGCTCTTCCCACGTCTCGATGCCCTCGGCGATCAACGTGGCGCTCACACTCGCGGCGAAATCGACCAGCGCCTTCACCAGGTGCTGGCGGTAGCGATGCTGGTGGATGCCCCGCACCAGCGCCTGGTCCAGCTTGATGAACTGCGGCTCGCTGTGGACCAGCGTCACCAGCCCCGAGTGCCCCGCGCCGAAGTCATCCAGCGCGACGCCGAAGCCGTGCTCCCGCAGCTCCCGTGAGAGCCGCTGCAGTTGCTCCGAGTCGTCGATGACGCTCGTCTCGGTGATCTCCAGCACGAGCTCGCGCGGGTGGATGCCGTGGCGCGCCAGCAGCTCCAGCGTGGAGCCATCCTGGAAGCGTGGATCGCTCAACACGTCTGGACCCACGTTGAAGAAGAAGGGGACGGTTCGGTCCGTCGCCGGCAGCGTGGAGATGCGTCGGAGCGCCGCCGTCCAGCACGCTCGCTCCAGCTCCCAGGTGACGCCCTCCACCCGCGCCCGACCGAAGAGCACCTGGGGAGGAACCTGCGCCGGCCCCAGGCCCCGGGAGAGCACCTCGTATCCGATGGCTGCTCCACTGCGCAGATCCACGATCGGCTGGAAGACGGAGACGATTCGCGGCTCGTCTCCACTCCAGAGCCAGGCGGGTAGGGGGCCTGCAGCGCGGGGCAGAGGAAGGCTCATGACTGGAAGATGTAACGGATCCCTCTGACCCACTCTCTGCCAGGAGAGCAAGCGCCTGGTGCCAAACCCGTGGCGGCGGTGTCACGACCGGGGGCTCGGCTCCCAGAGAGGGAGGCGGGCGGCCTGCCTCGCCTGGGTGTGACAGGGCTGTCAGGACTCCCGCTGGCGCACGGCCGGAGGCGGTGCCTCGGAGCTCTCGGCGATGGGAGCGATGGGGGGCATGGCCTCGGTCTGGGCGAGCGTCGCCTGCGCGGCCACCGCGTCCATCACCTGCCCTTCCTCCATCTGGGCGCTGGAGAGGGCCCGGAAGCGGCGGGACAGCGCCGACAGCTCCGCGGCCTTCAGTTGGGCCTGCCCGCTGCGCAGCGACAGGAGCGCCACGCGGGCCCGGTCCAGTTGCGCCACCTGAGCGCGCAGCCGGGCGAGGATCCGCTCCCGGCGCTGCTTGAGCTCTCCCAGCCGCTCCACCTCCTCGGCCAGCGAGGCGGCGGCGGACTCGAGCTGCCGGCGCGCCACCGCGTCCGTGCTCGCGTGCGCGGCCCGGAGCAGCTCCTCGCGCTCGGCCTGGAGCTCCGACTGCGCGCGCTCCTCGAGCTGGGCCTCCACGCCCGCCCACTCCGAGGCCAGCTCCACGGCGTCCCGCGTCATTCGCGACAGCGTCCGTGCCAGCTCCTCGCGGGCGGGCTCTCGCGGAAGCTGCGCCAGCGACTGGCCGCACTGCCGGTAGATCGTCAGCGCGCGCTGCGCCAGGGTGTGGAAGTCCCCCGAGAGCTGGGGCAGCAGCTCCTCGCAGCGCGCCTCCACCGGATCCGAGGCGAGCGCCAGGTGCGCCGCCACGGAGCTGAGCCCCACGAAGAGGCCGACGATGGCACCGGCCAGCCCCGCCGCCAGCAGCACCGGGGTGGCCCAGTCGGCCAGCCGCGCCACGAGGACGTGGGACACCTCCACGCCTCCCAGGGTGAGCGCGGCGCACAGGCCCGCGCCGAGCACGTAGTTGACGAGGGTGGGGCGCCGCTCGCCCACCTGCCCCTCCTCGCCGCGCTCGTTGAGGTGCGCGCGCACCAGCAGGGCTCCGGCCGCCCCCGCGCTCAGGCCCGCCGTCCACGCGGGCGCCATGCCCAGCGCGTAGGGCAGGGCGGGCAGCAGCACCCCCAGGCCCGACAGCAGCAGCCGGTCCCACTTGTCCCCCTGGGACACGGCCAGCACCGTGCCGGCGATGACCAGGTAGGCCAGGGGCAGGGGCAGTCCCACCGCGCTGGCGCCCAGGTGCAGCAGGCCGGCGCCGGCTCCGGCGGCGAGCGCGCGGCTCACATTCCGCTCGAAGGCTTCACGGTGGTGCAGCTGCAGGACTGTGGCGGACATCGGGCACTCCGACGCGGCGGGAGAGAGAAAGGTTCCCGTGGCAACGCGCGGGCGAATAAAAAGGTCTGTGGATGATGAACTCCGCCCTGCCCGAGACGATGCGCGCGCTGTGCCTCACGGCCTATGACGGCCGGCCGGAGTCCTTGCAGGTCACGGAGATGCCCGTGCCCAAGCCCGCGGCGGGCCAGGTGCTGGTGCGCGTCTCCGCGGCCCCCATCAACCCCGCGGACCTGATGTTCGTTCGTGGACTGTACGGGGTGAAGCGCTCGCTGCCCACGGTGCCGGGCTTCGAGGGCAGCGGCACGGTGGTGGCGGCGGGGAGCGTCGCGGGGCGGCTGCTGGTGGGCCGGAGGGTGGGGTGCATCCCCACGCCGAACATGGACGGCATGTGGGCCGAGTACGTGGTGGTGCCGGCCATGCAATGCCTGCCACTCCTGCCGCGCATCAGCGATGAGCAGGGCTCGAGCATGTTCATCAACCCGTTCTCGGCCTGGGCGATGATGGACCTGGCGCGCCGGGGCAAGCACCTGGCGCTGGCGCAGAGCGCGGCGGCGAGCGCGCTGGGGCGCATGGTGTTGAAATTGTCACTCAAGGAAAACCTTCCACTGGTGAACATCGTTCGCCGCGCGGAGCAGGAGGCGCTGCTGCGCAAGCTGGGCGCCGAGCACGTGGTGAACAGCAGCGAGCCCGAGTTCGAGGAGCGCCTGCGCATCAAATGCCACGAGTTGGGGGTGACGCTGGCCTTCGACGCGGTGGCCGGGCCGATGACGGGCCAGCTGGCCCAGGCGCTGGTCGACGGCGGCACGGTGGTTGTCTATGGCGGGCTGTCCGAGCAGGAGTCCCGTATCCACCCGAAAGAACTCATCTTTCGCCGCAAGAAGATCGAGGGCTTCTGGGTGTCGGACTTCTTCAGCAAGGGCTTCAACAGGGATCAGCTCCGAGCGCTCGTCGGGGTGGCGACGATGGTGGGCAAGGATCTCGAGACGCCCATCCGCGCGAAGCTGCCGCTGGAGTCCGCGGCCGAGGCGCTGCGCATCGCCGCCTCGGACATGACGGCGGGCAAGGTGCTCTTCACGCCCAATGCCTCGACCGATGCGCGTTGAGCCCCCTACGTCATACGTCCATGACTGGGATTGACGCCAAGGTAGCCACACCGCCTGCGTAAGCGGTGCCTTCCTGTTGGGTGTACACTGCCCAAGGGGGGTCACCAACATGGCAACGCACTTTGGGAGCCCGAGGGCTCTGGTGCATGGGCTCCGTCCTCGGCGGGCCTTTGCGCTCATGGTGGGGGTGTGCCTGGCCTCCTCCGCCTTCGCGGAGGAGCTGCCCACGACGCTGCGGGCCTCCATGCTGGTGCGGGTGCTCGCCTACGACCGGAGGATGGGGCAGCAGCCGCCGCCGCTGACCCTCGCCGTCATCCACCGCGAGGGAGATGTGTCCTCGGAGGACCAGGGCCGGGAGCTCAGCGGTGCCCTGGAGACGGTGTCGCGGGGGCGAGTCATCGCCGGGCGCCCCTTGCGCGTGGTGCGCATCGGCTTCACCGACACCCTCCAGTTCCAGGAGAAGCTCTCCCAGGAGCGCGCGGTGGCGCTCTATGTCTGTGATGGGCTGGAGGGAGACTCCGAGCGCATCGCCCAGGTGACGCGACGGCTCTCGGTGCTGTCGATCGCCGGCAGCGAGGCCCAGGTCAACCATGGCCTGGCCATCGGCCTGAGCCGCAAGGGCAACAGCCCCGTCATCCTCGTACACCTGTCGGCGGCGCGCGCCGAGGGCGCCGATCTCGATGCTGGCCTGCTGAGCCTCTCTCGCCTCGTCGAGCCCGAGAAGGAGGTTCACTGACCATGGCGCTCCAGAACCTCTCCCTGAGGGCCCGCCTGGTCCTGCTGGTGGCGCTGCTCTTCGCGGCATTTGCCCTGTTCTTCCTCATCTTCTTCCCGGCGCGCATGGACGAGCAGGCGCGGCACTGGATGCTCGACCGGGCCATGGGGGTGGCCCAGCTCCTGGCGGGCGCGACGGAGCCCGCGCTCGACTTCGGGGATGCGAGCAACGCCCAGCGCCACCTCGAGACGCTGCGCTCCACGCCGGATGCCACCTTCGGCCTGCTGCTGCGGGAGGATGGGACGGTGCTGGCCAGTTGGTATGCGGGGCACGTTCGGCCGATTCCCCGGACGATTCCCGAGGGCGCGTGGATCCTCGGGCAGGAGGCGGTCTCGCGGGTCAACATCCAGACGCGCGGGGGACAGCGGGGCGCGCTGCTGCTGGGCCTCAGCCTCGCCGAGGTGCGGCGGGAGAGTCAGCGCACCCTGCGGCTGGCGGCCATCATCTCCGCGATGATCTTCGGCTTCGGGATGCTGGCGGCCTTCGGCGTGGGCACGGTGCTGGTCCGGCCGCTGGGGCGCGTCACCCAGGTGGCGCTGCGCATCTCCGAGGGAGAGCTTGGCGCCCAGAAGGAATTGGATCTCTCGCGGCGCGACGAGACGGGGACGCTGGCCGCGGCGCTGTCGCGGATGCTCCATCGGTTGTACGAGCAGAAGGCCCTCATCGAGTCGCAGAGCGAGGCTTCCTCCGAGGGCATCCTCACCGTGTCAGGGGAGGGGGCGCTGCTGGCGCACAACCAGCGCTTCCTCCAGCTCTGGCAGCTGCCCCCCGAGCGCCTGGAGGGGCACCACCTGGAAGAGCTCTTCCAGCGCCTCACTCCGTTATTGAGGGAGCCCGAGGTGCTGCGGCGCCTGGCGGACTTCTCGCGGGAGCCTCCTGCCTCGGGCGCGGTGGAGCTGGGGCTGAAGGACGGGCGGACGCTCACCGCCTACCGGGCGCCCATCCAGAGCCAGGAGGGGACGCGCTTTGGCTGGGGGCTCTACTTCCAGGACATCACCGCGCGCCTGGCGCAGGAGCGGGTGCTGGCGCGCAACGCGGAGCTGGAGCAGCGGGTGGCCGAGCGGACCGAGGAGCTGGCCCGGCGACTGACGGAGCTGCGCGAGGCGCAGGAGCAGCTCATCACCGCGGATCGGCGCACCTCCGTGGGCACGCTGGCCGCCGGCGTGGCGCATGAGATCAACAACCCGCTGGCCTACGTCACCTCCAACATCCAGTTCGTCCTGCGGGAGCTGCCCGAGCTGCGGGCGAGCCTCGTGGCGGGTGACTCGGTCCCGGCACGCGAGCCACTGGAGGAGACGTGGCAGGAGGTCGCCGACGCCCTGGCCGAGGCGCGGGAGGGCTGCTCGCGCGTGCAGAACATCGTCCAGGGCCTCAAGTCGTTCTCGCGGGGAGACGACGATACGCGCAAGCCCGTGGACATCTCCCACACCCTGGAGGCGGCCATCGGCATGGCGGCCAACGAGCTGCGCCACCGGGCGAGGCTGGTGCGCGACTACCAGCCGGTGCCGTGCGTCGAGGCCAACGAAGTCCACCTGATCCAGGTCTTCCTCAACTTGCTCATCAACGCCGCCCACGCCATCGAGCCCGGCGCCGCGGACCAGAACGAGGTCCGCATCACCACCTGGAGGGGCGAGGACGGGCAGGTGCGGGTGAGCATCACCGACACTGGCAGTGGCATGTCGCCCGAGGTTCGCGGCCGCCTGTTCACGCCGTTCTTCACCACCAAGCCCGTGGGGGTGGGCACCGGACTGGGCCTGTCCGTCTGTCAGGGCATCATCACCCGCTTGGGTGGGCGCATCGACGTCCACAGCGAGCCGGGGCAGGGCAGCGCCTTCACCGTCGTCATGCCCGCTGCCTCGGTCTCCGCCTCCACGCCCTTCCCGGGGAGCCCCACCGTGAACGTGCATGCCGCGCGGCGCGGGGGGAGGGTGCTGGTGGTGGATGACGATCCGTTCGTGAGAGCCGCGCTGCGGCGGGCGCTCGGGCGGGAGCACGACATCACCCTCGCCGCCAGCGCGCGGGAGGCCCTGGGGCGCATCCTTCAGGGGGGCACCTTCGATCTCATCCTGTGCGATCTGATGATGCCGGAGATGACCGGCATGGAGTTCTTCGCCGAGCTCCAGCGCCTGTGCCCCTCCCAGGCCGAGGAGATCCTCTTCTTCACGGGCGGCGCCTTCACCGAGGCGACTCGCGGCTTCATCGAGACGCAGGCAGGCCGCGTGCTGAACAAGCCCATCGATACCTCGCTCCTGCTCGAGTCGATCCAGGCGCGCCTCGCGCGAAGAGCGCCTTCTGTCGGTTCCCTCGCCGCTCCCATGGTCTGACGCGTATGGCCCCCTCGACCCGTGCTTGCGTGCTGTTGCTGGGAGTGGCCCTGTTCGCGGGCCCTGCCGCTGCCCATCCCCCGGATGCTCCCGAGGAGGCCCCGGTCGACTGGTCCCAGAACCTGTCGCTCGAGGAGTTGCTGCAGATCGAGCTCGCCGCTCCCTCCAAGCAGCGGCAGCTGGCGCGGGAGGCTCCTGGCGCCGCCTCCCTGGTGACCCGCGACCAGATCCGACAGTTCGGCTGGACGAGCCTCAACGACCTCCTCTTCAGCCAGCCCGGCTTCTTCCCCTCGCGCGACTACGAGCGCTCGGTGGTGGGCTCCCGAGGCCTCCACGAGGGGTGGAACAACAACCACCTGCTGCTGCTGGTGGACGGCGTGCCGGTGAACGACCACGACACGGGCGGCGCCTATACGTGGGACGTCACGCCGCTGTTCCTGGTGCGCAGCGTCGAGATCATCCGTGGGCCGGGCTCGGCCCTGTATGGCTCCAGCGCCACGAATGGCGTGGTGGCCATCAACACCATCTCCGCGCCGAAGACCTTGACCGACGACGAGCACCTGGAGGTCAACAGCGAGGCGCGGCTGCGGCTCGGGAACTGGGGGACGGCGAGCGTGGAGGCGGTGGCGGCCACGCGCTCGGAGCACATCTCCGCCGTCCTGGGGTTTCGCTACTACGACTCGGATGGAGTTTCCTATTTGTCCTACGACGGCTCGGAGCGGATCGACGATACGGGCACGCTCCGGCGCTTCCTGGTTCGAGAGCCGCTCGGCAGTCGCTACCTCTACGTGAAGCTGGAGCCCCGCAAGGCGCTGGAGGGGCTGTCCTTGAGCTACCACCAGCAGGCGTGGGAGCAGGGCACCGCGCATGGGTGGTCGTTCTGGGTGCCGGATGCCGAGGAGCCCCTGCGCGAGGGACGCCACCTCGCGGTGCTGCGCTATCACTCGCCGGCCGCGAGCGGGCTCCAGCACGAGTACGTGCTCACGTTCCAGCGGCACGACTACGACCTGGACGTGCGCTTCTATCCGAGCGGGGCGTTCGATGGGTTCTACCCCGCTGGCATGACGGAGAGCCTCCAGACGCGCATGGACGAAGTCTTCGGGCGTGCCCAGCTCTCGGGCGAGCTGGCCGAGCGCCTCTCCCTGCTTGGTGGGGTGGAGTACTCGGTCTTCATGTATGGCGGTGACGAGGCGCATTACAGCAACGTCGACCTGCTCAATACGGGGGCGGGTGCTCCTCCCTCGGATGAGCGGGTGGAGCTCGGCCCGTTCTACGAGGCCATCATCGGCCACCCGGTGAACAACGCGGCGGCCTATGTCCAGCTCGCCTGGAGCCGCTTGTTGGACACACCCCTGTCGCTGACGGCGGGGCTGCGCTACGACCTGAAGTTCTTCGCCTACCGGGACACGACCTCCTTCGACGACCGGGTGAGCCGCAAGGCGTATGAGCAGTTCAGCCCCCGGCTCGCGCTGGTCTACGCCCCCACGGCCACGCTGAGCCTCAAGCTCCAGGCCAGCCGCGCGTTCCGAGCCCCCTCACCCAGCGAGCTCTTCAGCACCAACAGCTGGATGGCGGATACGGATCTCGAAACGATCCTGCCCGAGCGGGTAAGCACCTTCGAGTTCACCGCGGACTGGACGCTGCACCGCCACCTGAGCTGGCGCACCACCGCGTTCCATTCCCGGTTCGAGAACCTGATTGGCTATACCGGCGGCCAGCTGGGCAACCTGTTCTCCCGCCGCTTCGCGGGGGTGGAACTCGAGCTGATGGCGGACGCGGAGCTGGGCGCGCGAGGCCGCCTGATGGGGTTCGGCAACTACAGCTTCGTGCATCTGCTGGGGGAGGTGGATGGCAAGTCCGGCACCACGGAGACCGCCGAGCGCCTGACCTGGGCACCCGCGCATACGGTGAAGGCGGGGGTGAGCTATCGGCTGAGGCGCTTCAGCGCCGCGCTCCAGGGCCGCTACCAGGGCAGCGTCCGGCGTCGGGAGATGGATCGGTTGACGCCGGCCTTCATCGACGCACGGCCCGTGTCCGTGCCGGCCTGGGTGCGCTTCGACTTGAACACGCGGCTCCAGGTCAACGCATGGTCCGCCGTGGGGGTGTCGGTGACGAACCTGCTCAATACCGAGAGCTACCTGGTGCGGACGGGAGATCTTCCCTTCGACTACCGGATGGACGCGCGGCGCTTCCTGATCAGCCTGGAGGTCAATCTGTGAGGCCGAGCCGGGAGTCCTGTTCGATTTGAGACACGGCGGGGTCTCCGGCCAGCGCCTGGGCCTGCGGAGCGGGGAGCGCCTCCACGGTGAACCCGCGGAAGCTGCGCTCGTACACGGAGACCAGCGTCCCGCCGTAGCGCGCGGTCAGCTCGAGGGCCTGGTCACGGACACTGGGGGCCGCGTCCCGGGACGCGGGCTCCCGGAGGCGCACGAGGTAGCGCCCGGAGTGGGGCGCCTCGGTGACAGGCGCGTCGTCCTCCATGGAGGGACCGCAAGCCACGAAACCGAGGCACAGCGAGGCAAGGAGGACCAGGGGGAGCCGCATACGGGCGCGGCTTATAGCTCCAACCGGGGGCGACCTGGCAAGTCGTCTGCTCAGGTCTTGGGGCGGGAGATGGGGCCCGGCTTGCCCTTGGTCACCTTCAGGTAGTCGGCCGGGGCCATGAGGATCTGCGTTCCCCGGACTCCGGCGGACACGGAGATGATGTCGAAGAGCTCCACCGTCTCGTCCACGAAGACGGGGTACTCCTTCTTGCCGCCGATCGCCGTCACGCCTCCACGGATGAAGCCTGTGAGCGGTTGCAGCTCCTTGAGGGGGACCGTGTCCACCTTCCGGTCTCCGCTCAGCCGCGCCAGCGCCTTCAGGTCCAGCTCCGCGTCGCCGGGTACCACCGCCATCAGCACGCCGGTGCGGTCTCCTCGCGCCACGAGCGTCTTGAAGACCTGCTCCGCCGGTAGCCCCACCTTCGCCGCCACCGTCTCGGCGGTCAGGTCGTCGGGATCCACCTCGTACTCGCGCAGCTCGTACTTGATGCCCAGCGTGTCCAGGGCGCGGGCGGCGTTCGTCTTCACGGGCTCAAACCCCCAGGGCCTGGGCGGCGGCCTGCACCCGCGCCAGCGCCTCCTCGGAGGTGGCTCCCACCGCCGACAGGTGTCCCATCTTCCGGCCCTTGCGCGCGTCGCGCTTTCCGTACAGGTGCAGCCGGACTCCTGGCATTGACAGCACCTGCTCGAAGCGCGGTCCGCCCTCGCTCAGCCACAAGTCTCCGAGCAGGTTCACGATGGCCGCCGGGCGCACTACCTCGACGGAACCTAGCGGCAGGTTGCACACCGCGCGCACCGCCTGCTCGAACTGGCTGGTGAGGCAGGCCACCTCCGTGGCGTGGAAGCTGTTGTGGGGGCGGGGCGCCAGCTCGTTCACCAGCAGCCGCCCGTCCTTGAGCAGGAACATCTCCACCACCAGGAGCCCCTCCACCTGCAGGGCATTGGCCATGTCGCGGGCAATCTCCGTGGCCTTCTTCGTCACCTCGGGCGGCAGGGGGCCGGGTAGCAGCGACCACGCGAGGATGCGCTCCTCGTGGTGGTTGAAGGCCGGTGGGTACACCGCCGTCTCTCCGCGCGGGCTGCGCGCCACCAGCACTGACAGCTCGGCTTGCAGCTCCAGCGCTTGTTCCGCCACCACCGCGCGCTCGCCCAGCTCACGCCACGCTTGGGGCGCTTCGGTGGCGGACTTCACAGGCACCTGACCGCGTCCGTCGTAGCCGCCCTCGCAGGACTTCACGAAGCAACGCCCGCCCAGCGCCACCACCGTCGTGCGCAGCGCCTCGGCGTCGTTCACCTCTTGCCAAGGGCCCATGGGAAAGCCGTTCTTCGCCAGCCAGGCCTTCTGACGTCCGCGGTGCTGCACCATCTCCAGCACGGCCGCCGAGGGGCGCAGCGGGGCGTGCTCGGCCGCGGCGTTCAGGGAGGCCAGGGGGATCTTCTCGATCTCCAGCGTCACCACGTCGCACGCGCGGGCCATCTGCGCCGCTGCCCTCGCGTCGCTGAAGTCGGCCGTGTAGCACTGGTCCACCACCCAGCGCGCCGGGCAGGCGGGATCCGGATCCAGCGCCTGCACCTGGAAGCCCAGCGTGCGTGCCGACAGCACCATCATTCGTCCCAGCTGCCCGCCGCCGAGGATACCGATGGTTCCACCAGGGAGGATCGTCTTCATGAGAGCTCCCGATCCCGAAGCACCTCGTCGGTGCGGGCCTTGCGCCAGGAGGCCAGCCGCTCGCGCAGCTCCGGGTATTTGAGGGCGAGGATGGAAGCGGCATGCAGCGCGGCGTTGGCCGCTCCCGGCTTGCCGATGGCCTGCGTGCCCACGGGGACGCCCTTGGGCATCTGGACGATCGACATGAGGGCATCCAGCCCGTTGAGCACCGTGGTGGGCATGGGCACGCCGAGCACGGGCAGCAGCGTCTTGCTCGCCACCATGCCGGGCAGGTGTGCCGCGCCCCCGGCCGCCGCGATGATGACCGACAGGCCTCGCGACTCCGCGGTGGAGGCGTACTCCATCATCCAGTCGGGCGTGCGGTGCGCTGACACGACGCGCACCTCGTGGGGAATGGCCAGCTCGGTGAGGATGTCGATCGCCGGGCGCAGGTACTCCAAGTCACTCTTGCCGCCCATGATGACCCCGACCCAGGGAGTGTCCGCGCTCGCCATGCTGTCTCGCGCCTCCAGTGCGCTCTCCCGCCCAAGGCAGGAAGAACGCGGAGATAGGGCCAGGGGATTCCACCGGTCAACCCAGAATTGGCACAGCGCTAAGAGAGTGCTGATCAGGGGAGCAGGCCCTAGATGTAGTACTCCCTCAGCAGTCTAACGGACACAAGGCTCGTGCATACGGCTAGGATGCCGCCTGTCTGTGCTAATGCTCTAGCAGGTGGGACACGGATTGTCCTACTTACCAAGTTGTCCCATTCTGGCCGCGCGTTCTATAGGCCGGACATAAGCTCTGCTCTCCAGCTTCCTGTTCGACGGGAGTACCACGCGGATTTGACCGACGCGCAGTGGAAATTGGTCGAGCCCTTCGTGCGCGGCAACTCTATCGGTCCACAGCTAATGGTGTATTCGCGGTGCGACGTGGTCAATACCCTGCTCTACGGCTCGCGCACCGGCGTGCAGTGGCGTTACCTGCCGGACGACTCTCCCGACTGGCAGAGCGTGTACTCCTACTTCCGGCCATGGAAGAAGGACGGCACGCTCAAACTCATCCACGGGGTGCTGCGCCGCGCGTCGCGCGTCTGGCCCAGCAGCCTGCTAGGGTCATAGCTCAAGCCAAGCGCTGGGTAGTGGAGCGCACTTTCAGGGGGTTGAGCTCTGAGGCATCCCCTCAAATGACCCCGAAGGCTTGGCGGAAAAGAGGCTGCTGGCTGAGGAGTTGAGCGAATCGCTCGATGAGAGGGCGCAGGCGGTGCTCGGGCATGTTGGGGATGGCTTGGTAGTACATGCCGCCTTGGCGAAACAGTGAGTAGGTGCGACGCTTGTCGGTGTTGGCCTTGAGCTGGCGCGACTCTCACCGGCAGCGCCCAGCAGCGTCAGCAGCGCACAAGCCAAGGCACTGAGCAGCAGCAGTCTGTCCCTGCGCTCAGGCGCTGCGATGCGCACCTGGGACAGTCCCATGCCGAACCTCAGGTCCTTGATGTCCCGGAAGCTCTCCTCGATGGTGAATCTACGGCTGTAGAGCGCCACCAATTCGGCCGCCGAGGCCAAGTGCAGGCTGCTGGCCAGACACCAAGGCTCCTTCATGCCCTTCTTCTTCACGCACACCACCGTGCCCACCTGCGTGCAGTCCGCAGTGACGAGGGCCTGCGGCAGTTTGCGCAGGTGGCCGGCCTTGGGCACCCAGTCTGCCGCCGTGCGCCGCGCGCCCTTGTCGTTGGTGACGGTAATGCACTGACGGAAACGCACCACGTACTCGAAGCCCACCTGTCCCAGTAGGGCGTAGAGCTTCTGGTCGGCGAAGCCTCGGTCCGCCACCAGCGTCACCTTCACCTCGGCGGGGATGGCTTCGCGCAGCCTGAGCACCACGGCGTCTTCCACCTCGTTGCGCAGGCCCCTGAGGGTGGATTTCTGCACGCTCAGCCACACGTAGCATGAGCAGCCTCAGGCAGATTGGCTGGCCGCGTGACCATGGGCATCAACTGTGCTATATGGCACAGTACTGACAGATCCAAATAGGCAGGGGGGCCATGAACCGAATTGTGATCACTCGTGGATACAAACGAGGGTTAAGCGCGGCGAGCCGATATGTCGCCTTCATTTGGGTATTGACATCTGCAGTAGCAGGAGGGCAGGCCCACCCAATTGAATTGGCTGACACGACTCAATCATGTAATAAGTGCCCAACCGTTGCGGTTTCAGATTGGAAAATTGATCTATCGTCTAAGCAAAGCACGGTAACGATTGTCACGGCCAGAGACCCGGTCGACCACAAGCCAGTGGGTTTGGTAATGGCTCCAATCAACTCGTCCGTGGAGTCCGACCTCCTTGGAAGGATTGAACAATCCGGCTGGAATGCCCTCGTGCTCAAGTACCGGTTTGATGCTGTTGGCGGCGGCACTGGACGGTGTGAAACACGCATAACAACAACTGCTCCTCCTAAGATAGAGATCGCCTCCTTTCTTGCCTGGAACTGCCCGGACCCTGAAACGAGGGATAAAGCAATATGCTGGCTTGTGCCCCGATTTCCCGAAGATTTTGTATCAAAGATAGTCAAGGGCTTTACCTACTCAATTGCCGATAGAATTAAATTCTCCATACTTGCCAAGCCCAAGGATAAAGTTCTTGATCCGATAGTCTTCATGCCGCTTGAGTTGGACCCGCCCTCGGACCTTACGAATCCAACACCTAAGGGCTGTGTGGCCAATGGTCGAAATGCCATAGAGGAAGGGATTCAAAACGCAGGGAGACTGCGCTTCCCGTCTCTTCGCGGAACGGCGCTAAGAGTCGCACACCCAGAGTGTCCAGCACTTGGTTCAGTGATGTTCAAATCAGAACTCGCCAAAGACATATACACCATTCCAAGAAAGTCCGCTCAAATTGGTGTTATCGCCTGGAAAGGCACGGGGGAGACGACGATCTCCGCGTCTCATGTCCAGCCCATCTCCCTTTACGCGTCTGATGAGAGCTTCGAGTCCTTTACATTCACCAGCACACTTGGACTGAAGTCACTCAACGTGGACGTCATAGAGGAACCGATGTCGTTCCAGCCTGATGGGGCCGCCAACTCCCTCGTCGTTCATTTCGTCGGCATATCTCCCCAGAGAGACGAAGTAGACGGCGCCTGGAGTTTCATTCCGACTGAACGGGACCACAACGTTGGAATTATTGCAAGACAGGACGATATATTTCAGGAGAAGACATTCGACGAGCAAGAACTGGCGACATGCAAAACAGACCGCACCTGGGCCTACTTTCGAGTTTGCACCAACAGTGCCGGTACGTGCTGCAATCCAACCTCTGTGTTTTTGGCTATCTGCAGGAAGGAAGGCGCGGCTCCTGAATTTTACCCTAGCAAGACTCCTCCTTCCTGGAGCGTTCTACAGCAAGGAAAAGCCTCAAGCGCGGTTGATCGTTGCGACTACGCCGAGTCCGAACCAGATGAGCGCCGCATTCCCAAGAACCGAGTGTGGCTCAAAGTAGCCGAGCAACAATTAGGAAATAAGAGGCGCATCATCTTGGCCTCTGAGTCAGCCCAAGCAACGATCTCACCCGAACAACCTTTTGCTCAGAAGGGGCATTGAATATGAGGGCAGTAGATATGCGAATGGTTACTGCACTAAGCGTGCTCGTCGTAACAACCGCCATGGCACAAACCACTGAGTCCGAGCTCCCTCTTCCCGAGGGTGTCGACCGATTGTGCAGAAAGAAAGGCAACGGAGCAGAGGCTGAGTGCAAAAACGAGCTTGCGCCAATTGTGGAAGTGCGCAGCCTTTCTGCCATGCCAATCTCTCTGCTTATCATTAGAGAAGGCGGCGAAACCCGAATTAGCCCAGCCGCCGGGCTTGAGGTTGGATCTGTATGGTTTACGCCCTTCAGGCCAAGCATCAGTCTGATAGGTAAGGTCGATGATACTCGAATCTATGCACCAAAAACAGGCTTCACCTTGGCTGTCGTGGGATCTGCTGGCGCATTAATTCAGAACGACGAAAAGGAACGCCAACTGACGATTGCCGACCAAGAGATCTCCACCAAGGACACTGCCACAGCGGCATTCTTCAATGTGTCAATTGGCATTCTCGCGGAATGGACATGGAAAGGCGGAGGGCATCTCAATCACGTGGCATTGGGCCTATTAGGTCGCTACGGCTACCTTTTGTCTACACTCGAAAACCGTCCCCAAGTCACTTGGGGGCCGGCTTTGGTCATCGAGCGATGAACATGTAAACAGCTCGCCGCGCCCTGTCCTGACACTGGGCTGACAGGGACAAGGCGCAGGGGCTGAGCAGTGATTTGAATATGTTTCTGCGGAAACGTCACTATGGCCGATTTTGATGGCGTCGAATTCACTACGCCGTAGAGCGAAGTGGGAGCAGTGCTTGAGCACCAACGCCAGGTGCCTCCGCCTAATCCCGGGCCTGATTCAAGGTCCGGAGTTACGGAGCGCATAAGGCGAGTGAGGTCGGGTGCTTGCGCCGCCGAGGTAGTGTCCTGCTGGTGAGCGAGCGTTGCAGGCTGCCGTTCTGAGCGCGCTGGAGGTGTCGTACTCACCGCACGGCGCCTCATTGCCTTCGTGCTCCCGCTCCTATCCTGCTCTGCTCACGTCATCGCAAACGGCCGATTTTGGATCAGGCTTGGGGTAGACGGCGCGGAATGGCAAGCGCACAAGGAGGGGCCAAGCCATGTGCAGCACAGTGCTTGGCGCCATGTGCAGCGATCCTCATGCAGCAATGGCTCATCGCAGCGAATCCACACGATGTAAGGGCGAGCCATGTAGCCGGGGCAAGCCCAATCGCCACACCCGGCACCGAGCTCAACCAACTCGTGACCGTCGGCAAGCCGCGATAGAGAGGCTCGATGCACCCGCGCTTCTTTGAACTGTACGACGATGTCTCTGCCCCGGGGCGCTGGCACCTGGGCAGCCCTACGTCCATGCAGGGCGAAGAGGTGGAAGACTGGCAGTTCACCGATGGGAAGCTGCTTCACATCGAAGGGCGGCTGAAGGTTCCCGTGGAGCATGAGGGCCGGCCCCTGGACTTCTCCGAGACGAACCTGAAGATCCCGGTCGTCCATGTCCGGGTGGCCACCGTGTTCGCGGAGCTTGCCCCCGATGACGTGCAGCTCATCCCCGTGGACATCGAGGGCCAACCGGACCAGTACCTCATCCTGGTGGCCACGCGTCGCGTCCGCTGCATCGATGAAAAGGCGTCCAGAGTGCGGCTCTGGACGCCCGAGGATGGAGTGCCTCACAAGGTCGGGCAGTACCGAGACGTCCGGGACCTGCACATCGACAAGGCTCGGGTCGGGACGACCAAGGTGTTCCGCCCCGAGGGCTGGCTGGGCACCTTGATCATCTCCGAGGACATCAAGGGCGCCCTCGAACGGATGGGCGCCACGGGCGTGAAGTTCGAAGAGGTGTAGGGCAGGGGGCTCAGTACGTCGAGCCCAGGCGACCGAAGTCCTTGAGCGCCTTCGCCTTCGAGCGCTTCACCGCCGAGTTCACCTGCTCGGAGCTCTCCGCCTTCTCGTACTCCTCATATGCCGCCTGCTGCTCGGCCATGTCCGCCGCCACCGCCGGCGCTCCCGCCACCGACGCCGCCTCGTTGAACATCTCCTGGTTCAGCTGGATGAACTGCCGCGCCTCTTCCTTGCGCCCACCCTTCAGCGCCTCCGCCGCCTTCTGGAGATTGGCCGCGCTCCGCGCTCGCACCGCGTACACCGTCGCGTCCTTGTCCTGCCGCGCCAGCACCTCCTCCCGGCGGTCCGTCACCATCGCCGACAGGCTCGCCGCGCTCTCCACCGTCCCATCCTTCATCAGGTCCGTGTACGTCAGCTTCAACCCCGTCACGTTCACCGCTTGGCCCACCGCCCCGCCCGTCACCGTCACCCGCGCCACCACCCGCTCCGTCTGTCCCGCCGAGAAGTCAGGCATCGGCACCCGGACCAGCCGCCCCGCCTGGTGCGCCCGGTACCCCAGCACCTCTCCCAGCGTCACCCCCGCCGGCAGCTCGAACGACAGCTCCACGTTGCGCGCCACCTGCGTCGTCGCCTGCTGCAAGTCCTTCTGGAAGATCGTCGCCAGCTTCCCCGCATCCTCCAGGAAGCCGTACGCCCCCGCCCCGTACTCCCCGAACGCCTGCATCAGGTCCTCGTTGAAGTCCGTCCCCACGCCGATGGAGCTCACCGTCACTCCCTCCGCCCGGATGTCCTTCACCACCCGCTTCAGGCTCTCCTCGTCCGTCACCCCCTCCGTCGGCTGCCCGTCGCTGATCAGGATGATGCGGTTGACCTGGTACGCACGCCGCGCGCTGTTCACCTGGTGCTGTCCCGTCGTCAGCCCCGCGCTGATGTTCGTGCCCCCCTCGTCCCAGATGCCCTCGATGTACTCCAGCATCCGCGCCCGGTTCGACGCCGTCGCCGCCATGCTCGGCAGGCTCTTCACATCCGAGCCGTAGTGGACGATCGCCAGCCGATCCTCGTCCCGCAGCAGCCCCACCAGGTGCCGCGCCGCCTGCTTCGCCTGCTGCAGCTTGTAGCCGCTCATCGAGCCCGACCGGTCAATCACCAGCGCCAGGTTCACCGCGCTGCGTCGCGAGCCCGGCACCTCCGCCCCCGTCACGTCCACCGTGACGAACAGATCCGTGCTGCCCGGGTTGATGTAGGGGTGCGACAGCCGGCTCGTCATCGCCAGCGAGCCATGCGAGGTGCTCGCCGGCGGCTGTGGCGGCAGAGGCGGCTGCGGCGGGGGAGGGGGTGTGGGGACCGGGGTGGCGATGTGGACCGCCGGCGGCCCTGGGGGCGCCACGCGCGGCATGCCCAACACCAGGGCCACCAGCGCGAGTGCTCCGGCCAGGGCCAGGAAGGTGAACGTCTTGTTCATGGCAGGGCTCCTTGAAATCCAGCAGGCCCTGCTAGGACGAACGACGCGCTAAAAAGGTCTAAACGGGCCGCGGGCCCGAGTTTCTCAGCCCTCCGGCAGCGTGGCCAGACCGCCGGCGCAGAAGTACGGAGAATTGTTGTCCCCGAACGTGGCCCGGTACGCCGCCGGGTCCTCCGCGCGCAGCCGCTCCAGCGAGGCCTGGTCCAGCAGCAGCGAGCGGCACTCCATGCGCGCGCGCAATTCCTCCGGAGCGCTCGGCTCCGTCACCTCGCACGCCGTCGCGTCCGCGCCCTCGATGCAGGCCTGGCTGCAGTAGCCCAGGGCCACCGCGTTCTGATCCGGGTTGCGCGGGAAGTCCGCGTCTCGCACGCAGATCAGCTCCACGCAGGACGTCGAGCCGAAGGAGATGAAGTCCTGCCGCGGCGCCACATCCGACTCCAGCACCGGCACCGACAAGATCCCCTGATCCAGCTCCTCTTGAGTGGGCTTCTTCACCAACACGCACTCCTTGCCCAGCTCGGAGGTGACGCTGCACCCGCTGGCCAGCAAGGCGGCGCTCAGGAAGATGACCAGACGCGGAGACATGTCGCATGCACCTCGGGGAAGAGCTGGCGGTGGGCCCGGAAAGCTAGCACACCGGTTCGTCCTGCCAACTCACTCTTGCGGAAGGTGCCCGGAGTGGAATTGTGAAGGAATACCGCAGGGATAGATGCGCAGCAGGCAAGTGCGGATTGGTTGACGGGTAGCGGCGGAGGGCAGATAGGATGCCCTGGCCGTCGACACTCCCGAATACTCGCGAACAGCAGCTCGCCCGCCACCCTACGGAGCCTCCGGAAGTGAATCGCCCTCAGGCTATTTTGCTCGCGCTGTGCCTCTGGCCCGCGCTGGCGCTCGCCCAGACCGACCCAGGAATGGGGCTGGATCTCTCAGAAGACGCCAACAAGACCGAGGAGGAGCAGACGGAAGCTCCTGCCGAGGAGACGGCGCCGCCTCCTGCCCTCTCGACCCCCGCCGCTCCGGCCCCCGAGCCCGAGCCCGTGGTGCCCACGGACATCACTCAGGAGGACCGCGTCAAGAGCGTGCAGCGCAAGGTGTACCTCAAGGCGCGCCGCTTCGAGCTCACCCCCATGGTGAGCTTCTCCATCAATGATCCGTACTACTCCAAGTTCGGCGCCTCGGTGCGCGGCGCCTACTACTTCGCCGACACCCTCTCGGTGGCCGCCCGCGTGTCCGTCATGCAGGTGCTGCCCTCGGATGACGTGAACATCGCCAAGCGCGCCTTCCAGAGCCGCATCTTCCACTCGGTGCCCCAGTGGACCGCGATGGGCGATGTGGAGTGGAGCCCGCTCTACGGCAAGGTGGCCTTCCTCAACTCCATCCTCCACTTTGACGGCTACCTGCTGGGCGGCTTGGGCGCGGTGCGGACGGAGACCTCGGCGCTGCCCAATCGCGGCCTCAACGTGGGCGCTGACCTTGGCCTGGGAATGCGCTTCGTGGCCAAGGACTTCCTGGCCGTCAACGTGGCCCTCATCAACACCTCGTACGTGGATCAGCCCCTGGGTACCAGCAAGGGCGCCATCCAGAACGTCATGACCATCAATGCCGGCATCTCGCTGTTCTTCCCGCTGTCGTCCACGGGACGGGAGGCCGAGTGATGCGCTCCCTCCGACTGATCGCGGCCCTGTGGCTTGCTCCCATGGCGGCGCTGGCCCAGACGGCGCCCGCGCCGGCTCCCGCCTCCGACCCCAAGCCCGCTCCGGCGCCCGCTTCCTCCTCCTCCTCGGAGACCGAGGCGGGTGACGTGTCCGAAGTGGACAAGGACCGGGTGGGCCCGCTGCGCGAGCGCATCCGCCCCGTCTCCGGCCACCTGTTCCTCAAGAAGGGCCGTTTCGAGTTCAGCCCCTCGGCCACCGTGACGCTGCGCGATGCCTTCTTCCGCAAGTACATCTTCGGCGGCACCGTCACCTACCACCCCGCGGAGACGCTGGGCATCAGCCTGCGCGCTGGCTACTCGCTGCCCACGGTGTCCGGCTCGGCGCAGATCTGCAGGTTCGACAACGGCACCGACGGCGACGTGCAGCGCGGCTGCCGCTCGCCTACCTTCGAGCAGCTCGATGGCTCCGCTCCCGGTCAGCTCACCCTGATGGGCGGCTTGGATGTGCAGTGGGCCCCCATCTACGGGAAGATCTCCCTGCTGGCCGAGAGCTTCGCCCACTTCGATCTGTACGGCGTCGGCGGCGTCTCGATGGTGCAGTACAAGGGCCCGCCCGAGAACCCCGCCTCGAGCAGCACCTCGTACACGGCGGTGGGCGGCAACGTCGGCATCGGCCTGCGCTTCTTCCTCAACCGCCACATGACGCTGCGCACGGAGGTGAGGGACCTCATCTACGTGGAGAAGGCCGTGCTGCCGGCCACCACCCTGCGCAACCAGCTGATGTTCGAGCTGGGCTTCTCCTTCTTCTTCCCCACCGCCCTTCCCGAGTCATGATCCGCTCTCTCCGACTGCTCCGCTTCGCGCTCCTCGGGCTCGCGCTGACCTGGGCCATGCCGGCCCCTGCCCAGAGCTTCGAAGGCCTCGATCTGCCTGGCTCTTCGAAGAAGAAGAAGAAGAAGGCCACCCCCAAGAAGAAGAAGACCGCCAAGGGCAAGAAGGGCACGCCCCCGCCGGAGGAGGAGGAGGAGACTCCCGCGGAGAGCTCGCCCCTGGCGACTCCGCCCGCGGCGCCGACGACCACCCCGCCCGCGGCGCCGGCCGGCTCCGGCACCGAGGCGCCCACGCCGTCGCCCGCCGCGCCGCCGGCCGCCGCGCCCGCCGCGGAAGAGCAGGGTGGGCTGGGGTTGGACCTCTCCGGTGACACCAACAAGGGCACCGCGCCGACGATGAGCTTCGATGCGGTGGACGTGTCGGGCAAGACGGCCGACCGCCAGCGCCTGGATGTGGC
Organism: Hyalangium ruber; assembly: GCF_034259325.1. Lineage (NCBI taxonomy): Bacteria > Pseudomonadati > Myxococcota > Myxococcia > Myxococcales > Archangiaceae > Hyalangium > Hyalangium rubrum. The sequence continues at coordinate 805,906 of NZ_JAXIVS010000001.1, read as the reverse complement.
CATCTCGTTCTTCAAGAACGATGAGTACGAGCAGTCCTCGATGGTCGCCTACGAGATCATCAAGGATCCGAAGCTGGCGGCGCTCCACACCGAGGCCCGCTACGTGGTGGCCAAGGCCCTGTACCGCATGGGCCTGTACCACTCGTCGCTCGGCGAGTTCTCGAAGATCCTCGCCGAAGGTCCGCAGACCAAGTACTTCAAGACCAGCCTCGAGTGGCTCTTCTTCATCAGCCGCAAGACGAAGAACGAGACGGTGATCCTCGATGAGATTGCCCGCTACGCCAACTACGAGTTCCCCGAGAAGTTCCGCAACGAGTTCCGCTACCTGCTGGCGCGCTACCACTTCGTGCGTGGCCGGGCGCTGGATCAGGTGGGCCAGGTGGACGCCGCGGACAAGAGCTTCGAGGAAGTGAAGCGCCTGACGCTGCAGATTCCGCGCACCGACATCTTCTACCCGCGCGCCAAGTACCTCGAGGGCCTGTCGTACTTCCGCAATGGCAGCAAGAACAAGACAGCGGACCAGCGGCGCGGCGACACCAGCATGGTGGCCTCCATCGAGGCGATGAAGGAAGTGGTTCGCCTCACCCGGCCCGGGGGCGTGAAGACGGCGGAGCAGGTGCAGCTCGATCAGTCGCTGCGTGAGCTGGCCTTCATGCAGCTGGCGCGCACGCACTACGGCATGCAGCAGAACCGCTACGCGATCTTCTACTTCAACAAGATCGAGCGCGGCACCAACCAGTGGCTCGAGTCGATGTTCGAGGGCAGCTGGGCCAACTACCGCGTGGGCCAGTACGAGCAGGCGCTGGGCAACCTCATCACCCTGTCCTCGCCCTTCTTCCGCGAGGAGTACTTCCCCGAGGCGCTCATCCTCAAGGCGGTCATCTATTACGAGAACTGCCGCTACCGCGAGTCCTCCCTCATCCTCCAGGACTTCGAGCGCACCTATCTGCCGGTTCACGAGCAGCTGGAACTGCTGGTGAAGAAGGAGATGGACGCCAGCGAGTACTACAGCGTGCTCGCCGAGGTGCAGAAGAAGAACAAGGAGGGGCAGGCGAAGAACGGCACCGACATCATCCTCGAGCGCATCCTCCGCCTGGCGTTGACGGATCAGGACCTGAAGAAGACCAACGACTCCATCCTCGAGCTGGAGTCGGAGATGGATGCCTTCGCGGAGAAGGGCGACACCTTCAAGTACTCCGAGCTCACCAAGGAGCTGCTGGAGGGCCTGAAGGTCCAGCGCACCGGCCTCATCGAGAAGGCGGGCATCATGTCCAAGGGCAAGCTGGAGACGGAGCTCCTGGCGCTCAAGCAGCTGCTGGCCAACGGTCTGCGCATCAAGTTCGAGACGACGACCAAGGAGAAGGAGTTCCTCGAGGAGCAGCTCAAGGCGGGTGGACGCACGGCGATCGTCAAGAAGTACCGCTACTCGGTGGCGGTGGCGGACGATCAGCTCTACTGGCCTTACGAGGGTGAGTACTGGCGAGACGAGCTGGGCACCTACCAGTACACGCTCACCAAGGGCTGCATCGAGCGTGACTCGGCCAACCGCAACGTCGAGACGGCGAGCGAGTAAGCGGGGGGTAATGGAGGAGGTTCCCGGGCGACGCGCCTCGCTGCGCGTCGTCTTTGGCATCGTCGCGCTGGACCTCATCGGGTTCGGCATCCTCATCCCGCAGCTGGGTGTGTACGGGGTGAAGTTCGGGGCCTCGCCGTTCACGGCGGGGCTCCTGGTCTCCGTGTTTTCGCTGATGCAGTTGGTGTTCGCCCCCGTGCTGGGCCGGCTGTCGGACCGCTATGGCCGGCGGCCCGTGCTGCTGCTGAGCCTCACGGGCTCCATGGCGGCCTACCTGCTCTTCGCCTTCGCCCACTCGCTGCCGCTGTTGTTCCTGGCGCGCATCATCGACGGCATGTCCGGGGGCAACATCTCCACCGCGCAGGCCTACGTGGCCGACGTCACCCGCCCGGAGGAGCGCGCCCGGGGCATGGGCCTCATTGGCGCCGCGTTCGGCCTGGGCTTCGTGCTGGGGCCGGCCATCGGCGGCTTCATGGGGGCCTGGGGTGGCAACCTCGCCATCGGCTTGTTCGCCGCGAGCCTGGCCGGGCTGAATCTGGTGCTCACCTTCCTGTTCCTGCCCGAGTCGCGTCGGGTGGACAGCCCCTCCGCCGCCTCCTCCCGCACCCTGCGCGGGGCCGCCCTGGCGCTGCGCATGCCCGTGGTGGGGCACTGCCTGCTGCTCATCCTCCTGTTCACCACCGCCTTCGCGCAGATGGAGGGCACCTTCTCGGTGTACCTGCTGTCGCGCTTCCTCTCCTCCGGGCCCGTGCCCATGGAGGGCGGCCTCTTCTTCCTCTCCGCCCAGGCCAGCCCCGAGGCGCTGGCCCAGGCCAGCCTGCGCACCGGGTGGCTGTTCGCCATGGTGGGCGTGCTGTCGGCCCTCATCCAGGGCGGGTTGATCCGCCGCCTGTTGCCCGCGCGGCGGCAGGAGGAGGGCAACCACCACCCGGGACGCGAGAGCGTGCTGGCCGTGGTGGGCTTCGGGGTGACGGCGCTGGGCCTGGGGCTGCTGCCCCTGGCGCCCTCCTACGGCTGGCTCTTCCCCGCCATGGGGCTGCTCGCGGTGGGCTCGGCCTTCGCCAACCCGGCCATGTCCGCCCTGGCCTCGCTGCACGCTCCGCCCGAGCGCCAGGGCGCGGTGTTGGGTACTTATCAGGCCTTCGGCTCGCTGGGCCGCATCCTCGGCCCCGCCCTGGGCGGGTGGCTCTTCACCGGCTTCGGGCCCGTGGCGCCCTATGGAACGGCCGCCGTGCTCATGGTGGCCGGCCTGGTGCTGGCCCTGTCGCTGGCCTCACGCATGCGATTGCCGGGCGCGAGCGTCGGCCAAAGCTCGTAAGATGGGTTCATGGCGGGCACGCGTGAGGAGATCCAGGACGTCACCATTGCCTTCGATGTGATGGGCAGCGACCACGGGCCCGCCGAGGTGGTGCGGGGCGCCGCGCAGCTCTCCCTCGAAGCACCCCACATCCACGCGCTGCTCGTCGGCGACCGCGAGCAGATCGACGCGGTGCTGGCCGACACCAAGCACCGCGCCGAGCGCATCTCCGTGCAGCACGCCACCGAGGTGGTGGGCATGGACGAGAAGCCCGGCGAGGCGCTGGCGCGAAAGAAGAACGCCTCGGTGGCGGTGGCCGCGCGACTGGTGGCCGAGGGCGAGGCCCACGCCCTGGTCTCCGCCGGCAACACCGGCGCGGGCGTGCTCGCGTGCGCGCGCCACTTCCAGCTCATCCCCGGCGTGCGCCGGGCCGCGCTGGCGGCCGTGTACCCGACGCGCGGCACTCGCGGCGAGAAGGAGGATCCGTTCTCGCTCATCCTCGACGTGGGGGCCACGGTGGAGGCCACCGCCGAGGACCTGGTCACCTTCGCCGTCATGGGCTCGGCGTACGCGCGCATCATCTCGCGCAACGAGCGCCCCAAGGTGGCGCTGCTCTCCAACGGCGTGGAGCCGCAGAAGGGCCCCCCGCGCGTGGTGGAGGCCCACACGCGCCTGTCCTCCATGGGAGGGCTCAACTTCGTCGGCAACGTGGAGGGCGTGGAGATCCCCAAGGGCACCGTGGACGTCATCGTCACCGACGGCTTCGTGGGCAACGTGTGCCTGAAGATGCTCGAGGGCGTCCACGAGACGGTGGTGGAGCTGGCCCGCTACGCCTACAAGGAGAAGCTGCGCTGGCGCGCCGGCCTGGCCATGCTCTCCAGCGGCATCCAGCGGATCAAAGACATCACCGACTGGGAGCAGTACGGCGGGGCCCCCATCCTCGGCTTCGACCGTATCTTCATCAAGGCGCACGGGCGCTCGAAGGCGCGCGCCATCACCAACGCGGGCAAGGTGGCCGCCAAGGCCGTGGCGCACCAGCTGGGCACGGCCATCCAGGAGGGCCTCGCGAAGTGAGCCTGCCGGACCGCATCGATCCCCGGCCTCCCAGGCGCATCTACCGGTGGGATCTCGACAAGACGTACCTGCGCACCGACTTCGACTCGTTCCGGGACCTGGTGCGCACCGCCTTCCAGAAGGCCCACGAGAAGGTGGCCGTGCCGGGCGCCAGCGCGCTCATCCGCGAGCTGGCGGCCAATGGCGACACCCGCCTGTGCATCGTCTCCGGCAGCCCCAAGCAGATGCGCGCCGTGCTGGAGGAGAAGCTCAAGCTCGACGGGGTGAAGTGGGACGAGTTCGTCCTCAAGGACAACGTGGGCAACCTGCTGCGCGGGCGCTTTCGGGCCCTGCGGGGACAAGTGGGCTACAAGCTGCCCGCCATCCTCGACAGCCGCCTGCGCGCCCCCGTCGAGGCCGAGGAGGTGCTCTTCGGAGACGACGCGGAGGCCGACGCCTTCATCTACTCGCTCTACGCGGATCTGATCGCCGGCCGCGTGGACGAGCGCGTGCTCACCCAGGTGCTGGAGGCCGGCGGCGTCTACCCGGATGACGCCGCGCGCGTGCATGCCACGTGGAAGCAGATCCCCGTGTCGGACCCCGTGCGCCGCATCTTCATCCACCTGGACAAGCTCACGCCGCCCGCGCACTTCGCCGCCTACGGCCCGCGCGTGGTGCCCGTCTTCAACTACTTCCAGGCCGCGCTGGTGCTGCTGGCCGACGGGCACCTCACCGCTCCCCAGGTCATCAAAATCGCCGTGGAGATGGTGCAGACGGCCGGCCACAACATCATCACCCTGTCCAACTCGTTCCAGGACCTCATCCGCCGGGGCCTGCCGCTGCAGCAGGCGGCGGTGGCGCTCTCGCAGGCGCTCGAGGGGCCCAACGGGCTGATTCAAGCCATCCGCCCCGTGCCCGACATCATCGCCGCGTTCACCAAGCGCCTGGCCGCGCTGGGCACGCCGCCGCCGCCGCCCAAGGTGCAGGCGGTGGACTATGTGTCCCTCATCTCCCACGCGCTGCCGCGCACCCATAAGGACCGCAAGAAGTAACCGCGGGCCGGGCGCGCTCCGTCTCATTCTCCACAGGTGGGGTTCCTCCCGCTTGGGGCTGGGATTGCTGGGTTGGCCCGGCTGGCACGGCTGTTGTTCAATGCGGGACTGAAAACCATTCCGATTGCCAGGGTACTGCGGGGGGCGGGGACTGGAATGGAGGAGCGCCGGTGCCATGACGATCCGGGGCAAGGTGCTGCTGTTCTCGGCCGTGGCGTTCGCGCTCACCGCGGTGATGGGGGTCGCGCTCATGCGAGGCACCAGCCTGGGCCGGCGCTTTCGGGATCTCTCGGCACAGGCCTATGAGCAGCGCTTCACCTTGAGTCAGCTGCGCGGCGAGTCCCTGGTGTATCTGGACGCCTTGCAGTTGGCGCAGGGGGCTGGGCGGGACACTCGCGCGCTTCGGGCCGCGCAGCTCCGGCGGATCGAGTCCCACTTCGCGCGCTTCCGCATCCTCGCCCAGCAGGAGGAGGCGCTGGAGGGGGTGAGCCGCGAGGAAGAGGAAGAGGAGTTCCAGGAGCTGGAGCAAGAGCTGCTCCTGTGGACCGAGCACTCCGAGGCGCGGTTCCGGCCGCTGCCCGTGCAGCTCGAGCCCCGGGAGAGCCAGCCGCGCGAGGCCATCGACGAGTTCGGCCGCCGCGTGGAGCCGCTGCTGGAGCGGGCGTTGGCGCGAGAGCAGGAGGAGGTCCGACGCCTGGTGCTCAGCTCCGAGCGCGTCGTTCGCTCCGGGCGGATCGCCGCGGTGGCCGTTCCCCTTATGTCCGTGGGGCTGATGTTCGCGTTGGCCTCGACCATTCTGGTGCCGTTGAACCGCCGGCTCCGCTCGCTGCTGGAGGGCGCCGAGCGCATCGGCCGGGGCGAGTTCAACTCCGCCCTGCCCGAGGGCACGCGCGACGAGCTCGGCACCCTGGCCCGGGGCTTCAACCAGATGGCGCGCGAGCTCGAGGCCTCGAATGCGCGGCTGGTGCAGTCGGCCCGCCTCGCCGCCCTGGGGCAGACGGTGGCCAGCGTGGGGCATGAGATCAACAACCCGCTGGCCTATGTCATCAACAACCTCGCCTACGCCCACGAGGAGGTGCGGCAGGGGCGCGAGCCCCGCTCCGAGCAGGAGCGGCAGGCCCTGCTGGAGGCGCTGGCGGATGCGCGCGAGGGGGCCGAGCGGGTGCGCTTCATCGTGCAGGATCTCAAGTCCGTCACCCGCACGGAGGACGCGGGCCACGGCGTGGCGGACGTGGCCGCGGTGGTGCGCACGGTGGCGAAGATGGCCGCCCACGAGCTGCGCGGCCGGGCCCGGCTCGTCTCGGACTGCGAGGGCGTGCCGCCCGTTCAGGGCAATGCCACCCGGTTGGCGCAGGTGTTCCTCAACCTGGTGGTCAACGCCGCCCACGCCATCGCCCCCGGCAGCCCCGAGCGGAACGAGATTCGCGTGGTGGCCCGGCTCAGCGCCCCCGGTCGCGTCACCGTGGACGTGCAGGACACCGGCGCCGGCATTCCTCCGGAGATCCTGGAGCGCATCTTCGAGCCCTTCTTCACCACCAAGCCGGTGGGGGAGGGCACCGGCCTGGGCCTGGCCGTGTGTCGCAACATCATCACCGCCATGGGCGGCACCCTCTCCGTGGAGAGCACGCCTGGCCACGGCACCACCTTCCGCCTCTCGTTGCCCACCGCCTCGGCGGACTGAGGCGCGAAAAGAAGAAGGCGCCGCACCGTTGCTTCCGGTGCGGCGCCTCCTGAACTTCAGGACTTCAGCCGAGCCTTAGCTGTTGCGGCGGCGGCGGCCGAGCAGGCCCATCGCCATCACCAGCAGCGGCAGCATGCCGCCCATGGCGCCGGCGCCAGCGCTGCAGCCGCTGCCGTCCTTGCCATCGACGCCGTCCTTGCCGTCCTTGCCATCCTTGCCGTCGATACCGTCGGCAGGCTCGGCAGGGTTGAACTTCACGCGCTGCACCTCGCTCCAGCCACCGAACAGCTCACCGTCCGTGGCACGCACGCGCCAGGAGTAGGTGTGGTTGTCCTCGAGGTTCTGGTCGCCCTCGCCGTCGGTGATGGTCGCCGAGGTGGTCTCGCCAGCGGCCTGGTCCACCACCACATCGCGCACCTTGGTGCCGAGGCCGGCGTCGGAGAACATCTGGAACTGGTACTTCACGTTGGTCAGGTCGCCCTTGTTGGCCACGTTGCGGGCCAGCAGGACGATCTCGGTGCCCTTGACCTCGTCACCGGAGAGCGGCCCAGCGGCCTCGGCGTTCTGCGGCAGGCGCGGCCCGCCGTTCTCGCTGAGGAACTCGGCCATGTTGCTCACGCCGTCGCCGTCCGTGTCGGCCAGCGAGTCGTCGATGCTCGGGTTCAGGCCGTGCTCCTGCTCCCAGCTGTCGGCGATGCCGTCGTTGTCGGTGTCCGTCCAGCGGGTGAGCAGGGTGATCTGCTTGCTGGCCGAAGCGCCGTCGTCGTCGGTGACGGTGACGGTGATGTTGTACGAGCGGCCGCTGCCATTGGCCTGGTTGCGGCGCGGGGTCCACAGGAGCAGACCGTCGGAGGTGACCGACAGGCCCTCGGGGGCGCCCGTCACGCTGTAGGTGAGCGTGTCGCTGCCCACATCGCTGCCCGCCAGACGCACGGCCAGCAGGCTGCCCGCCTCGACGTTGATGGACGCCGGGGTGTTCAGCGTGGGGGCCACGTTGGTGATGTTCACGTCCAGCTCGGTCTCGGAGTAGCCGTCCTCATCCAGCACGCGCACCTTGGCCTTGTGCGGGCCGTTGGGAGCGTTGTCGCGGTAGATGTTGAGCGCGATCGGCGTGGAGCTGGCGTAGTCGAACGCGCCGTCCCCGTCGAAGTCCCACAGGTAACCGGTGATGGGGTCGGCATCGGCCTGCTCGGCGCCGCTGACGGCGGAGAGGTCGAACGCCACCGCGGACGGCTCCATGCCGCCACCCGAGAGCACGCGGCTCTGGAGCGGGCTGAGCACGGGGTAGGCCTCGGCGATGTTCATGTCGAGCGCCTGCACCTGGGAGACGCTGCCGTCGGCGTCGACGATGCGCAGCGCGTACTTCAGCTCGCCCGCGTCACGCGCGAAGCGGGACAGGGTGATGGCGCCGTCGGTGGCGCGCTCCTCCTCCTCGTCCACGTCGAAGGTGGTGCCGTCGTAGTCGAAGTCCCACTGGATCTTCCAGGGCTTGGAGTTGTCACCGGGGTTGGTGAAGCTGGCGCTGAGGGCCAGCGTGCCACCCTCGACGAGCTCGGTGGTGCCCGCGATGCCGGTGAGCGAGGGGGCCAGGTCGGCCACCGTGACTTCCAGCGTCTGCACGTTGGTGCTCACCACGCCGTTGGCGTCCACCACGCGAGCGGCGACCGTGAAGGTGCCGTCGTTGGCGAAGCCGTGCGTGAGCGAGACGTTGCCCGGCTCGGAGGCGGTGCTGGTGGCGTCCGCGCTGAAGGTGGTGCCGTCGTAGTTGAGGTCCCACTCCACGCGCCACGGCGAGTCCAGGCCCGGGTCGGTGAAGGAGGTGGTCAGGGTGACGCCCTGCTTCTCGTTGGCCGGGCCGGAGACGGCCAGGGCACCGATGGTGGGGGGCACATCCTGGACGTTGATGATCTGCTTCTGCACGGTGGAGCGCACGCCGTTCTTGTCCTGCACGCGCACGGCCACGGTCACCTCGCCGCTGGCGCGGACGATGGCCGAGCCGGAGGCGGTGCCCTGGGAGGCGGCGTTCTGCTCGATGTCCGGGGTGAACCAGCCCGGGAAGTCGGTGTCGATCTGCACCTTCCAGGGGCCGTCGGTGTCACCGTCCGGATCGCTGAAGGTGGCCTCCACGTTCACCGTGTCACCCTCGGTGACGGTGGCGGGGCTGACGGCGATCGCCGTGACGACCGGGGCCTGGCTGGAAGCGGTCATGCTCCACAGGTAGGCGGTGTTGTTGGCCAGCGAGGGGGTGTTGTAGCTGTGCTGAACGGCGGCCGAGCTGCCGACCTGCACGCCCACGGTGGCGCTGGCGCCCTTGTCGAGCGAAGCGCTGCCGACCTCCACGTCCTGGTAGTTGTAGAGGATGTTGGGGCTGCCCTCGAAGAACACCATCTGGAAGCGCAGGGGGTTGGTGCCCGTGCGGGTGTCACGGTGGTGGACGTTGCGCCACTCGATGACCAGCTCGCGGGTGGGCGCCGTGCCCGTCACCGCCCAGAACACGTTCTCGGTGGTGGCGTTGGTGCCCGGGTAGAGGTCATCCCAGTGGATGGCGGCCAGCGTCTGCGAAGCCGCCTGCGGCAGCGCGGCGTTGGTCCAGCTGGGGCTGGCCGACGCGTCGAAGTTGACGAAGCCGTTCATGCCCACGCGCAGCGCGGTGAGGCCGGCGCCACCCGCGAACGGGATGGGGAAGGGCGAGGTGATGGTCGACACGGTGTCGTCGGTCTGCGCCAGGCTGGTGCCGGTGATCTCGCGCCAGACGTAGGGGACCGAGGACTTCACGTACGACTGCACCGCGTTGACGACGAGCGTGTCGCCGCCGGGGAAGGTCAGCGTGTGGCTGCCCGCGGTGCCCGGCTCGAAGTAGCCGGTGTACATGCCGTCGCCCGCGACCTCATCGCCGTACTGGCCGCTGTCGGTCAGGGTCACGGTCTCGCCGCTCGGGGCGACGGTGACCGTGGTGGTGCCCACGGGGTTGGCGCAGTTGACGTTGTAGGCAACCAGCTGCACCGGATCGTACACGCCCACGGACACGGTGTCCGCGATCGGGCGAGCGCGCGTGGCGAAGATCTGGTTGTTGCACGTCATCGAGCCCTTGCCGTCGGTGTCCGCGGCGCGCAGACGCTTACCGGTCAGGGTCTTGGTGGTGTAGGCAGTGCCCGTCACGCCACCGGCGAGCACCAGGTTCTTCAGCTGGCGCCAGTCGCGGCTGGGGTCCTGCGCCTTCAGCAGCGCCACCAGGCCGGACACGTGCGGCGTGGCCATGGAGGTGCCGTCGAAGAAGTCGTAGCCACCGGGGATGCTGCTGAGCACGTCGACGCCAGGAGCGGCGATGTGCACGGTGCGACGGCCGTAGCTGGAGAAGCTGGCCAGCGCGTTGCTCCGGTCATGCGCCGCCACGGCGATGACGTTGGAGACGAAGTAGCCGTTGGGGTAGGCCGTGGTGGTGTCGTTGTTGGCGCCCGCGTTGCCCGCCGCGGCGAGGAAGAGCATGCCGTCGTTGCGGTGCTCGATGATGCCGTCCAGCATCTCCTGGGAGAAGCCGCCGCCGCCCCACGAGTTGCTGGTGGCGATGATGTTGACGGGGTTGTTGGCCCGCGTCTTCATCTCGTGGACGTAGTCGAAGCAGGTGATGGCGTCGGCCAGAGAGCCGCTGCCGCCCGCGTCGAGGAACTTGCAGCCCATGATCTGGGCCGTCCAGTTCACGCCCGCCACGCCCACGCCGTTGTTGCCGTGGCCCGCGATGGTGCCCGAGCAGTGCGAGCCGTGGTCGTTGTCGTCCATCGGGTTACCAGTGCCGGTGATGGCATTGATACCGTGGATGTCGTCGACGTAGCCGTTGTTGTCGTCGTCGACGCCGTTGCCGGCGATCTCACCGGGGTTGGTCCACATGTTCGCCGCCAGATCCGGGTGGGTGTAGTCCACGCCGGTATCGATGACGGTGATGACGCCCGCGGTGCTGCTGCCGGTCGTGATGTCCCACGCCTCGGGGGCGTTGATGTCGGTGTCGGCCACGCCGCCCGACTGACCGGTGTTGTGCATGCCCCAGAGATCGCCCAGGCGGGCGTCGTTGGGCAGCGCGTTGGCATGGGGCGCGCCGACGATGCGGTAGACCCAGTTGGGCTCTACGCGCTCGACGTTCGGGTCCTTCATGTACGCGGAGAGGCCATCCTTCACGGACTCAACGTTCAGCTGGACGAGCTGGAGCTCGGGCTGATTGCGGTAGGTGCGGAGCACCCGGGCGCCAAGGCGCGCGTGCGTCAGGGACGCGGCCAGCGTGCCAGCGCCCTTCTTGAAGCGCACCAGGAACTGGCCCTGCTTGTACTCCGAGCCGTCCTCGGTACGCATCGTTCCCGCGGAGTCCAGCGCGCTGACCAGCTTCGTCGCGGCCGGGGTCTGCTCGGCGGGCTCTTCCTTCTTCGTGCAACCCTGCAACGCCAGGATCGGCCCAAGGACCAGTGCAGCGAAGGTCTTCCGGCCGGGGGCTGCCGGACGGGCGTTCGACTTCACCCAACTCTTCATTAACGGCTCCTGCTTTCTGCTGAGGATGGGAACTACCAGACAGAGGTTTTCTCGGCGGTACCCCTGCCCAACTGGATTACTGATTCAATAATCCAATGTAATTGAGTTCTGTTTAAGCAAAGTTGTCAATAGGACGTAGTTCTTCTTGTCCTGCGAGAATTTTCGCTTCTGGGGATGAGAACAGGGAAAAATTGGAAGCCCAGTGAAACACGTGCGTCACAGCAACTGTGCGGTCCTGGGATTCCCTATTGATTACGGGCAGGAGAAGAGCGCATCGATCGCGGCGGTGGCGGCGGCGACATCCACCGCGGAGGCACTCGCACTGGAAGACTGGGTCCTCAGCACCTCGGCTTGAGAGGCGTTGCGGGCGCGGGCCTCGCGGTCCAGGAAGGGCGCCAGGGTGTTGATGAAGGCCAGGCGCGTCTGCTGATCCTCCTCGGTGCCCTGGGGCAGCTGGGTGAAGCGCTGGCGGAGGACGAGGGCCACGCCGCGCAAGAGCGCGCGGTCGTACTGGGCCATGGCGCGGTTGCGCAGCTCCAGGTTGGAGGCGGCGCCCGTTTCGTTGTCCAGGTTGCGCCAGCAGCGCACCGCCAGCGCCGCGTCATAGGCGCGCTCGTGCGTGGCGGGCCCCACGTCGCGCACGATGGCGGCCAGGCCCACGGGCGTGCCGCGCGCGCTGCCACCCGTGTAGTAGGCCCAGGCGCTGTCGCAGTCCTGCGGCGCGCTGGTGCAGCTGTTCACCTCGGAGTAGGGCGAGATGTAGAAGAACCACAGCAGCGCCGCCTCGATGCGCGCGGCCTGCACGCGGGGCTGCTCGCCGTTGGCGCCCTTGGTGAAGGCGTCGTTGATGATGGGCAGCAGCTTGGACGGGCCCACGCAGCGGTCCGGCGCCGTCTCCGGCACGCCCGCGTCGCGGCACCGCCCGCCGTTGGGGGCCGCCGGGTAGTGGTAGTCCTCGCGGCGCTGCACGCGCGAGGCGATGCCCTCGGGCTGGGTGAACTTGTCCAGCGCCGTCACGAAGTTCTCCTTCGAGGGCGTCTGGCAGTCGCGCCACAGCAGCCCGGCGATCTCGTCGTACGCCGCCGAGCGCGCCACCGTGGAGATGTTCTGGTTGATGGGGTGGTAGGTGTTGTCATCCGAGATGCACGCGGCCCACGCATCCGTGGGGCCGTTGTTCACCTGCGGCTCGCGCGGCCGGTAGTCCGTGGCCGCCGGCTGGCAGCTCGCCACGTCCTCCGTGGTGACGGGGGTCGGCTTGCACTCGAAGGCCGGCGGGTTGACGGGCGGATCGATGGGATCCGACTCGTTGCAGGCGGACATCCACAGCGTCACCGCGGTCAGGCACAGAAGGCGCTTCTTCATGGTGTGGCTCTCCTTTGTTCAGAGGGGGGTGGTTTCCAGGGACAGCAGGACGCCGCGGCCCGGCCCGTTCACGCTCGAGCCGTGGGAGCGGTACGCGGTGTCCGTCACGTTCTCGAGCACGGCGGCGAGGATGAGGCGCGTGCCCAGCCGCCAGGAGGCGCGCACGTCCAGCACCGCGTAGCCCGGCGTGCCTCCCAGGGGGATGCGCGCATCGGAGCGGTCGGCCAGCGCGAGCCGGGTCTGCGGCAGGGCCCAGCGCACGCCGGTGCTCGCCGAGAAGCCCCAGGGGTGGCTCCACGAGAGCTCCGCGGTCCCGTTGAGGGGCGGCACGCGCGAGAGCGGCAGGCGGGGGGCGTAGGGTACCGCGGGGTTGCTGGGGGGCTCGGCGGGGTTGGGGCTCTCTCCCCACGCCCAGGCCACGCCTGTCTGGAGTGTGAGCGTCCAGGGGAGCCTCAGGCGGGCGCTGCCCTCCAGGCCGTAGAGCGAGCTGTCGGACGCCGCGTTGACGAGCTGGAAGCGCGACCACGAGGCGCCGCACTGGGGCGTGGAGGGCGGGCAGTCGGTGACGTTGCGCGGGCGGCGGATGATGGCGCCGTGGAGGCGGGTGGCGAAGCCCCAGCCCTCCAGCGAGAGGTGGCTGGTGCGCAGACGGGCGCCGAGCTCCAGGGTGGTGGCGCGCTCCGGGCCGAGCGCCGCGTTCTCGAACTGGAAGCCCGGGCCGGTCTGCTGGCGCGAGGTGAGATCATCCAGGTTGGGCGCGCGGAAGGAGTGGTCCACGTGCGCCAGCAGCGAGAGGGCCTCGGTGGTGCGCCACTCCAGGCCCGTGTGCCCCACCCACGGCACCCAGGCGCTCTCCACCCGCTGCGTGCCAGACTCGGGGTCCGCCGGGGCGTGCGCCAGCGCCAGGCCCAGTCGCGTGCCCGCGCGGAGGGTGAGGCGCGGTTGGAGTTGCCACGCGCCGTCCGCGAAGAGGCCTCCGGTGAAGTAGCGCGAGCCCTGGAGGTACTGGCCCCGGCTGCGCTGGAGCTCCACGTCCAGCGCGGTGAAGCGGGTGAGGGCCGAGGAGCGCAGGAAGTCCACCGCGCCGTCTCCGCCGAAGGTGAGGTGCAGGGCCCGGCCCGCCAGCGTGAGGGCCCGGGGCGAGAGGCGCACGGTGGTGCCGAGGGTGTCCACGTCGTCCGTGCCTCGGTCCACGACGAAGAAGGCGGGGCGGTTGAAGGTGCGCTGCTCGTGCTGGCGCTGCCAGGAGAGGGTGACGCGCGAGGACGGGCCCTCGGGCTGGGCGCGCTCCCAGGCCACGTAGGCCAGCGTGCGGAACTGCTCTTCGTACCGGAGGCACTCGTCGTAGCGAGAGAAGGGCGGGGCGCACTGGTCCGTGCGGGGGGCGTCGTACTGGCGATAGAGGTACGTGGCGGCGGTGAGGGTGTCCTCCGCCGTGGGGCGCCACACGAGGCGGGCATCGCCGGTGAGCTCGTCGAAGCCGGTTCCGAGCTGGGTGCGTTCGTCGGGCGCGAAGCGGGGGACCTCGGGCAGCTTGCCGTCGCTGGGGTTGAGGACGGTGCCGCCGCTCTCCAGCAGGCCCACGCGCCGGCCTCCGAAGCCCGCGAGGAAGCCGAGCGTCTCGGTAGCGCCCTGGAGCTGGAACCGGCCCCCGCGCTCCTGATCCGCGGTGGCGCCTCGCAGCCGCAGGGTGGGGCGCAGCGGCGTGGGCTTCGTGGGCGGCTCGAGGGGGTGGGCGAGCAGCACCCCGCCCAGTGCGTCCGAGCCGTACGGGGTGGAGGCTCCGCTGCGCAGCACCTCCACCGAGTCCAGGGTGGAGGAGTCGAGGGTGAAGAAGTACTGGTTGGGCCCCTGGCGCCAGGTGCTGGTGTTGAGGCGCACGCCGTCGAAGAGGGCCAGCGTCTGCTGCCCGGTGAGGCCTCGCACGTACGCTGAGCCCTGGGCGTGCGCCGTCTGCTGCACGAAGACGCCGGGCTCCCAGCGCAGCGCGTCCGGGGCGGAGCGCGGCAGGCGGCGCTCGAAGTCCGAGCGGTGGACGGTGCTCGTCGCGCGGCCCTCGGGCGCCTCGGCCGGCTGCGTGGTGTCGGTGACGAGCGTCTCTCGCGCGGGAGGCGGTGCCTCGGCCGCGGGCTCCTGGCCCCAGGCGGCGGTCGCGCCGAGCCACGCCCCGAGCCACACACGGATCAGTGCGAGCAGCGGCAGGCGCGTGATCGAGGGAGGGCTGCGGACCATGGTGAGCGCGGGTGCCGCTCACCTAGCCATGCGCCCGACACCCTGTCCAGAGAGCCACCCCGGCTTCACGGACGCGCGGCGCTTCTCTCGTGGGTTGGGAAGATGGGAATCCCGCGTGCGCGCTCAGGCCTCGGGGGGAGCCAGGGTCTTGTCCAGCGAGAGCATGCCCTCCTGCTGGAACCAGCGCAGGGCCTCGCGGGCGCCCAGGCGCACCGGACGCGGGCGATAGCCCAGCTCGAGCTCGGCCTTCCGCGAGGACACGTAGGCCGGAATCATCAGCGCCTGCAGGAAGGCCGTGTTGATGTACTTGAACAGGTCCGGCGAGAGCCGTCCCACTGTGTCTCCCACGCGCCCCAGAATCCGCACCGCCGTGTCCGGCAGGAAGATGCGCGGCGGAGCCACCCCCGCCTCCTCGGCGATGATCGTCAGCAGCTGGCGGAAGGTGAGGTTCTCTCCGCCCAGGAGGTAGCGCTCACCGGGGCGCCCCTGGCGCATGATGAGCTGGAGCCCTCGCGCCACATCCATCGCGTTCACCACGTTGCAGCCGCCCGTCGGGTACACCGGCGTCAGGCCTCGGGCCACCTGGAGCACGAGCTCGCTCGTGGAGGGCCGCACGTCGTACGGGCCGATGACGAAGCTGGGGTTGCCCGCCAGCACCTCCATCTGAGCATCCGAGTAGGCCAGCGCCAGCTTCTCGGCCTCCAGCTTGGACAGGTGGTAGGGGTTGTCTCCCTCGAAGTTGTAGAGGGAGTCCTCGGTGGCGGGCCTGTCCAGCGTGCCATGTCCCACCGAGGCCACGCTGGAGACCACCACCACGCGCTTCACCCCCGCGGTGCGCGCCGCCTCCATCACATCCCGCGTCCCTTGCGTGTTGGTGCGCGCCACGTCCTTGCGAGAGAACGGGTCGAACCGCACCGTGCCCGCCACGTGGTAGAGGTGGGTGATGCCCTTGAGCGCCGCCCGGAGCGCCGGCGCGTCGAAGAGGTCCCCCCGGGCCTCCTCGTAGACCAGCCCTCGGAGCCCCCGCCGGTCGCTGGCCTCCCGGACGAGCAGGCGTGGTTTCTCACCCTGTGAGCACAGCAGGTGGGCCAGGTTGGCGCCAAGCAAGCCCGTGGCTCCCGTCAACAATGTCTTCATGCGCTACTCCCCTGTAGGGAGGATGCGGTATAGGACGGCTGCCCCGACAGTCCCAATGTCGGGGCCCGAACGCGATGACGCGAGATTCGACCGAAATACCGCCCGCTGGCGAACCTGCACAGCCTGCGCCCGATGACGCGCGCGAGGCCGCCTCTTCCGAGGCACGCACGGCTTCCCAGACCGAGGCCGAGGAGCCCATGTCCGAAGTTGAGTTGGAAACCCAGGCAGAGCCGATGGGCCTGCCCCTCCCGACCGAGCCCGTCGAAGAGCCCCGGGCCGAGTCCGTGGAGAAGTCCCCCGAAGTGCTCGTCCCCGAGCCCGTTCCCCCCGAGGGCGAGCTCGTTGCCCCTACCACCACCCGCACCGGCGAGCCGGCGGAGATCGACCCTCGCGAGCTCGACCCGGACGCCATGAAGGTCGTCCTCCGGCTGCACCAGCATGGCCATCAGGCCTACCTGGTGGGCGGGTGTGTGCGCGACCTGCTGCTCAAGCGCAAGCCGAAGGACTTCGACATCGCCACCAGCGCCCACCCCGGCGAGGTGCGCGCCACGTTCCGCAACTGCCGCCTCATCGGGCGCAGGTTCCGGCTGGCGCACGTCTACTTCAAGGGCGGGAAGATCATCGAGGTCTCCACCTTCCGCGCCAACCCGCTGGAGATGGACGCCAGCCCCGAGGAGGCGCCCTCCGACGAGGGCGGCAATGGCAACGGCAACGGGGGAGATGACCTGCTCATCACCCACGACAACGTCTTCGGCACCGCCGAGCAGGACGCCCGCCGCCGCGACTTCACCATCAACGGCCTGTTCTATGACGTGCCCGAGGGCCGGGTGATTGACTACGTGCGCGGTCGCCGGGACCTGGACGAGCAGTACATCCGCACCATCGGCGACCCGGAGATCCGCATGCGCGAGGATCCGGTGCGCATCCTCCGGGCGGTGCGCTTCGCCAGCAAGCTGGGCTTCGACATCGAGTCGCGCACCTACGCGGCGATGGAGGGCGCGGTGGAGGATCTGCCGCGCTGCGCTCCGGCGCGCCTGCTGGAGGAGACGTTCCGGCTCATCCGCGGCGGCGTGGCGGCTCCCAGCCTCAAGCTGCTGGCGGCGCTGGATGCGCTGAAGATCCTCCTGCCGCCCGTGGACGCCTACTTCAAGCAGCACGGCCGCGAGGGTGAGCGCATCTTCTACGCCTTCGCCGAGGCGCTCGACCGGCGCGTGGCGAAGGGCGAGCCGCTGGATGACGCCATCCTGCTGGCCACGCTGCTGATGCCCATCAGCCGCGCGGCGCCACCCCCGGCGGAGTCCCAGGAGTCCGGGGCCCAGCCTTCGGTGGCGCAGGCCATCGAAGAGCTGCTCGCGGGTTTCGTGCAGAGCGCGCGGCTGCCCCGCCGCATCGCCGAGCGCTGCCGGTTGCTGCTGATGGCCCAGCGCACCCTCACCGGGGAGCGCCGCCGGCGCAGCGTGGCCTTCCGCCGCCACCCGCTCTTCAACGAGGCGATGGTGGTGTTCGAGCTCTCGGTGGAGGCCACCGGGGAGTTCCGCGACGCGCTGCAGGCGTGGAAGAGCGGCGACGTGCCGCCCCAGCGCCCCTCCGAGAGCTCGGCAGGGGAGGGGGAGGGCGTCCGCAAGCGCCGCCGCCGCCGGCGCCGCCGGGGCGGGCGTTCTGGAGGCGCCGAGTCCAATGGAGCGTCCGCCGAGAGCGCTTCGGGAGGCTCCTCGGAAGGTTCTTCCTCCGACTCCGACTCTGACTCCGACGACGCGGGGGACGAGCCCGAGTCCGCTGAGTCGAGCGACGCGTAGTCGCCGCTGTCCCGGGCCGTGGCGCATTGTTTCCTTGTCGGAACAATGCGCCTGCCTTCGGGCGGGTGAGTGCTTCATCCCTCGCGGAACGCCTTGCGGAAGCGCTCGGTCATGAAGTCGATGAACACGCGCGCCTTCCGGGGCAGGTGCTTGCGCTGCAGGTAGACCAGGGAGATGGCGAGTGTGCCTGGCGAGTACGCGTCGAGCACGGTGCGCAGTCGGCCCTCTTTCAGGTCGCCATGCACCAGGGAGCGCGGCAGCCGGGCCAGCCCCACGCCCTCGAGCGTCGCCTCTCGGAGCACGGAGATGTTGTCCACGCTGAGCGTGCCGGAGACGGGAACGACGATGGAGTCCTCGTCTGCCCGGAACACCCACTCGCTGCCCGTCATGCGCAGGCAGTTGTGGCGCAGCAGCTCGTGCGGCTCCTGGAGGGGCGCGTGCCGGGCGAGGTAGCGGGGCGCGCCGCAGATGACGATCCGCTCGGTTCCCAGCCTGCGCACGATGAAGGAGCGGTCCTGGGGATGCTCCCGGATGCGGATCGCCACGTCGAAGCCCTCCGCGAGCAGGTCCGTCTGCCGGTCGGACACGGACAGCTCCACCTGCACACGGGGGTAGCGCTCCGCGAACTCCGCGAGCAGTGCGGCGAGCGGGTGCAGGGCGATTCCCACCGGTGCGGCGACCCGTAGGGTGCCCTCGGGGAGGGGGCTCACGTCCCCGAGGAGATCCGAGGCCTCGTCCGCCAGCGAGAGCAGGTGCGCGCAACGCTCGTAGAGCTGAGCGCCCTCGGCGGTGATGGACAGGCGGCGCGTCGTCCGCTGGATGAGCCGGACACCGAGCCGGCGCTCGAGCGCAGCGACCCGGGTGCTCACCACCGACTTGGAGACGCCGAGTCGGGTCGCTGCTCCCGAGAACGAGTGGGACTCCACCACGCGGGCGAAGACGGTCATCGCGACGAGATCGTCCAGGGAAGCGCTCATGATTGTTCTCCTGGCAGAACAGTGTTTTCGCCCGGCGGCCCTTGGTCAACCCGGAGTTCAACCGTTAGAGAGGTATGATGGTCTCTGCCTCCACTCCTTCCCGGCACTCCGTGCTGATCCTCGCGCTGGGCTCGCTGTGCGCGTTCGCCCCGCTGTCGATCGACATGTACCTGCCGAGCCTCCCCACCATCCAGGGGGCACTGGGGACGAGCGCCTCCGCCGTCCAGCTCACCCTGGCGGCTTTCATCGCCGGGCTGGGCGTGGGCCAGCTCGCCTATGGCCCCCTGTCGGACCGGTTCGGCCGCCGCAAGCCGCTCTTCTTCGGCATCGCGCTCTACATCCTCGCCTCTGTCGCCTGCGCGTTCGCGCCGAGCATCCAATGGCTCATCGCGCTGCGCTTCCTCCAGGCGGTGGGTGGGGCCTCCGGCCCCGTGATTGCCCGGGCCGTGGTGCGTGACCGCTACAGCGGCCGGGACGTCGCGCGCGTGCTCTCCCTGCTCATGCTGGTCATGGGCGTGGCGCCCATCCTCGCGCCCATTCTCGGGGGATGGGTCCTCGAGTTCTCCGGGTGGCGGACCATCTTCGCGGTGCTCTCCCTGCTCGGCGTCGCCACGCTGGTGTTCTCGGTCATCGCCATTCCGCGGGCCGAGACCGCGGCGGGGGCTGCCGCGAACCGTGTGTCCCTGGGGACGAACCTTCGTGCCCTCTTCCAGGACAAGCGGTTCATCGCCGCCACGCTCGCGGGCGGGTTCGCCCAGGCGAGCATGTTTGCCTATATCTCCGGCTCGCCCTTCGTGTTCATGGAGTTCCTCCACGTCTCTCCGAAACACTTCGCGTGGCTCTTCGGGCTCAACGCCATCGGGCTCATTGGGGCGTCGCAGATCAACCGGCGGTTGCTGGCGGTGCGCTCACCCGCGCGCATCACCGTCACGGTGGCGCTCTTCCCGGTCCTGGCGGGCGCCGTCCTCGTGGGGCTCGCGGTCACGGGGACTGGCAGCGTTCCCACCATCGCTCCGGCCCTGTTCGTCTTCCTGTTGAGCCTCGGCTTCGTGTTGCCGAACTCCACCGCGATGGCCCTGGAGGCCCACGGGTCGCGCGCTGGCGTGGCCTCGTCCGTCCTGGGCTCCACGCAGTACGCCATCTCGGCTACGGCCTCGTCTCTCGTGGGGCTGCTCAATGACGGCACCTTGTGGCCCATGGCGGCCGTGATGGGTACGTGCGCCGTGGCGACGTGGGTGACGGCCCTGCTGACGCTCGGCCGCGAGAAGGGCGGGACGCCTGTGCATCAGGATTTGCGGCGGGCCGCCTGAGGTTCACTGGGAGTGTGGCATTAACGCAAGGCACACAGCGTAACAGGCTGAAATTCCTAGAGGCGGATGAGCGCTCACTCCTGGATATCCAGGAGTGAAGTGTGCCTCTGGTCCCAGATATCTGGGAGTGAGCGGCTGGTCCCAGATATCTGGGAGTGAGCGGCTGGTCCCAGATATCTGGGAGTGAGCCCCTTGCTCAGTGCCGGCCCCAGCGGTCGTCATCGTCCGTGGAGTCACCACTCTCCGCGATGTCCGCGGTGGTGATGGCCTTGGAGCCGAAACGCTCGGCGATGCGGTCGAGCGTCGCGTTGAGCTTCGCGCTGCGCGGAGGCGGCGCGTTGGGCGTGGTGAAGAGGCCCAATTGCTGGGGCTCTTGCGCGTCGAACGACTGCACCGACACGCCCGTGAGCCGGATGGGTTTGTTCTCGTGCGAGCGCTCGAGCAGCTCCAGCGCCGCGCGGTAGATCCCCTGCCCGTCATCCGTGGGGGAGGAGAGGGTGGTGCGCCGGGTGATGACGTTGAAGTCCGAGAACTTCACCTTGAGCTGCACCACGCGGCCCTTCACGCCCGCCTTCCGCAACCGCCGGCCCACGCGCAGCGCCTGGGCATGCACGTGCGGTCGCAGGAGGTCCACGCCCGTCAGGTCCTCCTCGAACGTGTCCTCCGCGCCCACGCTCTTGGCGGCCCGGTCTGGCACCACCTCGCGATCATCCAGCCCCTGGGACAGCTCCCAGAGCTGACGCCCGCTCGAGCCCAGGCGTTGCTCCAGCCACGCCACGTCCCGCGCCGCCACGTCGCCGATCGTCTTCAGCCCGGCGCGCTTCAGCTCCTCCTCGGTTTTCGGTCCCACGCCCCACAGGCGCGACACCGGCAGCCCCGCCAGGAACGCCACCGTCTCCTGGGGAGGCACCTCGCGCTGCCCGTTGGGCTTGGCCAGGTCCGAGGCGATCTTCGCCACGAACTTCACCGAGGCAATGCCCGCCGAGGCCGGCAGCTTCAGCTCGTCAGCGATCTCCCGGCGGATGCGCCGAGCGATGTCCGTCGGTGCTCCGAACAATCCCACCGAGGCCGTGACGTCCAGGAAGGCCTCGTCCAGTGAGAGCGGCTCAATGAGCGGCGTGTAGCGCTCGAAGATGGCGAACACCTGCTCGCTCGCCTCCGCGTACGCCGCGAACCGGGGCTTCACCACGATGGCATGTGGCGCTTGCTTCATCGCTCGCGCCATGGGCATCGCGCTGCGCACGCCGAAGGGCCGCACCTCGTAGGAGGCCGCCACCACCACTCCGCGCTGCGCATGCCCACCGACGATGACCGGCTTGCCCTTCAGCGACGGATTGTCCCGCTGCTCCACGGACGCGTAGAAGGCGTCCATGTCGACGTGGATGATGGCGCGCATGGCGGTCATCACTGTAGCGAACCTTCCCGACGGGGCATCGAAATGAAGACCCTCACCGAGTACCTCTGGTTCGAGACGAAGTCGCGGCGCGAGCTCGTCCGCCTCACGGACACCGTGGCGGGGTTGGTGCGCAAGAGTGGCATCCAGGAGGGCATGGTGCTCGTCTCCGCCATGCACATCACCGCCGGGGTCTTCGTCAATGACGACGAGTCCGGGCTTCACGAGGATATCTGGGAGTGGCTCCAGGAGCTCGCGCCCCACGGGCCCGACTACCGCCACCACCGCACCGGAGAGGACAATGGGGACGCGCACCTCAAGTCCCTGCTCGTCCACCATCAGGTGATCATCCCCGTCACCGCGGGGAAGATGGACCTCGGGCCCTGGCAGCAGGTGTTCTACGCCGAGTTCGATGGGCAGCGCCGCAAGCGCGTCATCATCAAGGTGATGGGCGAGTGAGCCCGTGCTGCTGGAGCACCGCGGTAAGGTCCGCAGGCAGAGGGCTCTCCACCTTCACCTGCTTGCCCGTCACCGGGTGCGTGAAGCCCAGCACCTGGGCGTGCAGGAAGAACCGCGTGAGCCCCGGCTCCTCGCGTCCGCCGTAGAGCGTGTCGCCCACCAGCGGCGCTCCCACGCCCGCCATGTGCGCGCGCACCTGGTGCAGCACGCCCGTGAGAATTTGCACCTCCACCAGGCTGTACTCCCCCGCGCGCGCCAGCACCTTGAAGAGCGAGTGGGCCGGGCGCGCTCCCTCCGCGTCCGGCGTGGTGGGCTCCACCCGATCCGGATGCCGGGGGTGGTGGCGCAGGGGCATTTCAATCTCGCCCTCGTCCGCCAGAGGCCCCGTCACCAGCGCCAGGTAGCGCTTGTCCACCTCGCGCCCACCGAACGCCGTGCGCATCGCCTGCCACGCCTCGCGCGTGCGCGCCGCCAGCAGCACGCCCGAGGTTTCAATATCCAGCCGGTGACACAGCCCACCCTCGCGCGAGTCCTCCGAGGCCTGCGCGCACTCGGGAAAGCGCGCCACCAGGGCGTTGGCCACCGTGCCCGTCTCTCCGGGTCGCAGCGGGTGCGAGGGCCGGCCCGCGGGCTTGTCCACCGCCACCAGCGCCGCGTCCTCGTGCAGCACCACCAGCGGGAAGTCCGCGTCCGGCACCGCCTCGCGCGTCTCCTCCTCCCACGCCACGCTGATGCGCTGGCCCACCGTCACCAGCAGGCCCTTCTTCGCGGGGCGCCCGTCCACCCGGACCGCGCCCTCCTCGAAGAGCCGCTTGAGCTTTGCTCGCGACAGGCCCAGCGCCTCGCCCACGAACAGGTCCACCCGCTGGCCCGCCTTCGCGGCCTCCACGTTGAGCGTATGCACCTTCTGTGTACTCACTCGGCCAGTGCCTCGTAGACCTCCTCGGCTGTCTGGAACCGATCATCCGGCTCCTTGCGCAACAGGCGGTGTGCCACCCGCGCCAGCTGAGGGTCGCCCTTCAAATTGATCGCCAGGATTGGCGCCGGCTCCACCTCTAGCACCTGCTGCCACAGCGCGCTCGGAGTCTTCGCGTCGAACGGCGGCCGCCCGCTCAAGAGCTCGTAGAGGATGACGCCCAGGCTGTAGAGGTCCGCGCGCGCATCCAGCGGCTCGCCGAGAATCTGCTCCGGAGACATGTACCGGAACGTGCCCACCATGCGCCCATCCCCGGTGAGGCCTCCGTCATCCGCCAGGAACTTCGCCAACCCGAAGTCCATCAGTCGGACCTGCCGGTCCTCGTCCACCATGATGTTCGAGGGCTTCAGGTCCCGGTGTACCAACCCGTGCCCGTGGATGTACGCCAGCGCCTCGCATACCTGCAGCATCGCATCCTTGAGCCGCCCCAGCCGCTCGGGCCGGTTGAGCTCATCCGTGCGCGCCTCCTGGATGCGCCGCTCCACCAGCTGCACCTTCGGATCCGGCAGGTTGACGGGCACGTCGATGTCCATCGAGCCGCCCGTGTCCGGCTCGTCCACCGCGTCCGCCAGCGCGCGCAGCGACGCCGCGCCCGCGTGTACGCCCACGTCCTCGCTGGGCCCCTCCTCGGCGAAGGCGGACAAGTCGAATGGCGAGGGGCCCGCGTCCTCGTTGGAGTCCTCCGCGTCGTCCTCCGCGGCCGAGTCCCCACCTCCCCATGAGTCGGAGTCGTCCTCCGGCAGGGCGCGCGAGCGCGGCGAGGAGAACGAGCCCGAGGGCGAGCCCATGTCCGTGCCCGCCAGGTCCAGGTAGTTGCGCAGGGTGAGCCCTTCGATGAGCTCCATGACGAGGTAGGGGTAGCCCTGGAAGACGCCCACGTCGAACACCCGCACCACGTTGGGGTGGGCCAGGTCCGCCAGCGTCTCGTACTCGCGCGCGAGCCGGCGCGCCGCGCGCGTGTCCAGCGCGGGCGCCGCCGACAGCAGCTTGACGGCCACGGGATCGTTGGTGCGGCGGTCCAGGGCCCGGTACACGGTCCCGACACCTCCGCTGCCAAGCGTCTCCATGACGCGGTAGGGACCAATCAACTTGGGGGGCATGTGCGGAGACGATCCTACGGAGCAGGTCGCTCCAGGGTCAAACAGCCTCCGGGGCCAGGCGTTGTTCGCCAAAACACCTGTCCTCATGGGTAGCTCCGAGCATGTGCGCCGCTCACCTCCACCCAGCGACCAACCAGGGGCCCGAGGCGACCGTTGGCGCACACTCCCGTGGACGGGGCCCGCCCGTGCCTCTAAGGTGCCACGCTTCATGGAACGCCCCGCTGCCATCAGCGCGCTCGAACAACAGGTCAAGCTCCGTGCGCTGCCCCGCCACGTGGGCATCATCATGGACGGCAATGGGCGGTGGGCGGAGATGCGCGGCCTGCCGCGCCTGGAGGGCCACCGCGAGGGGTCCGCCAGTGTGCGAGAGGTGACGCGCGTCGCACGACGGGTAGGCCTGTCGGCGCTCACCCTGTACGCGTTCTCCTCGCAGAACTGGGCCCGCCCCGCCGAGGAAGTGGCGGGGTTGATGGATCTGCTGCGCGAGTTCCTCGTCAGCGAGTACTCGGAGATCCTCGACAACGGCATCCGCCTCAACGCCATTGGCGAGGTGGACAAGCTGCCGCGCTTCGTGCGCGACCCGCTGGAGCGGCTGCGGGTGGACTCGGCCCACAACCAGGGCATGGTGCTCACACTGGCGCTGTCCTACGGCGGGCGCGAGGAGCTGGTGCATGCCGCGCGGCAGCTCGCCCACGCCGTGGCGCGCGGGGAGGTGGCTCCCGAGCGCATCGCCGAGCAGGACTTCGAGGCTCAGTTGTGGACTCGTGGACTGCCGCCGTTGGATCTCGTGGTGCGCACCAGCGGTGAGTTTCGCATATCGAACTTCCTGCTCTGGCAGATGGCGTATGCCGAGCTCATCTTCGCGGACGTGGCGTGGCCTGACTTCCGCTCGGAGGCGTTCTTGCGTTGCCTGCAGCAGTACCAGCAGCGCGAGCGGCGCTTCGGGCTGACGTCGGCGCAGATCCAGGTCGAGGAAACCCAACGGGCCAAGGCGTGAACGAGAAGAACAAGAACCTCGTCGTCCGAATCGTCTCGGCGGTGGTGCTGCTGCCCGTCGTGCTCTTCCTGTTGTGGAAGGGCGGCGCCTACAGCGCGGGGCTGCTGGGCGTGGCGGCTGCCGCGTGCGCCAGCGAGTACTACACCATCACGATGAAGAAGCTCACCCCGGCCGCATGGGTGGGGCTGGTGCTGGCGGGCCTGGTGCCCCTGGTGCCCCTGCGCAACCCCGAGCACGTGGGGGAGGTGGCCTTCTGGCTCACCGCGGGCGTCTTCTTTTTCGCGTGGACCTACCACCTCATCCGCGGGCCGCTGCCCGAGGCGCCCGTGCGCGCCGCCCACCTCATTACGGGCTTTCTCTACGGCGCGGTGGGGCTCACGGCCCTGTCGGCGGTGCGCCTGCTCGAGAACGGCTTGTCCTGGGTCATCTGCGCGCTGGTGATTACCTGGGCCAATGACACCGCCGCCTACTTCGCGGGCCGCTTCCTGGGCCGCCACAAGCTGTATGTGGAGGTGAGCCCGAACAAGACGTGGGAGGGCTTCTTCGGGGGCATGGTGGGCTCGGTGGGCGGCATGTTCATCGCCCGGGCAGGCTTCTTCCCCCACTTCACCGTGGTCGACTGTGTGGTGATGGGGGTGGTGGGCGGCATCTTCGGCCCCATCGGGGACTTATGCGAGTCGATGCTCAAGCGCGCCTACGGGGTGAAGGACTCGGGCAAGCTCATCCCCGGGCACGGCGGAATCCTGGACCGCATCGACGCGCTGATCTTCAACGCGCCCCTGGTCTTCCTCTACGTGCAGTTCGTCCGGGGCCTGCTGTCGTAGCGGCTGTGTGCTCGGCTGGGCAGTGTGGACGGATGTGCGTTGTCCATCCGGGTCGGCGCGATTAGTGTTGCGCCCATGTTCCAGAGTCTCGGGTTCTTCGCGCTCCTGCTCGGTGTCCTGGTTACGGTCCATGAGCTGGGGCACTTCCTCGTGGCGAAGGCCTGCGGGGTGAAGGTGCTCAAGTTCTCCCTGGGGTTTGGCCCGAAGCTGTTGAGCTTCACCAAAGGGGAGACGGAGTACCAGTTGGCGCTGCTGCCCCTGGGCGGCTACGTGAAGATGGCAGGGGACATTCCTGGCGAGGAGCTGGCTCCGGAAGAGGCCTCGCGGGGCTTCCTGGCCCAGCCGCCCTGGAAGCGCATGGCCATCGTCATCGCCGGCCCGGCCTTCAACCTCATCTTCCCCGTCATCATCTACTTCTTCGTCTTCCTGGGAGACCACCAGGCCGTCTCCACGCGGCTGGGCTACGTCATGCCGGACTCGCCTGCGGCCAAGGCCGGGCTGCACCCGGGAGATGTCGTCGTGGCGGTGGATGGCGAGCGGGTGCGCACCTACGAGGAGATGCGCGACGCGTTCGTGGACCGCTTCGAGCGGCCGATCCCCATCACCGTCGAGCGGGACAAGAACCAGTCCATCATCATGGTGACGCCGATGAAGCGGGTGGAGTCCAGCCCCATCGAGACCATCGAGCGCGGGGTGATGGGGGTGGAGGTCAGCTCCCCCTCGCCCGTGGTGGGCGTGCCTCCCGGCTCGGCGGCGGAGCAGGCGGGGCTGAAGACGTTCGACCGAATTCTCGCCATCAACGGGACGCTCGTTCCGGACGAGGCCACCTTCTACCAGGTGCTGGACAAGCACCAGGGCGCGCTGGAGCTGACGGTGCAGCGCTCCAAGCCAGTGGAGGCGGGCGCGGTGACGGGCCATGTGCCCGAGGTGGTGAAGCTCCGGGTGGAGAAGCAGGCCGACAAGCAGGGGTACGCGGCGCTCGGGGTGGAGACGGCGGAGCTGTACCTGGCGGCGGTGACGCCGGGCAGTCCGGCGGAGAAGGCCGGGTTGCGCTCGGGCGATCGGCTCGTGGCGTTCAATGGCAAGCCGCTGGGCTCCTTCTCGCTGTTCGCCGTGGAGCTCACGGGGCTGGCCGAGAAGCCCTTCGAGCTGACGTGGCGGGGCAAGGAGGGTGAGCGCAAGGAGCAGCTCGCCATGGCGCAGCTCAAGGTGCTGGGCGAGGCGGGGGAGACGCAGCAGCTGGGCCTGGGCGTGCAGGGGTGGATCGCCGAGCGCGCTCCCGCCGAGAAGGTGACGGTGAACATGGGCTGGGGCGAGGCGCTGCAGCAGTCGGCGAAGATCGTCCCCACCATCACCAAGCAGACGGTGAAGGCCATCGCCGGGCTCGTCACCCGAGACGTGCCGCTGAGCTCCGTGGGCGGGCCCATCATGATGTACCAGATGGCCTCTCGGAGCAGCGAGCTGGGCTGGGACTACTTCCTCAACCTGATGGCCATCATCTCCATCAACCTGGGCGTCATGAACCTGCTGCCCATCCCCATCCTGGACGGGTTCCACCTGGTGGCCGCCGGGTGGGAGGCCATCCGCCGCCGCCCCATCCCCGTGCGCGTGCGCGAGGTGGCCAACGTCATCGGACTGGCGATGCTGGTGGCGCTGATGCTGGTGGCGATGTTCAACGACATCACCCGGTGAGCCCAAGCGTGCGGCGGCTCTGGGTGGTGGTGGGGCTTGGAGTGCTGGCGGGCTGCAGCTCGCGCGCCTCCCGGCCCCTGCCTCGGGAGCGTCCCGGGGCCTCCAATCCGAGCACGGGCAAGCCCGAGCCGGAGCCGGATTCGAAGACGTACCTGGGCGAGGGGCTCGCCTCGTACTACGGCCCGGGCCTGCACGGCCGGCCGACGGCGAGCGGCGAGAAGTTCGACCAGGAGGCCATGACGGCGGCCCACCGCAAGCTGCGCTTCGGCACTTGCGTGCGGGTGGTGAACATGGAGAACGGGCGCTCGGTGCAGGTGCGCGTCAACGACCGAGGCCCCTTCAAGGACGAGCGCATCATCGACGTGTCCCTGGGGGCGGCGCGCAAGCTGGACATGGTGAAGAAGGGGCTGGCGCGGGTGCGCCTGTACCGCTGCGAGGAGCCGTCCTCCGCCTTTTCTCCCCCGCGCCAGGCGCTGCCGGGGTAGAGGAGGGGCCGTGCTGCTCGCGCTGGATACCTCGACGCTGTCGCTGTCGCTCGCCCTGGTGGAGCGGGTGGGCGAGGACGTGCGCGCCCTGGAGCACGTGGTGCTCGGGCCGCCGCACAAGCAGAGCGAGGTGCTGCCTGGCGTGGTGGGCGAGCTGCTCGCCCGGCACGGGGTGAAGCTCTCTCAGTTGGAGGGGCTGGCCGTGGGGCTGGGGCCGGGCTCCTTCACGGGGCTGCGCATCGGCCTGGCCACGGTGAAGGCGCTGGCGTACGCGGCGGGGTTGAAGGTGGCCGGAGCCTCCTCCCTGGCGGCGGTGGCGCTGGAGGGGCCCGAGGGCCCGCCGCTCTTCTGCCTCGCGGTGGCGCGCAAGGACGACTTGTACCTGGGGGCCTACCGGCGCAGCGGCAAGAGCGTGGTGGCCTTGGCGCCGGAGACGGCCATGTCCCCCGAGGAGGTGGCCGCGAGGATGGCCGCCGAGCCCGAGGCGCTCGCGCTGGGCCCCGCGCTGGGGGACTACCGCGCCGCCCTGGTGAAGGCGGGTGTCGCGCCCGCTCGGCTGCTGGAGGGGCCCACCTTCCCCTCGGCGGTGGAGGTGGCGCGGCTGGCGCGGCTGCCGGAGTCTCAGCCCCTGGAGGCGCTCTTCGCGCTGGAGCCGCACTACGTGCGCGCCTCCGAGCCGGAGCGCAACCCGAAGTTCCCTCCGCTGCCGGGCCCGGCGCCCACTGCCCGACTCAAGGAAGACTGAGTCCTCCCGCGAGGCTCGCGCGCGGGGCCGGGCTGGCATAAAGGGACGCGCCATGAACGAGAACGCGAGAATCGCCGTGGTGGGGGCCACGGGGCTGGTGGGGCGCGAGGTGCTCTCCGCGCTGTTCGACCAGGGCATTGCCTCCGAGCGCGTGAGCGCGCTGGCCTCGGAGCGCTCCGAGGCGCTGGAGCTGGAGTACGGCGAGGACACGCTGGAGGTGGAGAAGACGACGCCCGAGGCCTTCCGGGGCGTCGGCGTGGCGCTGCTGGCCACCCCCGCGAGCGCCTCCCGCTCCCTGGCGCAGGTGGCGCAGGCGGCGGGGGCGTGGGTGGTGGACGTGAGCCCCGCCTTCCGCGCGGACGGCAACGTGCCGCTGGTGCTGCCCTCCTTCAACCCCGAGGTGCTGGGCGCCGCCTTCAAGGGCCGCATCATCAGCCTGCCCTCGGCGGTGAGCACCGCGCTCGTCTCGGTGCTGGCGCCGCTGCACAAGTCCTTCGGCGTCGTCCGCGCCCAGGTGACGGCGATGATGGGGGTGTCCTCGGCGGGGGTGGGCGGGGTGAGCGAGCTGGAGAAGCAGACGGCTGGGCTGCTGTCGGGGCGCGAGCCGGAGCCGCAGACCTTCCCGCACCGGGTGGGCTTCAACCTGGTGCCACAGGTGGGGGCCTTCCTGGCCAACTCCCCGTGGACGGAGGAGGAGGCCGGCTGGACGCTCGAGGCGGCCCGGCTGTTTGGCGCCCGGGGAGACACGCCCGTCATCGCCGGCACGGCGGTGCAGGTGCCCACCTTCCACGGCCACGGGCTGAGCCTGCACGTGCAGCTCAAGGCGGCGGTGCCGGTGGAGCAGGCCCGCGCCGCGCTCAAGGCTTCCTCGGCCCTCAAAGTGTTGGATGCACCGGCCGAGAAGGTCTACCCCATGCCCATGCTCGTCACCGCGGACCCGACGGTTCACGTCGGGCGCCTGCGCACCTTTCCGCAGGCACCCGAGTGGCTCACCCTCTTCGCGGCGGTGGACAACGCGGGCCGGGGGGCGGCGCTCAACCTGGTAGAGGCCGGCCTCAAGCTGCTCCAGCGCCCCGCCTGACAATTTGGCACAGCCCCCGGGTCCGCCTTGCCCATTTGGCGCGCTCGGGGGGGCTTTCCCGAGGGGAATGCAGGGGGCTGCCCCCCGTTTTCACTGGCCTCCCACTTGCTAGGTTTGCCTTCGTCCATGCGTTACTTGCTGATTGCCCTCACACTCGCCGCGTCCTCCGCCTTCGGCCAGACGGTGGTGCTGACGACTTCCAACAACACCGACTCGCTGCGCGTCCCCAAGGAACCGTGCAATCTGACTCGCACCGTCAACTGGGCCTTCAACGGGGATGCGTCCGCGGTGTGCGAGCCGCTCCGGTTCTGGCTCGTCGCCGGCACCTCGTGCTCGGACGAGCCCAGCGGCACCTTCTATGAGCTGACGAACTACCGGGTGCCCGCCAACGAGCTGCTGACGCGGCGCACCGGCTCGGTCACCTTCGAGGTGAGCAACCTGCCGGACCTCTCGTGCCCCGCGGCGGACACGGAGAAGGAGTACCGGCTGTGTGCCTCCGTCGAGATTTCCAGCGGCCTGTCCGGCTGCAACAACTCCTTCCAGAAGGATGACTTGTCGCTCGTCTACGACGCCAAGCCTCCCTCGGCCCCTTCGATTGGCACCGTGGCGTCGCTGGATCAGGCGCTCTCGGTCCGGGTGAACGCGCCGAGTGACGCCAACCGGCTGAAGCTGACCATCTCTCGGCAGGATGGGAGCGGCTCTCGCTCGGTGACGCAGTCGGTGGACCAGTCGCTCTTCCGCATGGAGAACCTGGAGAACGGCGTCACCTACCGCCTCACGGCGCGGGCGCTGGACGAGGCGGACAACGAGAGCGTGGACTCCGAGTCGAAGGAGGGCACGCCCATCCTCACCCGGGGCTTCATGGATCGCTACGTCGAGGCGAACGGGCAGGAGATGGGCGGGTGCGGGGCGGCGGGGGCAGGTGTCGCGGGCGGCTGGGTGTTGGCCGCCCTGGGATTCTGGCTGTCTTCAAGGAGAAACCGGTCATGAGTCGAGCAGTGGCTCTCGGCGTCGTCGCGCTCCTCGGCGCGCTGCCGAGCCAGGCGCTGGAGGTGTCCGATACGCCCGTGGCGCCCAAGGCGCCCATGCAGTCGCCGCGCACGGGGGCGGTGGAGTTGAAGCTGGGCGGGTACAAGCCGCGCATCGACACCGAGGAGGGGCTGACGGGCCGGCCCTACGCGGACACGTTCGGCGACGAGTCGATGCTGCTCTTCGAGGTGGAGCTGCAGCGCTACTTCTACCAGGGCATCGGCTCGGCGGGCCTGGGCTTCTCGGCCGGCTACGCGGAGAAGTACGCCGACACGCTCACCGAGTCGGGCGAGGTGGCGCTGGAGAAGACGGCCCTCAAGGTGGTGCCGCTGCGGCTCAACGCGCTCTACAAGTTCGACTACCCGGCCTTCCGCTGGCACGTGCCCATCGTCCCCTACGGCAAGTTGGGGCTCGTCTACACGCCGTGGTGGATCAACAAGGGTGACGAGACCCAGCAGGTGGACGGGCGCACGGGCAAGGGTGGCCGGTGGGGCTACGGCCTGACGCTGGGGGCCTCGTTCCTCCTGGACGTGCTGGAGCCGCGGCTGGCGCGCGACTTCGACTCGGACCTGGGTGTCAACCACAGCTACGTGTTCGCCGAGTGGACGTACGCTGAAGTGAACAACTTTGGCAGCTCGGGGCTGGTTCTCTCCAGCCGGCACTGGATGTTCGGGCTGGCGTTGGACTACTAGACCGCTTCTATGAGGTCTTCCTCGTCCCTGTCGCTGAGAGCCCTGCTGTCTGTCCTGTCCGTGGTGGCCGTGGGCTTGTTGAGCCCCGGCTGCCGCCGTGCCGCGAAGCCAGACATGGGGCTGGAGCGCACGGTGGAGGCCGGCGTGCCGGCGGAGTTCGGCTCGGCGCAGGAGGGCGCGCCTTCCGTGAGCTGGGACTTCGGGGATGGCAGCGCCGCGCAGACGGGCGCGCGCGTCTCCCACGCCTTCGCGCGCGGGGGCACGTACACGGTGCGGGCGCTGGATGGCTCGGAGGAGGTGGGCCGCGTGCAGCTCACCGTGGTGCCGCGGCCGGTGCTGCGCGCCATTCCGGCGGATGCCGCCTTCGCCGCCTACATTCCGCAATTGCGCGGGGGCGTGGAGCCGATGCTGGCGCTGATGGGGCGGCTGTTCGGCCCGGACCTGGTGCAGCGCGAGCTGGCGAAGGAGCCGATGCTCCAGCTGGCGGTGGAGAGCGTGCGGGGCAGCTCCCAGGCGGTGGATGCGGAGGAGGGCTTTGGCCTCTTCTCGCTGCCGGACTTCGACGGGGTGGTGGCGATGCTGGGCGTGGCGGATGGCCCGGCGGTGATGGCGGCGGTGCTGAAGGATTTCGAGGCCGATGGCAAGCGGGTGCAGCCGGGCGCGGAGGGCAGCGCGCGCGTGGAGAGCATTACCGGCGAGGAGATGCTGGTGTTCCTCGACCGGGGCTACCTGTACCTGGCCATGCCGGATGCCGAGACGGCGCCGGGCGAGCCGGTGCAGGCGCAGGCGACGGTCGCGATGACGGCGGAGGCGGTGCGCGGGCACATCGCGGGCTTCACGGGCCCGGGGCTCTCCGAGTCCGAGGTGCTGACGCGGCTGCGCGGCCGGGTGCAGGAGGGCAGCCTGTACTTCTACACGGCGGCGCCGAAGCAGGTGACGGCCGAGCGGCTGCCGGTGTCGCTCTCCTCGCTGCGGGTGAAGGAGGACCGGGTGGAACTGGACGGCTTCACGGACTTCGACAAGCCGCTGCCGGAGCTCAAGCCGGGGCCGGTGCCGGCGCTGCTGGAGAAGGCGCCCATGGGGCCGGTGGTGGCGGGGATGCTGTCGGTCCACCCGGGCGAGGTGGCCTCGCGGCTGCTGGGCGAGCCCGGCTCGCCGAAGCGGGCCGAGGTGCTGGCGAAGTGGAGCCAGGAGGGCGTGGACGCCGAGGCGCTGCTGGGCTCGCTG
The DNA here is from genome assembly GCF_034259325.1 of Hyalangium ruber. Classification (NCBI taxonomy): domain Bacteria; kingdom Pseudomonadati; phylum Myxococcota; class Myxococcia; order Myxococcales; family Archangiaceae; genus Hyalangium; species Hyalangium rubrum. The sequence continues at coordinate 773,221 of NZ_JAXIVS010000001.1, read as the reverse complement.
CGGGGAGATGTGACGTTGCTGGTGTACTTCGACGCGCCGGCCTTCTACCGGAACTTCATCACCAACAAGCGGCCGGAGCCTCGGGGCTCGGTGTTGCTGGAGGCGGGGCTGTCGCGGCCCGAGCCGGTGCTGGCGGCGTTGACGAAGACGCTGACCGGGAGCACCTGGACGCAGGAGAAGGCGAAGGGGGTCACGCGCTTCCGGACGCGGATGATGGATCAGCCGGTGGTGTTCACGGTGAGCGCGGACCGGCTGTCGCTGGAGGCGGGCGAGGCGCTGGAGGCGCGGCCTCGGGGAGACGTGGGAGGAGCGCTGCGGCAGCGCTTCGGAGCGAGCGCGTTCGGCCCGAGCCACCTCTCGGTGATGGTGGACGCGGGGCGGCTGCGCGCGGAGCTGGACGCGCCCGAGCAGGTGCCGGGAGTGCCCGCGGCGCAGCTGGGCGCGGCGAAGGCGCTGGGTGGGGCGTTCCTGGATCAACTTCCGCCCGTGGACCATGCCTTCATGGATCTCTCCCTGGAGGAGGGAGGGCTCCGGGTGCGGGGTCGGGTGGTGGTTCGGACGAACTGAGATGGGCTCGGTCACGATTCTGTACTTCGCGGCGGCGCGCGAGCGGGTGGGCACCCAGCGGGAGTCGCTGGAGGTGCCTGGAGGCGTGCGGGTGCGGGAGGTGCTGAGGCTATTGGCCGAGAAGCACCCGAGCCTGGGGCCGCTCTTGCCGCACCTGCGGGTGGCGGTGAACCACGAGTTCATGGACGCGGAGGCGGAGGTGCCAGCGGGAGCGGAGCTGGCGCTGATTCCGCCGGTGGCGGGAGGCTCGGGGCTGTTCTCGGTGGTGGACCGGCCGCTGCGACTGGAGGACGTGGTGGCGGCGGTGTCGGGGGAGGCGTACGGCGGGCTGGTGACGTTCTCGGGTTCGGTGCGCAACCAGACGAAGGGCCGGCGGGTGTTGAAGCTGGAGTACGAGGCCTATCCGCCGATGGCGGAGAAGCGGCTGGCGGCGATCGGCGCGGAGGTCGCGGAGCGCTGGAGCGGCACGCGGCTGGCCATCATGCACCGGGTGGGAACGCTGGTGCCGGGAGAGCTGGCGGTGGTCATCGCCGCGGCGGCGCCTCACCGCAAGGAGGCGTTCTTGGCGTGTGAGCACGCCATCGAGCGGCTCAAGCAGGACGTGCCGATCTGGAAGAAGGAGTTCTTCGAGGACGGCGAGGTCTGGGTGGGGCTGGGGCCGTAGCGCCGCTGCGCTGAAGCCCCAGCCGTTCAACCTTCGACGCCACCGTCCTTGGCCGTGCTGGCCGGGAGCGGCTGCGTGCGCGGCGCACACGGGTAGACCGACTGCCAGGTCTGCGGTGCCGATTCAGCGGGCTGCGCGCTCGGAATCGGAGGGTTGGCGTCTCGCGCGGTACTGTCCAGGGCCACGGTCAGGGGCTTGAGCTGACCGAGCAGGGCGTACTCCAGGCGCTGCTGACAGTCCGCGGGAGGGGTGACGCCGCCCCCGGCGATGAGCTCGCACTGCAACTCGGCGAGGGACTTCGCGGCCTGGAAGCTGGAGGCCAGTGCCTCCGTGAGCTTCTCCCACTGAGCCGCCGTCACCACTTCGGTCCCCCGAGCGAGCGGCTGGGGCGGGCGGGCGAGGGCGCGGCGTGACAGCTCACAGGCGATGGCGACGTGCTTCGGAGCAGGCGTAGGGCCGCGCGCCGCCCGCTGCGAGAACACCGTCAACCCGGCCCCCAGCGCCTCCGTGTCATGCCGGGCCTGCGCCTCCGCGAGCTGACCCCACCAGCCCAGGTGGAGCTCCTGGCACTCGGTAGCGAGCCGGCTGCTCTCGCGTGCCAGATCGGCAATGCCCGTCGACAGATTCACCTGGGCGAACTGGCGCTTGAGGGAACAGACGTCCGAGGTCCAGCGCCTCAGCCCCTCCTGGAGCGACTCCCACTGTCGATCGAAGCGCTTGCCGGACGTCTTGCGCAGCTCCGCGAGGCGCGCTGTCTCCGCGGTGCGCACCGCGGCCTCGATGCACTGCTGCCGGGCCTGAGAGCCCTTCCCCGAGGTCTGCGCGGTCGGGCAGGCCTTGTCGAGCCACGCGCTCAAGACCGTGTCCGAGGCGGCCCAGGTCACCTGGGGAAAGAGCCACACGCAGGCCCACAGGAGTACGGCACAGCGAGCATTCATGGGTTTCGCCATAGAGCGTTCCATCGCTAGGAGCGGTGTACCCAGGGGTCCCCTCCAGAGGAGCGACGAGTCTACCCAAACGCTCACCGTCTCACGTTCGTGCATACCTGTGCGGGGAGTGCCAACGGAGGAGGACGTGCCAGCTCGCGGGGGATGCGTCTAGCATGCCCCCACATGTCGCCTCCCCTGTCCCCCCAAATCCACACCGAGTACCTCGACTACGTCGAGGGCGAGACCGTCTGTCAGGCTTACGTCGCCTACGCCGAGTCGAGTGAAGCGAGGCGTCCCGGCATCCTCGTCGCCCACGCGTGGGATGGGCAGAGCGAGCCCATTCGAGAGCGGGTGGAGCAACTGGCGGGCCTGGGCTACGTGGGCTTCGCCCTGGATGTCTACGGCAAGGGCGTGCGCGGCGGGGTGATGGAGGACAACTCGCACCTCATGGGCCCCTTCATGGCGGACCGGGCCCTGCTCCGCAGACGTCTGCTGGCGGGGCTGGCGGCGGCGAGGCGCCACGAGCGGATCGACCCGGACCGAATCGCGGCGATCGGCTACTGCTTCGGAGGGCTCTGCGCGTTGGATCTCGCCCGCAGTGCCGCGCCGGGGCTCCGAGGCGTGGTGAGCTTCCACGGCTTGTTCCATCCGCCGGCGCTGGGGCCACAGGCGCCCATCCAGGCCAAGGTGCTCATCCTCCACGGTTGGGATGATCCGATGGCGCCGCCGGCGGACGTGCTGGCGGTGACGAAGGAGCTGACGGAAGCAAAAGCCGACTGGCAGCTCCACGCCTACGGCCATGCGATGCACGCCTTCACCTACCCGGGGGCGAACAACCCCCAGGCGGGAATCCAGTACAACGCGGCAGCGGAGCGGCGCTCCTGGATCGCGATGCGCGCCTTCCTGGAAGAGACCCTGAACGAAGGCGCGTGAGGCGACCGCTTCAGCCGCCGATCGGCTCCAGGACGCGCAGGGCCGGGAAGCGCTCCCCGGGCTGGGGCCGGGGGATGATGCCCGAGGCGAAGAGCCCATCATCGCTCTCGGCCTCGCACAGGTACACGGCGATGGCGCCCAGCCGCTGGCCCGTCTCGACGAGCCAGGTGCCAGCGGGGAGGTTCTGGGTGCCGCGCTCATGGCGGGCGCGCACCAGCAGCTCGCCCGCGGCCTCCAGAATGGCGCGGCCATCCGCCTCACGGGCCTCCTCAATCACCGGAACCTCGACAGCGGCGGGTACGGCACGCTCGAGCACACGGGTGCGCAGGCCATGCTGGGCCAGCAGCTTGCCCACGGGTTCCGGCACCGCATACGCCCAGGGCCGATCAACGAAGTGGGTGCCCACGAAGCGCGCGAGATGGGGCAGCGTCTTCTCCACGGGAGCCCCCTCCAGCGTGCGGGGCTCACGGGTGAGAATTCGCGCGGGCGCGGCATGCGGCTCCAGGCGGTAGCGAACAGCGATCCGCTCACGCGGAGTCTCCGCCGCGCGCACCACGGAGCGGATGTCCTCTCCCCGTTCCCCGGCGAGCTGAAGCGCCTCCACGAGCAACTGGTACGTGGTGGCGACACGCTCCTCGAAGGGCAGGTACGCGTAGGCCTCGAAGAGGATGTCGCACCGACCCGTAAGCCCGCGGTAGTTCGAGCCGAAGCGCGGGTGGTGCGTATACGTCATCCACCCCTCGCCGGTGCCGCCCTCGTCCTCGACGAAGTTGCCGTAGAAGAACGTCTCGCGGCCACTGCCAGCGCGGACGCGGCGGGTGAGCTCGGGGAGGAACTGATCCCGCATCAGCTCAATGGGCTCCGGGCGGCAGCTGTCGAAGGGGTGGGGGACGTCGTAGGTGAGGTGGAAGCGGTGAACGGAGCCGTTGGTGGCGTGGCAGTCGATGGTGAGGTCCGGCTCCCAGGGCTGGGCCACGCGGGACTGGAGCAGGCGCATCTCGCCGGCGGACTGGCGCAGGTAGTCGCGGTTCAGGTTGACGCCGGAGGCGTTGGTTCGGGTGCCCACGCCGCGCACGGGGCCGATCTGCCCGTGCAGCTTGGAGATATCCAGCGCGCGGTTCTTCGGGTCGATGCGGTCGTTGCCATCCGGGTTGAACAGGGGCACGACGAGCAGGGTGATGCGCTCGAGCAGGCCGGGGTACTTGCCGTCGAGCAAGTCGCCCACGAGCATGAGGCTGGCCTCCTTGCCCTCCACCTCGCCGGCGTGGATGCCATTGACGACCAGCACGGTGGGCAGCCCGAGGCGGCGCGCGTCCTCGGGGGTCTTCACGCCGTGAGCGGAGAGCACCAGCAGCGGGAGCTCACGGCCCTCGGGGCTCACGCCGAACGAGGTGCGGTGGAGCAAGGGGTGCGAGAGCTGGGAGAGGAAGGCGAGGACGTCAGCGTGGAGGGAGGTCTCGGTCCAGCCACTCGACTCGGCGCGGGTGAGAGGTCTCATGGGGGCGCACACTACAGGCAAACGCCCCCCGAGCCTCGCGTCATCACGCGCTGCGGCGCTGTCGCCGGTACGCACCGGGGGCGACACCCTCCCAGCGCTTGAAGGCGCGGTTGAAGGACGCCTCGCTCTGGTAGCCGACGTGGCCGGCGACTTGGCTGAGGGACAGATCGCTGTCGCGAAGGAACTCGGCGGCCTTCGTCATCCGCCACCGTGCGAGGTACTCCAGCGGAGGCTCGCCGACGAGCGCGCTGAAGCGAGCGGCGAAGCCCGAGCGGGAGAGCCCCACGGTCGCGGCGAGCCCCTCGACGGTCCAGGACTCGGTGGGCCGGTCATGAATGAGCGAGAGCGCCTTGCCGATGTGGGGATCGGCGAGCGCGCGCAGCCCGTTCTCCCGGCAGTCCGTGCTCGCGATGTACGTGCGCAGCGCCTGCACGAGAAGGATGTCCGCGAGCCGGCTCACGACGACGGTGACGCCGGGGCTGCGCGAGGCGCTCTCGGCGATGAACAGCTGCACGGTGGCCGCCAGCGAGGGCGACGCCGCGACCTGCTCGGCGGTGATGTGGATGACGCGTGGCAGCCGCTCGAAGAGCAACGTGCGGGAAGCGGCCCCGAACTGGAAGGCGCCCGAGACCAGGGTGGTGCGGGCCCCGCCGCCCCCCAGGCGAATGGGCTCCGCGAGGCGGGCAAGCGGACACTGGCCATCATCGAGGCGGTGGAGCGGACTGCCCGGGGCATCGCGCAGCGCCTTGATCCCGCCGTGGGGCAGCAGCGCCAGGTCGCCAGCGGAGAGGGAGACGGGGGCCGGAGCCCCTTCAACCTCGAGCAGCGCCCCGCCCCGGGCGACGACGAAGATGTGGGCGGCCTCCCGGTCCGAGGCCTGGATGCCCCATGGCGCGGACAGCTCGAAGCGGCCATACACAAGGGTGGACAGGTGCAGGGTGTTCAGCACGTCGGCGAGGACGTCGGTTGCCTGCTCGTCCTCCGGGCTTGGACGCTCGGTCAATTCTTTTGGACCCAGTGGCATAGCGAGTCCATATCGGCCGGGACACTCAAGAGCCATGGAAAAGCTCTCGAATCTCCTCTCTCCGTTTCGCCTGGGCAGTCTCGAACTGAAGAACCGGATGGTGATGGCGCCGATGACGCGCAGCCGAGCGGTGGAGGGCAATGTCCCGAACCCGCTGGCCACCACCTATTACGTGCAGCGGGCCTCCGCCGGGCTGCTCGTCACCGAGGCTTCGCAAGTGAGCCCTCAAGGTGTGGGCTACATCCGTACACCCGGCCTCCACTCACCGGAGCAGGTGGCGGGCTGGAAGAAGCTGGTGGACGCGGTCCACGAGGCGGGCGGAACGATCTTCGCCCAGCTCTGGCATGTGGGGCGCATGTCCCATCCGGACTTCCACGGGGGAGCGCTGCCCGTGGCGCCATCGGCGATCGCCGCGGACGGCGAGGTGTTCACGCCGCAGGGGAGGACGCGGATGGTGGCGCCGCGAGCGCTGGAGCTGCGCGAGATGCCGGACATCGTCGAGCAGTTCCGGAGCGCGGCCGTGAACGCGAAGGCGGCGGGCTTCGACGGCGTGGAGCTGCACGGCGCCAACGGCTACCTGCTGGACCAGTTCGTGCGTGACGGCTCCAACCGGCGCACGGATGCCTACGGGGGCAGCATCCCGAAGCGCGCGCGGCTGCCGCTCGAGGTGACGGAGGCGGTCATCGGGGTGTGGGGTCCCGAGCGGGTGGGCTACAAGATCGCCCCGTACTTCACCTTGCAGTCGATGTCGGAGAGCGATCCGATCGGGACCTTCACGTACCTGGCCGAGCAGCTCGGGCAGCTGAAGCTCGGCTACCTGCACGTGACGGAGGCGCTCACGGGGATCCTGGCGCCGCCGGCGGGGGCGGAGCGAATCACGCCGATGCTGCGAGAGCGCTTCAAGGGCGCGCTGATCGCGAACGGGAGCTATGACGCGCGCGCGGGCGACGAGGTCATCTCTCGCGGCGTGGCGGATCTCGTCTCCTACGGCGTGCCGTTCGTCTCCAACCCGGACCTGCCCGAGCGCTACAAGAACGGCGCGACGCTCAACGCACCGGATCGCGCGACGTTCTATACGGGCGAGGAGAAGGGCTACACCGACTACCCAGCGCTGGCGTGAGCGCCCTGCACGGAGTCACTGCACGCTGAGGCTGCCCGGCATCTTCTTGAGCGGGGTGCCGCCATCGGACTGCTGCTGCTCCTGAGGAGTCAGGGGCCGCAGCGGCGTGTCGATGCCCAGCGCCTTGCGCCGCGCCGCCTCCTTCTCCCGCGCGGCGGCCAGGGCGCGCGCGTTGCTCTCCTGCATGCGCTCGGGGCTCGGTCCGGCGATGAGGAAGCCCACGGGGGCGCTGAGGAACAGGACGATGACCATCAGCAGCCACCCGAAGTCCCGCAGCCGGAAGCGGGCCACGCGGTCCTTGGCCACCGAGTGCTGGAGGAACAGGTGGAGTTCGCCCTGGGTGAGCCGCAGGGTGGTGCCCTCGGGGAGCTCCACGCTGGCGCGGCCCTCGTGCTGAACGAGCTGGGAGTCGGGTACGGGGTGGAACTCATCCCCGCGCGTACTGCGCTCCAGCTTCGCGGCCGGAGGGACGAAGACGCGGTAGCCGGCCGCGGTGCGCTCGGCCAGGAGGAAAGGCTCCTGGGGCAGGGTGAAACCGTAGAGGGGCAGCGGCGCCTTCTCGTCCGCGGCGGCGTGGACGTGCGACTGATCGGGACCGAAGCTCCAGGCCTCGGACAGGGACTTGCCCCAGTACAGTTCGCAGAAGAGACCGGCGTTCGCTTGAGGTTTCATGGACCGCCCGAGAATAGAGCCTTCACCCCGCGTCGGCAGCGCCCGCGTCGATGGCGGGGCTCCCACCGTCCGGAATTGGTACCAGCCTGGCCGGTGTCCCAGCGTCCGAAGGAGGCACTCCCCCGTCCTGTGGGGAAGGCGACCCTGCGTCTGACACCAGGCCTGGCCCCGCATCAGGCTTGAGCGCCGGAGCGGTCGGCACCCCGGCATCCAGGCCCGGAGTACTCGGCACCCCCGCATCCACCCCCGCGTCCACCCCCGCATCCACTCCCGCATCCAGGGACACCAGGCTCGGGGAACCGCCCGCCGCGCCCGGAGCTTCGGCGGAGGGCAGCGCCCGGCGGACCTCCGCGACGGCCACGGCGAGGATGGCGGCGGTGATGGCCAGGAAGCCAACAGTGTTCGCCACGGTCTCCACGCGGGGCGAGAGGGGCCTGCCACGGGCCGCCTCGATGGCGAGGAACAGGAGGCGGCCGCCATCCAGGCCGGGGACGGGGACGAGGTGCAGCAGCGCCAGCGCCACGGAGATGGCCACGAGCACGCGCAGGAACGAGTCCCGGCCGGTGGAGGCCGCGCCCGAGGACTGGCGCACGACGGCCACGGAACTGGGAGGCTCGGCGGTGAGCTTGGGGCCGGTGACGAGCCCCCAGACGAGGCCCAGGGCCTCTGCGGCCACGCGCTGCGTATGGACCAGCGACTGCGTGAGGGCCTCGCTGGGGCCGTGCTCGCGGTAGACGTACTGCTGGCTCACGCCGATGCGGCCCACGCCGCGCTCATCCGAGCGGGGGCGCACCTGCACCACGCGAGGGTCCCCATGGCGCACCACGACGAGGGTGCGGTCACGGCCGGGGCTCTGGCCGATGATCTCGACGAACTCCGACCAGGTCTTCACCGGCAGCCCATCCACGCTGAGGATGCGGTCGCCGGGGAGCATCTGCGCGCGCGCGGCCTCCGAGCCAGGCGTCACGGTGCCCACGGTGAGCGGCACCACCACGTGGGTGCCCGAGGTGTAGAGCGCGAAGAGGGTGACGAGGGCGAACAGGTAGTTGGAGACCGAGCCCGCCAGGGTGATGACCACCCGCTTCCAGGTCCGCTGGGCCACATAGAGGGTGGGATCGGCGGTGTCCATCCCGGGGACATGGGGGTTGGCGCCGTGGAGGGTGGTCGAGGCGCCGATGGGAATGGCACAGATGACGAACTCGGTGCCGAGCAGCCGGAAGGACAGCAGGGGCGGCCCGAAGCCCAGGGAGAAGCGGGGCACCTTCACTCCGAGCAGGCGCGCGGCGACGAGGTGCCCCAGCTCGTGTAAGGCCAGCAGCAGGCTGAGGGCCAGGAGGGCCAGGAGGGCGTACATCCGCGGGCAGTCTACCCCGGAGCCGCGCGAGGGCACTGCACTCGTGCGTGGGGTTGGTTATGGTGGGCGGGTGCCCACCCGTCGCTCCTTCTCCCTGTCCCTGTTGGCCGCTGCGGGGCTGACCCTCGGCTGTAATGACTTCGTCCAGAACGCGGGCAACTACACGCTGCAGGTCGTCGAGGTGATGCGCGACGACTGCGAGATGCTGAGTTCGCCCGAAGCACCGTGGGACGCCTCAGTGGTCATCACCGGACAGGTGGTGCGCATCAACTTCGCCATCAACCCCGAGCTGCTTGATATGCAACTCGTTGGCCGGTTCCTGGCGGGGGGGGAACGCTTCATGGTGGATGGCACCCGGGGCAATGCCGCGGTCCACGTGCGAGGGCAGGATTGCCTGCTGGACCAGGTGAGCGTTCACCTGGAGGGAACCACGCAGTGCGCCACGGCGTTCGACGGCGCGCTGAGGGTGCGCTACGAGTCCCGGCTCCAGGAGAGCTGCGCGTGTGAGCTGTGGACGCGCTTCGAGGCCGTTCAGGATTCAGCGACGTGCCCTGTTGTTCCTTGAGCGCGGCTCGGGGAGAACCTACAGAATAGGGCTCATCTCGCTGTCACGCTTGAGAGGGAGCCCATGGCTGAGCCGCAGCGTCCATCGCACGAGATCCAATCGGTCCTGACGGAGAACCGCGTCTTTCCTCCACCGGAGGAGTTCTCCCGCCGTGCCCACATCCGGGGAATGGAGGACTACCGCCGGCTGTGGGACGAGGCGGCGAAGGACCCGGAGGCGTACTGGGGAGCGCGAGCGCGCGAGGAGCTGTACTGGAAGGAGCCCTTCCAGACGGTGCTGGAGTGGAAGCCGCCGCACGCGCGCTGGTTCCTCGAGGGCCGCACCAACCTGACCTACAACTGTCTGGATCGGCACCTGCCGAAGCTGAAGGACAAGCCGGCGATCCTCTTCGAGGGAGAGCCGGGAGACAGGCGTCGAATCACGTACGGCGAGCTGGCGGTGCAGGTGAACCGGCTGGCCAACGGGCTGAAGTCGCTGGGGGTGCGCAAGGGAGACCGGGTAGGCATCTACCTGCCGATGGTGCCCGAGGCGGCGGTGGCGATGCTGGCGTGTGCGCGCATTGGGGCGGTGCACTCGGTGGTGTTCGGCGGCTTCTCGGCGGAGGCGCTGCAGGATCGCATGAACGACGCGGGGGCGAAGGTGCTGCTCACCGCGGACGGCGGGTGGCGCAAGGGCGCGGTGGTGCCGCTGAAGAAGAACGTGGACGCGGCGCTGCCGAACATGCGCACGGTGGAGAAGGTGGTGGTGCTGAAGCGGGCGGGAGACGCGGTGCCGATGGGGCCGAAGGACGTGTCCTGGGAGGCACTGGTCGGAGGGCAGAGCGAGACGTGCGAGCCGGAGTGGGTGGAGAGCGAGCACCCGTTGTTCATCCTCTACACGTCGGGTTCGACGGGGAAGCCGAAGGGGGTGCTGCACACGACGGCGGGCTACGCGGTGAGCATCTCGTTGACGACGCGGTGGGTGTTCGACCTGAAGGAGGACGACATCTACTGGTGTACGGCGGACGTGGGCTGGGTGACGGGACACAGCTACGTGGTTTACGGGCCGTTGATGAACGGGGTGACGACGGTCATCTACGAGGGAGCGCCGACGCAGCCGGGGCCGGACCGGTTCTGGGAGATCATCGCGCGCTACAAGGCGACGATCCTCTACACGGCGCCGACGGCGATCCGTGCGTTCATGCGACTGGGGGAGGAGCACCCGCGCAAGCACGACATGAGCTCGCTGCGGCTGTTGGGCTCGGTGGGCGAGCCGATCAACCCGGAGGCGTGGATCTGGTACCGGGACGTGATTGGAGGCGGGCGTTGCCCGGTGGTGGACACGTGGTGGCAGACGGAGACGGGGGGAATCATGATCTCTCCGTTGCCTGGGGCGACGCCGACGAAGCCGGGCTCGGCGACGTTCCCGCTGCCGGGCATCCACGCGGAGATCCTGGACAGGGAGGGCAACCCGGTGCCGAAGGGGCAGGGCGGGTTGCTGTTCGTGACGAAGCCGTGGCCGTCGATGTTGCGCACGGTGTACGGGGATCCGGAGCGGTACGTGAAGACGTACTTCAGCGAGCTACCGGGCAAGTACTTCACGGGAGACGGGGCGCGCACGGACCAGGACGGCTACATCTGGCTGATGGGCCGGGTGGATGATGTGGTGAACGTGGCGGGTCACCGATTGGGCACGGCGGAGGTAGAGAGCGCGCTGGTGGCGCACCCACGAATCGCCGAGGCAGCGGTGGTGGGGCGTCCGGACGACCTGAAGGGCACGGCGCTGGTGGCCTTCGTGACGCTGAAGAAGGGCACACCGCCGTCACCGGAACTGAAGAAGGAACTGGCGACGCACGTGGCGAAGGAGATCGGAGCGATCGCGAGGCCGGACGAGATCCGGTTCGCGGAAGCGCTGCCGAAGACACGCTCGGGCAAGATCATGCGCCGACTGCTTCGAGACGTAGCCGCGGGCAAACAGACAACGGGTGACACGACGACGCTCGAGGACCTCAACGTGCTGGCGACACTGCGCCAGGACGAAGAGTAGCGATCACCCCGGTGAACACGGGCAGGGCGAGTCCTCCACAAGGACTCGCCCGCCCAACACCCGTCGCTCGAGGGCTAGATGACATGCGCTCGCCTTGTGAGCTGTACAGACGGCTGCGGGCTGCGAGAGCCGTACCGGACCCCGAGTTGCGCATCCAACTCGAAGGAGCGTGGGAGGTGCTCGAGCAGGCCTGGCAGCGGCAGGCCGCGCTGGTGAAGTCACTCGCCTCCCGCCGCTGGCGGCACCACTTGCGCCAACGCCCTGAACTGTTGCGCCAGGTACGCGAGCTGGAAGTTCCCCTGGTCGAGGCGCTCACGCATGTGGAACAGCGGCTGGGCAAGGGCGCCTCCCAGCACGTCGCACTGGGGCGACTGATCCACCAACTGGGGGCCCAGCGGGAGAAGCTGGAGACGCTCGTGCTCGAGCGGCGTGGCGGGGTAGGCGAGCGCGGTGAGTCTCTCGCTCAGGCGATCGAGCGGTTGGAGCAGGGATTGCGCGAGCGGCCCGCTGTTACTCATTCCAAGCCCTTTCAGGTCGAGGAAGACAGCCAAGCCACGCGCATCGACTGGCGCGAGCTCCACATGGCGCCTCTTTCCCAGTTCGTCCTCAATGCTCTCTTCACGGGTGCCGTTGCGGGGGGGCTGTTCACGTTCCGCAAGGAAGTCTTGGGGAACGGGATGTGTCTGGCCATCCCGGCGCTGCTCCTGATTGCCTTTCTCACCTTCAATCTGCTGAAGGACCTCGTGAACCGCACCCGAGTCATCGTGACCCGCGACGAACTCACCATCCACAAGACCGCCCTGCCTTGGCCAACCACCCGCAGCCTTTCCAGGAGTCAGCTCGCCCGGCTCGATGTCTATGCGCATAAGACAATCAGCTACGAGAATGGAACCGGAAGCAGAGTCACGACGACCGACTACCAACTGCACGCGGTGGACTGGAAGGGGCGCAGGCAGGATCTGCTCGAGTCATATGACAAGGAGCAAATGGACTGCCTGAAGCGGCTCCTGGATCAGGCGCTGAGGCGCCAGCGGCACAGGAGGGCGCCCCTCGACTGGCGCCTGCGAGGGTGAGGGACAAGCGCCAGCCGAGCTAGGAGTCCAGGGCTGAGAGCTCGGGGGCACAACTCTGGCAGGTGGAGCCGTTGAAGTTGTTGTCCGCCGCGTCGCACACCTCGGGGGCGCCGGGATAGATGGCAGAGCGCTAGTCATTGCCGCGCCCTCTGGAGGGGAGTCACTCATATTGCTGAGTTTCTCGGGATGGAGGCGGCGGGAATCGAACCCACAGCAAGAGGGGCGCAAGACCAGGGGGCGGGTTCACGCAAGCGTCCAACTTGGGCCGAGCCGGCGTGCCGCCAAACCGATCTCAGGGGCTATACAGCTCCGCCGTCGCGTGTGCGAGGGGCCCGATTCCTCCTGTGATGAGGACCTGCCCATCGGGCAGCAACGTCGCCGTGAGCCCGGAACGCGCGGAGGACATCGAGCCTGCGGCAGACCAGGTGCCCGTGGCGGGATCATATATCTCCGCCGTCGAGACCCTGACCGAGCCGCTGAGCCCCCCTGCGACGAGGACCTTGCCGTTGGGCAGCAGCGTTGCGGTATGCCCGTAGCGAGCTGTGGCCAGGGAGCCCGTGGGAGACCAGGTGCCCGTAGCGGGGTCGTATATCTCCGCCGTCTCGTAAGGGGTGAAGCTGAGGCCCTGCCCCCCTGCGACGAGGACCTTGCCGTTGGGCAGCAGCGTCGCTGTGTGGTCGAAGCGAGCTGTGGCCAGGGAGCCTGTGGAGGTCCAAGAACCGGTGTCCGGATCGTAGACCTCCGCCGTCGCGCCAGGGTGGCCGCTAGGCTGTCTCCCTGCGGCGACGAGGACTTTGCCGTTGGGTAGCAGTGTCACCGAGGGCCGATAGCGAGCAGTGCTCAGAGAGCCCGCGGCGCTCCAGGAACTCGTGTCTGGATCGTACAGCTCCGCCTCCGAGATGAAATACCCCCCCACGCCGAGGACCTTGCCGTTGGGCAGCAGCGTCACCTTGAGCTCAGTGCGTGGTGAGACCATGGGGCCCGTGGGGGACCAGGAGCCCGTCGTCGGATCGTACACCTCGACCTCCGAGGGGACGCCTGTGTTGTTGAACCCCATCGTGACGAGGACCTTGCCATTGGGCATGAGGAGGGCCGAGTGCCCCTGGCGATGGGAGGCCATGGAGCCCGTGGCGCTCCAGGTGCCCGTGGCTGGATCGAACACCTCCGCCGCCGGCGTGGGCCAGTCGAAGTAGCCGTATCCCCCCGCCACGAGGACCTTGCCGTTGGGCAGCAGTGTCGCCGTGTGCTCCAAGCGAGGAGAGAGCATGGAGCCCGTGGAGACCCACGTCGCGCATTCCGGCAGCCCGGTGACTTCAAAGGTACGGGTGGTGGACAGGCCATAGGCATTGGTGACGGTGGCTGTCGCGGAGGCAGAGGCACCGGGCACCACGCAGTCGGGGGCGGTCCAGGCAATGCGGCTGACGGTGGCATCGGTCTGCGGTGTACCCAGGGTCCCCGTGCTGGCGCTCCAGGAGAACGTGAGCGAGCTGGCCTGCGGATCCGTCGCCGTCACCTCGAAGGTGAGCTGCTGCGAGGGCAAGGCGGTGAGCGAGGACTGGTACGAGCGGATGAGGGTAGGGGGGAAGCGGTTCGTGGGAGTGGGGGCGACGCACAGGGCGACGGTGCCCGTGGTCTGCCCACCGCGTCCGTCAGAGATGGCGACGATCAGTTGGCAATTGTTGCAGGCGCCCGAGGGGAGCGAGGAGGGCGAGAAGGAGGCAGTGCTGGAGGTGGAGTTCGTCCAGGAGCCAGCGCAAGTCGCGGACCACTGGAAGCTGAGCGCGTCGCCGTCGCTATCGGAGGCAGTGACCGCGACGGTGGTGAATTGGCCCACGTCCAAGCGGGTCTCGGAAGCGGAGAGGGCAGAGACGAGGGGCCAGGAGTTGAAACGAACATCGAGCAAGGCGCTCCCCTCGGAGAGACCATTCACCACGTTGATGGCGAAGGACAGCGAGGAAGAGGCACCCCGCGAATCGCTCACGGTGAGGGTGAGGGTGACCAGGCCCGGGACAGCAGGAGCGGTCCACTGCGTCGAGGGGCTGGAGGCGTTGGAGAAGACGCCATCGGCGGCCGTCCAGGAGTAGGTGATGGAATCGCCCGGATTCGGGTCCTCCGCGGTGGCTTGGAGTGACACGAGAGCGCCAGTCTGGACCGTGGTGGGATTGGCGACGACGGACTGGAGGATGGGGGCTTCGTTGGAGAAGGGCGGGGGAGGATTGACCTCCTGGAGGGTGATGGCGACGAGGGTGGTTTGGTTGTTGCGGATGGTGACGTCGGAGGCAGAGCCCTCGAAGAGCAGGGTATTGCTGGAGTCGAACGCCTGAGCGAGGAATGCGCGCTCCGTTCCGGTGGGGATGTTGCCGATGACGCCACCCCACACGCCATTGGTTGTTACCAGGTCCGTGGTGATGGAGGGGATCCCCGGGCCCGAGGACGTGATGGTGACGCGAGTCACGGACGCGGTGGAGAGCGCTTGGCCCACCGAGACAGCGAACTGAGCAGAGCCCGTCTCCTGTGCCCGGCAACCCAAGCTCCCAAGCGCGAGCCATATGAGGACAAGCGCCAGAAGTCCTGTGAAACGCATGAAGTCACCTCAATGATAGGGTTTGAGGTGACGGTAGAGTTCATTGAGGTGAAGTCAATCTTTCCGCCCCAGGAAGGTGGGCGAACTCCAAACGCAAACACGCTCCATTCAAAGGCATCCAGCACCCTCTCCGCGGGACGGAGAGGGGGCCTTGAAGAGCAACCGGCTTGCGCTCCTTCACTGCAACGGCTTGCGCTCCTTCACACAGGCCTGGATCAGCTCGATCACGCTCATGCTGGTGCCGCCGACGTCGAACTTCTGCTCCTTGAAGTCGGGATACCGGTTCTCCAGGATGCGCCCCTCCGCGACGCAGTCGTTGAGCTGCGCGAGCGCCTCGCTCTTGCGTCCCTTGGAGAGCAGCGCCTTCGCCGAGTCGTAGGCCTTCTTCGGGCCATCGTGGAACCGAAGCTGCACGTCGGCCCGCTTCTGTGGCTCCTGCAGCGTCTCTGCCTTCTGGGCGCACTGAGCCATCACGTCTTGGGGCCGGGTGGGGATGCCGCCCACGAGCACATCGACCGTGGCGAGGCTGGCGTTCCCCTTCACCATCCTGGCGCCTTCCTCCTGGCAGGCCTTGAGCTTCTCCAGCGCGCTCGCGTACAGCTGCTTGCGCTTGCGCAGGTCCGAGGAGGCCGCGGCCGACTCCGACGCCACGCCGGCGGCGGCCAGGGCCTCACCGGTCGTCTTGCGCAGCTCTCGCGCTTGCCGCGCGAACTCGAGCGCCTCCACCATCTTCAGCAACTCGGCGCGCGCCCGCTCCGCGTATGCCGCGTAGCCTGCGTCCTGCTGCTCCAACTCCGCGCGCGTCTCGAAGATCTGCATGACCTCGTCCACGCCCTTCGAGGCCGTCTCGACGTCGCTGTCGGTCGATGAGATGAGCTTCGCGGACTCGAGCTTCTCCTTCGTCATGGCCAGCCGCTCGGCGAGCTGCGCGCGGGCGTCCGCCGCGGACAGGACGATCTTCCGCCGGGTGACGCGATCGCTCAGCTCCGCCATGCGCTCCTTCGTCTCCTTGGCGTACAGCGCATAGTCGCGATCCTTCTTGACGAACTGGGCGCCGGCCTCCAGCACCACGCCGATCTGCTTGATGGCGTTCTCCGCCTCCTGCAGCTGCGCCTCCGAGGGCTTCTCCTTCTGGACCTGGGTGACCAGTGCCGCCGCGTTCTTGCGCGCCTCGTCGACCTTCGCGCGCTGCTGCTGCAGGTCGACTTCGTACCGGCGCCGCTCCATCGTCGCCCGCCCGTCCTTGAGCAGCTGACGCGCTTCGGCGGCGGAGGGGCTGACCGCGGGGTTCTTCGCGTGAACCGTCTCGAGCGTCTTCTCCAGGATGACCAGCGCCGTCTTCGCCTCCTCGAACTGCTCGGGGGTCACGGCCCGCTTCTCGACATTGCGCAAGGCCTGCACGACCTCGGCGCGAGCCGCATCGAGGCTGCGAACCTGGAGCGCCACCTCGACCTCGACGAGCGTGTTCTTCACCTCGGTGAGGTACTGGCTGATCGCCGGGCTCCGCGCGGCCTGCGGCTCGTACTTCTCCACCAGCTTCCGGACGACGAACGCCGCGGTCTTGGCCTCGGCGAGCTGCTCTTGCGTCGGCTTCCTCGCACGGAGCGCCTTGGCGGACGCGACGAGCTCCTCCTGGGCAGGCCCCATCTCCACCTTGACCCGAGAGACACCCGCCTGCACCACGGACTCCTCCATCCGGCGCTTGGCTTGCGTGACTTCGGCGCGGGCCTTCTCCGCCTCCGCGCGATACGCCCGATCGCGCTCCTCGAGCGGCTTGCCCTCGTCGACCTGCTTCTGCAGCGCCGCCACCGCCTTGTCGGTGGCTCCGAACTTCTCGTCCGACCAGGCCTTGTCCAGCTCGGTGAGCGCGGTGGCCAGGGCCTTACGACTCTCGTCCAGGAGCCCTCGCTGCTTCTGGGCCGACAGCTGCAGCCACCGCTCGTCGATCGTCTTCTCGTGACGAGCGACCGTCGCGTCGATCTCGGTGATGTACGTGGCGAACTTCGGATCCTGCTTGGTCAGGGGCCGGCCCTCGTCCGCCAGCTTCTTGAGCGAATCCACCGCGGCCCGAGCCTCGTCCATCGCCTTGGGGCCGGGGTCCTTCTCCGAGAGCTTCGCCATGCGCTCGTTCAGGGGCCCGAGCGCGCCGTCGATGCGCCGGCGGAACTCGTGGATGTGGATCTTGGCTCGGCGCTCGTCGACGTATTCGCGGCGCGTCCGGAGCTCCTTGCGAGCAGCCAGAACGGTCCTGGCGTAGTCGAGATCCGCCGTCTCGAAGCTCGCTCCAGCATTGAGCGCCTCTTTCAGCGCTTCCACCGCCGCGACGGCGGCGTCGAGGTCGGCGTTGCTGGGCGGATCCTTCTCGATCCGTTGAACGGCCGTGGCGAGAGCCGCGCGAGCACTCTCCACGCGCTTCGTTGCCTCCGCGACGGACTTGGCGGCGCCAGCCTCTGGCGGTGCGGCAGAGGCAGCGACGGGGGCGAAGAGGAAGAACCCGATGAGAACCAGGACTGGAGTACGTACCATTTGGGCCAACTTACTACAGCAAGGCTGGGCGCCCCGGCATGTTGTTGACGTCCGTGACGCCCAGGAGAGGCAGGGGCACTGGGCGTGCGAGGGAGCGGCAGGGGAGGGCGGCCGACGGCTCCCCTGCTACCTGTCCGCGCGCCGTGCCCCTCAGGGCACCGGGACGAGTCCTGGGGCCCTGATCATTCGAACCCCGCTGGCATTCGTGGTGCCCGCCACTTGGACGGGGCTGAACTCCCATCGTCCAAGTCTTCATGCCGACCGTTCCCCGTTCTCTCACGATCTAAGTGGAGTTGTGCAGAATCCACTTTCACGGTCATGACAAATTTTCGGCATTCGTGGACGCGAGCATCCGCAGAGGGGGCGGCGCGGCTTCTCCCCTCGCTGGGCTCACTGCTCGCTGTATAAGCACAAGGGCCAATATCCACGGCCTGACCTCTGGGTAGAGGGTGGGGCGCACGCTGGCTGTCTCCAGCGGAGCGCTCAGTGGTGCGGCACGGGGTGCTTGGCGACCGCTCGAACCCGGGCGGCGCCGGCCATCTTTGGGCACGACTTCGCCCACCCCGGAGCTATCTGCCACGCCGTCGGAGCACCTAGAGGAGAGTTCATGTCATGTTTGCTTTCGAGGTGGCTCGCAGCGCCAGCCACCGCATTGCGCGCCGGACTGTTGCTTGGACTGGCTGCGAGCACCCTCGCCGCTTGTAGCGTACCGCCGGAGGCCCAAGACATCACCCGCGAGACGGCGGAAGACACGCCTCTCGAAGTGCATCTGCCGGCCAGCGGCGACGGGACACTCACGTTCAGTATCGTCGACGCGCCGGACCACGGCACGCTGAGTGAGCTCAGCGCTAATGGCGTCGTCACCTACACCCCCGGCGCCGACTACAACGGCGAAGATGCCCTCACCTTCCGCGCCACCAACAGCAAGGGCCAAAGCGCCCAAGCCACGGTGACCATCACCATCACGCCAGTGAACGACACACCCACCCTCTCCTCGGTGGACAACCAGATCATCGCCGAGGACGGCTCGACCGGCGACCTGGCCTTCACCCTGGGCGACGTGGAGACCGCCGCCGACAGCCTCACGGTCACCGCCACTTCCTCCAACACGGCCCTGGTGCCCAACGACCCCAGCAACCTCGTCTTCGGCGGCTCCGGCACCAGCCGCACCCTCAGCGTGGTTCCCGCCGCCAACGCCAACGGCTCCACCACCATCACCCTCTCGGTGAGCGACGGCTCCGCCACCACCTCCACCACCTTCACGGTCGACGTCACCGCGGTGAATGACACGCCCACCCTCTCTTCGGTGGACAACCAGACCATCGCCGAGGACAGCTCGACCGGCGACCTGGCCTTCACCGTGGGCGACGTGGAGACCGCCGCCGACAGTCTCACGGTCACCACCACTTCCTCCAACACGGCCCTGGTGCCCAACGCCCCCGCGAGCCTCGTCCTCGGCGGCTCCGGCACCAGCCGCACCCTCAGTGTGGTCCCCGCCGCCAACGCCAGCGGCTCCACCACCATCACCCTCTCGGTGAGCGACGGCTCCGCCACCACCTCCACCACCTTCACGGTCGACGTCACCGCGGTGAATGACACGCCCACCCTCTCCTCGGTGGACAACCAGACCATCGCCGAGGACAGCTCGACCGGCGACCTGGCCTTCACCGTGGGCGACGTGGAGACCGCCGCCGACAGTCTCACGGTCACCGCCACTTCCTCCAACACGGCCCTGGTGCCCAACGACCCCGCGAGCCTCGTCCTCGGCGGTTCCGGCACCAGCCGCACCCTCAACGTGGTCCCCGCCGCCAACGCCAACGGCTCCACCACCATCACCCTCTCGGTGAGTGACGGCTCCGCCACCACCTCCACCACCTTCGAGGTCGACGTCACCGGTTTTGCGAGCCTCTACTGGATGACTGCCGCCGGCTCGCTGTGGAGGGTGGAGGTGAACGGCACGGATGCTATCGAGCTCAAGACCGGTATCAGCGGGGCATCTTCCGTCGCCACCGACCCGGTAACCCGTACCATCTTCTACAACAGCGGCAGCGCGATCGTTCGAGCGGACAGCGATGGGACGAACCCGGTCGATATCGTGGCGAACGGCGGTTACCCCTCCGGGCTGGCAGTCGATTCGACGAACCGCAAGCTGTACTGGTCCGATTTCAACGGAAGCCGGGTCATGCGCACCGAGCTGGACGGCAGCAATCCAACGCAGGTCGTCGGCGGCATCAATAGCCCGTCTGCCATTGCGTTCGATGTCCCACGCGGCAAGGTGTATGTCATTACCTACAACAACACCAGGCTCGTACGATTCAATCTCGATGGTACCAACCTGGAGACTCTCGCTTCAAACCTGAACGGACTGGGTGTGGGCCTGGCGATCGACTCGAGCGGCGGGAAGGTGTACTACGCGACCCGCGGCGCCAGTATCTATGTCGCCAACCTGGACGGCTCCAACATCACCACCCTGGTGACCAACCAGAACACAGCGCACGGGATTGCCATCGATGTCACGGCCGGGCGGCTGTATTGGGCGGATTGGCTGGGTCAAGCGGTCCGGAGCGCCAATCTGGCCGACGGCAGCGATATCCAAACCGTGAACTCGGGCAGCGCCAGGAACTTGGGCTTGGCCTGGATGCCTGCGCCGTAGCCAGGAGCGGTAACCGGCGGAGCCTTCGTGCAAACGGCACGTTTGTCGAAGGGCTCCGCCGTTCCTGCTGGGCCTACCGGGAATCACGAGCTCGCGCCCGGCGGTCGAGGGTCACTTCGCTCGCGAGATCGGGGGCGGGTGCCAATCTGCGTTGACCGCTTCCTGCTTCGGTGAGTACAGCCGCAGGGTGAGGTTGAACGCGCCCTGCTGGGGGGCTGGCAGCCAGTTCGACCGCCTCGGATCGGTCTCGTCCATGGAGCGCTCGACGTACACCGTCACGGAGCCATCGGAGGGGTCCGGGACCAGGTTGTTTCGCGTGCCCAGCGAGAAGCGGTTGATGGCGTTCGGGACCTGGAATCCCTGCTCGTCGTACATCGTCACGGACCAGAAGGCGTTCACCGGGGGCAGGCTGTTGGCCTCGAAGCGCAACGTGTAACGCATGGCGCTGTCCAGCGGGGTGAGCTTGGAATCCGCGTCCACGTCATTGTAGGCGACCGGGTAGATTGCGTCCTCCGGGAGATTGGCGCCCAGTCCGATCAGGGCAACGATCGCGCGGCGGAGGTAGCTCGTCCCGTAGGTCCCCATCAGCTCGTTCGCGTAGGTCCAGCCATTGGTCAGCGGCGTGATGGAGGTCTGCTTGGCCTTCATCCGGGCGAGGGCGTCGGGGACTGCTTTCTTGAAGGCCGCTTGCACCTCCGCCGGGGCTGCGTTCAGGTCGAACGGCTGGCCCGGGACGAAACCTACCCGCGCCAGCCGTGCGAGGATGGGGTAGTCATTGAAGTGCGCTGGAATCTGGCGCATCAGGTCCGCGCCATAGGCGAAGAACTCCTCGGGCGTCATCTTCTCTACGAGCACCAACGGCTCTTCGCGGCTGATGTCATCGGTGTCTGACCCGATGGGCGGTGGCGGCTGCTGCCCGGCCGCGTAGGCGGAGTAAGGGATGATCTGGAGTCCCTTCTGGAACTCATGCACGCTGGCATAGCTCGATGCACTGCCCGATTCACTGCCGTCGCACTGCGTTCGTCCGATGATCCAGACATACGGCGTCGGCGCGTCGATCCGTTGCAGGTTCAGGGCCGGGTTGATCGTCCCGCTCCACCCCGGACCGACGATGACGAACTCCTGGGCCGCGGTCCCCGTCGTGCGGGGGCCGGGGCAGGAGAAGACGTCCGTCCACATATCGAGCATGGGCAAGAGGTAGTAGCGCCCATCGGCCGGGGGGACCTTGATGACCAGGGGCTCGCGCACGAGATCGAGCCACGCACTCGAATAAAGCGTGTCGAAGTTGGGGCGCACCACGGTGCGGTCTTCCGGCCCCGGGAAGCGCGGGTTGTTCATGAACACGTTGGCCGGGCTTCGCCAGGTGGGGAGGTCGATCTCCTTGACGTTCGTCATCTGCCGGCGCGTCACGTCCATCAACACGAGGGGATAGAGATAGGTGTATCCCTCGCAGCCGATCTCGTATGCGGTCTCGTACAAATCAGCGCTCATCGCCATGGGCTCCTTTTCTTCGAGCGCGGATCGCTCGAAGTTCCATTTGTCGCGAGCGCGGACCCTAATCAGGGTGTCAGGTAATGGATATTGGCCCTAGTGCTTACGCAGCGCGGGCTCAGCCCTGGCCCAGCCGGTCCACGAACCGCACCAGGCCGTGCGGGTGGTGAAGTCGCTCGAGCATCAATTCGAGCGGTCTGCGTGCCTGGCCTTCATCTCTTGGGCGTGTCGCAGATCCTCCAGGAAGAACGCCTCCATCTCCCGTGCGGCCTCCGCGTCCTGAAGCACGAGCGAGCCTTCTTCGAGCAGATTGAAAGACAGCGCATCGTAGTTGATGGAGCCCACCAGCACGAGCTGGTCATCCACCAGCATCGTCTTCGCGTGCATCATGGATGGCTGGTACTCCCAGATGCGCACGCCCGCGGCCAGCAGGGTGTCGTAGGTGGCGCGCTGAAGCACGGTGATGGACTTGTGGTCGTTCTTGTTCCCAGGCGCCAGCACACGCACGTCCACTCCCGCGCGGGCCTGCTCCACCAGCTGCGCGACGAGGGCGCGGTTCGGCGTGAAGTAGGCCTGGGCAATCCACAACCGTTTGCGAGCGGAGCGCACCATCAGCTGCGTCAACCGCTCGGCGTGGGTGACCTCCGGGTTCGCGCTGCTGCCGACAAAGGCCCCCCAGCCCCCCTTCGCCTCGTCCAGGCTGGGCACAGAGGTGGCAAGGCCGGGGAAGTCACTGGCGGGCAACAACTCGCCGGTCGTCTCCTGCCAGTTCTCCGCGAAGGCCTGCTGGAGCTGCGCCACCACGGGGCCCTCGACCCGCGCATTGGTGTCGCGCCACTCCTGCTCGTTGCGTGCCTCCCCCAGCCACTCGTCCTGGATGGCCAGGCCGCCGGTGATGCCCACCCGGCCGTCCACGACGATGACCTTGCGGTGGTTGCGCGCCAGGTTCTCATCCGCGGGCAGCGGGCGGAACAGGTGCGCCTGGCATCCGGCTGCTTCCAGCCTCGGCTTGATCTCCTTCTCGAACGGAGTGCTGCCCATGGGATCCACGAGCACCCGGCAGGCCACGCCAGCCCGGGCGCGCTCGGTGATGACGGAGAGCATCCGCTCCGAAGCGTGTCCAGGGCGCCAGATGAACATGACGATGTTGATGGAGGTGCGTGCGCGGGACAGCTCCTCCTCCATCACGTCGAACACGGCGCCGTTGTTGACCCAGCGCAGATGGTTGCCCGGCACCATGCGCACGTTCACCGTCTGGTAGAGTGCCGTGGCGAACCCTGGGCCACCCGAGTTCACCTCACCGCGCAGGTAGAAGGGTCGTGACTCCTCCTTCGTCTGAGTGCATGCGGTCCCCCCCAACATCACGCTGGCCGCCGCCATGGCCATCGCCCACCGCCGTCCCCGTCCCGTTCTCACCCGAGCCCCCTGAGCCAGCAGATGGCTCTCCGCCGCAAGTCCGTCACCTGTAGGTACACGTGGACTGTCGCGTGGGCGATTGAGGTAAAGCAGGGGCACAGTGGCACGCTGTGGGTTGATCTGCTTGCACGGACTGTCATTGCCGACATCCGCGGCGACACCCGTCGGGGCCCGACCGAGAGTTGGCTAGAGTGTTGGGATGCTCACGCTCCGTGCCGCGCTCTGCGGTGGTGTCCTGTGGATGGTGTTTTCCGGCTGTGCCAGCGCGTCTGCCACGGCGCGCGAGGATGACCTGGAGGCAAAGATGGCGAAGCGAGACAAGGCGGCTCCCTCGACCGTGTCCTGGGTCGATCTGCAGACGCCGGATCCCGGCAAGGCGCGGAAGTTCTACGGCGAGCTGTTCGGCTGGACCTTCGTGGGGGGCGACGATCCCAACACCGGCTTCTACACGATGGCCCAGTTGGGGGGACGCAATGTCGCTGGGCTGGCGAAGCTGCGCGAAGGCTCGCCGTCTCCGCCGATGTGGAGCGTCTATCTGGCCGTCGATGACGCCGACGCGATCGCGCGCAGGGTTACCGAAGCGGGCGGCAAGATCGTCGTTCCGCCCATGGACGTGATGGAGGAGGGCCGGATGGCGTACTTCGCCGATCCGAGCGGGGGGCACTTCGGGGTCTGGCAGGGACGCAAGCACCAGGGCGCCCAGGTCACCGAAGAGCCGGGAGCCATGGTCTGGCACGAGGTGTACACGCGCGATCTGGCCAAGGCGAAGCAGTTCTACATGAGCGTGTTCGGGTTGGGGACGAAGCGCCTGGACGCCGAGGGCATCGACTACTGGACGCTGCAGAAGGGGGAGAGGACCGTCTTCGGGGCGATGCAGATGACGGCGCAATTCCCGCCGGAGGTGCCCTCGCACTGGAACACCTACTTCGCCGTCACCGATACGGACGCGGCGGCGAAGAAGGCCGAAGCGCTCGGCGGCACGGTGATGGCCCCGCCGTTCGACACGCCCTACGGGCGGATGGCTGTGATCGCGGATCCCACCGGCGCGGCTTTCTGCATCATCAAGCCCGACAGGCCACCGGCCGGCTGGTAGGAGCAGGAAGGTTTACAGCTCAGGGTGCCGATCCGGCCTCTCCCAGGTTGCCGGGCGCGCCCAGCTGGCCGGGAGCGGCGCCGACGTGGCAGCCCTGAGACAGCTCCTGGACTGCCCGGAGGCCCAAGCCCTGCTGGGGGATGACATCGACGCTACGTGCTCAAGGGGTAGAGCGCCCGCCGATCTCCGGGAAGCGTTCATAAGTAACCGGGGTGGGCACTCCTCTTCAGGAGCGGGTTGCTCTGTGTGGAATCAGCGGGAATCGAACCCACGCCGGGCGGTGCGAAACCTCTAGCGGAATCGCGCCCTTACCTCGTAGCCGCTCGGAATGATTCGGAGTCGCTATCCCGCCGCGTCCCGTGTCGTCCCATCCCGTTCCGCAGGCTCCTGCGACATACGTGCAACATGGCGGAGCCCGTGGCCTCGTGACGAGCGGCCAGACCGGACACGTCGGGCATGTCGACGCGCGGCCCGTGGCGAGCACTGGGACCTCGTGGCCAGCCTCCAGGCCGGACACATGGACGGGCGCCTCGCGGTGAGCGCTGGGCCTCGCGGTGAGCGTCCACTCGACGAGCCCGCACCTCAACGACGCCCTGAGCCAGCCTGCTTCTGCAGTCTCCTCTCCGAGCACGGCCGCCTCTCATGCCTCGCCGCTCAGCGCGCGGTGGGCAGCCCGCCGCACTAGCGTGGCACGGGGACGATCTGGCGCTGTCTGACGCGCGCGCTCCACCGGCCCGGGCTGAGGAGCCCTCTACGATCGTTTCCAATCCCCCATCACCGGCGAAGGTGAGAACGCCACCGCGCTGCTGATCATTCTGAGAGCCGACGCTTAGCTCGGAATCACGGACGGCGGGGTCGCCGGCCAGCCCGGGGGCGTCGTATTCGTAGCCTGCATCGCGCTCGTGAGAGCCGCATGCATGGCGCTCCAGGTCGCCTGGGTGGCCTGAGAAGAGGCGTAGCCGCCGTCTTGCAGGCCGTTCACCGGAATCTGATTGATGATCTCCGACGGCCACGGGGCATTCTGGCTGGGGTCGTAGCTGAAGTCATAGAGCTCGCATTGCCAGGAGCTCCCATTGTAGCTGGCCACGTACTTGGCGTTGTACTTGTTATCATCGACCAGGGCCCGGATCTCCACGCCGCTGTCATTGGTCGCGAACTGTAGCTGGTGATAGGTGCTCCCCGAGGCGCCGGCCATGATAGCGGGAGCCAGGCTCGTGCCCTGAAGCAGGATGCCTTCGGGGACGCTGAGCTGGCAGATCTCCACCAGGGTCGGCAGCACGTCGATAAGACCCGCCAAGCCGGTGCATACGGCGGCCTGGGGTAGGCCCGGGTTGCTGAACACCATCGGGACCAGCAGCGTCTCGTTGTACGCTTGGTGCTCCTTTTCGATCATGCCGCCCTGGGACATGCCCATCTCGCCATGGTCGGCCAGGCGGATGATCAGCGTGTTCGCCGCCATATCGCCGGTTAGCGCGGATATCATCTCCCCGAGGAGCGCGTCAGAGAGCGTCTCCAGGTAGGCATAGAAGCGAAGGTAATCGAGGGCCGCAGCGCGGCGCTCGGCCTCCTCCGACGCGCCCTGGGCCGCCGTCCAGCGGTAGTTGCCCTGCATGGATGGCTTGTTTGCGAGCTGGTCCGCGCTCAGATCGTAGCTGTCCGGCAGGGTCGTGATGTCCGTGAATGGAGCGACTTGCCAGGGCAGCTTGCCCTTGTTTGGACCGCTCGCAATGGGCAGGTAGCCTGCCGAGGTATAGCCCGCTGGCGACGCGAAGATGTCGTGGGGGTTGAGCAGCGAGACGATGAGGCAAAAGGGGTTGCTCGGGTCGCTCTTGCCGGCCCGCGCCGCGAGCCAGTCTTTGGCGCTGTCGACCGTGCCATTGGGGTTGCTTTCGGTCTTGGTCACGTAGCTTGTGCCCGTCGCGACCCGCGCGTCGTTCCCCCCGTAGCCGGCGCCCATCGTGTTGATCGTGGCTTCGGGGATGGTCACTGGCCCGCTCTTCCATCCGCCGAGATCCATCGCCATGGCGGTGCCGAAGTCCTGCGATGTCCACCCGGGGAAGCCATACGTGGACTGCATGGCGTTATTGTCTGAAAGCTGCTTTGCGCGGTCGGCGTCCTCTTGCTGCTGCGCGAGGGTTTGCCCGCTCTCAAAGCTTTGGTTCAGGTGCCACTTGCCCTTGAAGGCGATATCGTAGGTGATGCCTTTCGGGGCGTAGCTCGCCAGAGCCAACCCCAGGGTGGTCAGGTTGGGATGCGCCTTCATGTTCAGGGTGGCTCCCACACTGTCCACGCCATTGATCATGGGGAAGGTGCCGGTCCAGAGCGTCGCCCGCGAAGGAGAGCAGGCCGTGGTGCTCGTCATCGCGTTGGGGAATTGGACACCGCCTCGCATTAGCGCCCACAAGTTGGGCAGGTTCGTTTTCACCCAGTCCTTTGGCAGGTACTGCGCCGTACGCTGTTGGTCCGTGAGCAAGATCAGCACGTTGGGCTGCTGCTTGAAAGGTCCCCAGAAGCCGTTCATGGTCTCTGCCTTCTTATTCGGGTTACGCGACGAGGGGGCAGTGCGCTTCGGCTGCTCGTCCCTGCGCCCCCCCCGCGTGTTAACTCGCCCCCACGCTACCGCGGTTTCACCGCACGATGGCCGACTTTACTCGTGGCGGCGCTGAGCGCGCTTCAGAAGAAGCCCGAACCGGGGGCGCGGCCCAACCTCACCGTCGGCCGCGCCAACGATTCCCTCGAGCTTGACGGCTGAAAGGGATTTGACGTTAGTCGCTTGAGGGCCGCTCGCGCCTTGCTGGATCTCGAACTCCACCCTCTGGTTCGTGTCCAGGTGACGGTAGCCGCTGCCCACGATGGCTGTGAAGTGGAAAAGACTTCTGGCCCCCCTTCATCTGGCGAGATGAACCCGAAGCCCTTCTCTCCGTGGAACCATTTCACACGACCTTGTGCCATGACTCTTCCGCTCCCTTGCTCGTGCCTGAGCGTCTGAGGGAGTTGAAGCTCAGGGGCCAGGCTGGATATCGCCCTCCTTTCTTCTTTTTGGGGGACTCCCCACTGCGAAGACTCCCTCTCACGGAAGGAGAATCGGAGAGGGGCTTTCGCGAAGGGGAGCCGGTACCGGGGGCGCTCAGAAAGTAACGGTCTCGGGCTCCACGTCGGCCAACACTCGCCGGCTGCCTTCTTTAGCACGCTCAGTTCTTTCGCGGCGTCGTCCCTGCCGAAAGTGCCCCCGAGCCAGCGACGCAGATCCGTCTCCAGCTCTTCGGCTGTCTGGTAGCGGTCGGCGGGCGAGCGCTGAAGGAGCTTGCTCAGCAGGACGCGCAGGCACTGGGGAGCTTTCCCGTTGCCGCTTCGACGTCCTCTTGCGTGTAGGTCGATCAACACCCTCTCAGCAATGGCCCGTCGCCTGCCGCCTCCTCATGGGAAGGCGGCTTGAGCAGGCGTGTACCCTACTTGATTCCACTCGCCCCTACCGAAATAGGCTTTTAGTAGAGAAAGCGCCTCTCCCAGCCGCGGGTGTCTTCCTCGGACTGGCCGAGCATGCGTCCATCTGGATCGCGGAAGAGCCAGGGCTCCAGGACACGGGCCAGTTCCTGGTAGGCTGGCAGCGTATCACCTCGCTCTGTGTCGCCCGCTTCAGGCCATGCGCCTAGGGTGATGAGCACCTTATCCCTGTCCAATTCCTGAACGGTCGTGCCAAGACTGTGGAGCCGTGCGCGCAGCCCCTCGGCGCCACCAAGCTCTCCCAGCACAGGCTGTCCCAGGAACGTGAGCCAAGAGGGGCCTCGCACACGGGTTCCAATGTCCCAGGAGTGATCCGAGGGTGAGTCGTAGACGTCGATGCCCGGATACCGGAGCCAATACCGGGCCACTTGCCGCCGGATGCCCACCAGGGAGTACTCGGCATTAAAGGACAATCCTCCGTGCCCAGAGCAGAGGGGCAAGGGAGCCGCCCACTCCATGGCGAGTTCTCGGACGCGCTCTGGGCCATGCTCCTCCAGGAACTCAGTGGGGAGCCAGAATGTGGCCGCGCAGACCGTGCCCGGATTCTTCGCTACATGAGGAGCTTGGAGATCCTTGCCCCAGTAGTTGAAGCGATACCGGTTATCGTTGTCGGATCCGTCTCTCAGCCGGATGATGGGAAATTGGCGCTCGCGGAGTTCCTTTCGTATGAACTCCCAGCCTCGTTCATTCAGCGGCTGTGGCTCTCCCTCTTCATCTAGGTACCAGCCCAACGCTTGCGGCCCTACGGCACGGACATAGGCCTCCAGCGACTGCAAGATGTTCTCAACGAGTCCCTGATGGGAATGCCGCATGTAGAAGCTGATGCTCAACCCTTCGCGCAGCAGCTCGAAGCCCTCTTGGTCGCGGAGGCGTATCCGAGGGTAATGCTCGGTCATCGGTAAACTCCCAGGTGAGGCTGAACCCGTGCAGGCTCACCACCCAAGGCCTTCTGGTACACCTCTCCCTGGGGCTTGCCAGCATGTGGATTTCCTTCGGGGTACGTTCTCCAATCAGAACGTTTGGAGCTTGATGCACACGGGAACTTGTAGTCGTAAACGTCCTGGACCCGATGAGGTTGTCCTTCGTGGATGACGATGTCGGGCTCGATGGTTCCGCGAAGCTCCGCGCTGCGCCCCTGTCTCAGCAACGTCTCCACCACCTCGCGAGGGAGGTACTCGGCCTTGCCCGTCTCCGGGTCGACTCGATAGCGGGGTTGGATGCTGAAGCCTCCTGGCTTCAACTCGTGGAGCCGTTTCTCGGCACACTGGAGTGCGAGAGCATGCTGCGCTAGGCCCAGTTGCATCGCTCGTGTGATGGGCTGCCCCTTGCTGTCGGTGCCGACGACCTCCTTGCACTCCTCGCGTGTGGGGGAGCGCCCAAAATGTTTGAGCATTACCTCGGAGCGTGCCGCATCCGCACACTCGGCGAGGGCCGCATCAATGCGGGCCCGCGACTCGGAGTCCAGAGAGTGACCCGCGATGACAGCCGCGCCCACCACACTGGTGGCCAACACAGGGACGCTTATCACGGGTAGGGGAGGTGGTCCCGCAGGAGGATTGGGGACCGCTCGGAGTCCTGGCGTGGGCGGGCAGTTGGCCGGGTTCCTGAGGCAGGTGTTCGAAACGGAATCCGGGACCTGAGCATACTGGCTCGGCACTCCGTAGCTGGCTGTGCCACAGGCGGTGAAGAAGAGGACAGCGCTGAGTGCCCTCCACACCGCCCACCCAGATGGATCTTTTCGCTTCATGAAGGGCTTCGTTCCCAAGGTTCTCGCGATTCTACCGAAGTGAGTGCTGCTCCCTCTCCATCCGTTGCGTAGGCCCCCCCGCAGTTGGCGTGGTGTTGAGCCCCAAGCAGCAGGTACTCACAGGCCCAGCCCCTCTGCCATCCCCTCCTGCGAGGACAGCGGCTCAGGCCAGGCGCGGCTCGTGATTTGGTCCCCAAAGCCCCAATTGGGTCCCTACCTGCAGGCGTCATCACTTTTTCATGAGGGTGCAAGACTGGAAGCGGCGGGTTGTTCTGCGTGGAGGCGGCGGCAATCGAACCCGCCGCTCGGAGCTTCTGGCGGGAGCGATCCAACTCTTGGCGGAACTCCGTGGGAGCCCACCGGTAGTGTGTGCCCTGGCGAAGTGTGGCTGGGAAGGGGCAGGTGGGGAAGCACGGAGGGCTCTCCCGACGGAAGGAGCAGGGCGGAACCGAGCTTGCGGCACACGGAAACCAGCCAACCCGCGCGCCAAGGGACCTCGGTCCGCCTGATCGCGGGTCGCGTTTCGGCCCTTCCGTCGTTGCGGCAAAGGGCTGGCGGAGCTCGATACCCCCGTGAAGGTGTGGCTCGATTGCCTTTCCTTCTGCTTGTGGATGACACTGACCTCGTGCCCACTCGCAGCTCCACCTCCCTCTCGTCGCGCCTCGTTGGAATCGGGGGAGTCGCGCTGATCGTGGCCGGCCTCTCCCAGGTCGCCGGGCGCGCCCAGCTGGCCGGGAGCGGTGCCGACGCGGCAGCGCTGCAACAGCTCCTGGACTGCCCGGAGGCTCAGGCCCTGCTGGGAGATGACATCGGCGCTACGTGGTGGGGCCTGTCGTTTGGCACTCACCGGAAGCCTCATGTGGACGAGCGGCGGCCGGGGGTGACTCGGGTCGTGTCCTGGCGGCTGCCGGTCGCGGGAACGACCCGCAGCGGGGTGTTCAAGTTCAAGGGTGTTCTGCGCAGGTATGTCTGGGAGGTCGACGGTACGCTGGAGGTGGGGGGCACCGAGATCCGCACGCGAAGCTGTGAGGTGGTCAGCGGCTCCTGAACGTCAGGCCAGCGCTCATGACGCAGCGCGGACCGCACGGCAGATCTCGCGCACGCATCTGGACGCCTCGATCTGGGTCAGAGCTCGACCATCCTTCGGGGCGGCACGCTGAGCCGAGCGGTCAGCGCTACTTCGCTCTCAAGAGGGGTATGCTCTCTCGAGCATGACCGCGGAGGCGCAGAGGCAGGAGCCCCTCGCCGAGAGGACGCCAATGGCGCCACGCTGGACCGTAGCCGAGTTGGAGCCGAGCTGCCTTCCCCCCGGGACGGAGGTGGGAGCCTGGCGGGTGCTGGAGCTTCGCGGGCGGGGCTCCTATGGAGCCGTCTACCGCGTCGAACGGGTAGGGGAGGGGGAGGCCGGACCCTTCGCGCTGAAGCTGGCCCTGCACCCGGTGGATCCGCGCTTTGGGCGCGAGCTGGAGCTGCTCTCGCGCATTGACCACCCGAATGTGCCCGCGCTGAAGGGCCAGGGGTTGTGGGCTCACCCAGCAGGCCCCTTCCCCTTCATCGTCATGGAGTGGGTAGAGGGAGTACCGCTGTATGACTGGGTTCGTGTGTACAACCCAAGCTGGCGACACTTGATGCGTGTGCTGGCCCAGGTGGCCCGGGCGCTGGATGCCACGCATGGGGTGCATGGGGTGCATCGGGACGTGAAGGGGGCCAACGTGCTGGTGCGGCCTGGGGACGGGAAGGCAGTGCTCCTGGACTTCGGAGCGGGGGATTTCCGAGGGGCACCGACACTCACGAGGGAGGTGCTGCCACCCGGCACGCCGCAGTACCGCAGCCCCGAGGCGCTGCGATACCAGTGGCTCCACTATCGCCACCGTGGCGCGCACTATGCGCCGGGGCCAGCCGATGACATCTATGCGCTGGGGGTAACGACCTACCTCCTCGTCACGTGTACCTACCCACCTCCTGCGATCGATCCAGCGGCGGCGGTGCGTGGCATCCTCGCTCCCAGTCCCAAGCCCAGGTTGCCCGAAGGGGTGGTGAAGGCGTGCCCGGACCTGGCAGGGCTCATAAGTCGGATGCTCTCGGATGACCCCTCTGCGCGGGGCAGTGCAGCGGAAGTAGCGCGGGAACTCGATCGCGCAGCGGAGAGGGCCGGGCGTCAGGCGGATCTGCCCATCACCTGGCGCACCGCCCAGGCGGTTGTCATGCGCACGGACTCCTCGGGCCCACTGCGCTTCGTCCGTGCTCGGGGAGGCGGGCTTGCCCTTGCGGCTGGGATTACCGCTGCCTTGGTTCTCCACGGAGGGTGGAGTGCATGGCGGCAGTGGCAGGAGCCGTCCGAGGCTGAAGTGGCCCGGCAGGCGCATGACGCGGGTGTGGCGGATGCTGGCACCGCGGGCCTCGCGAAGGACGCGCTCACGGCAAGCGTTCGCGTGGAGCCACCCGAGTCCGCCACGAAGGTGTTCAGCGTTGAGGTGCCGAAGGAGCCACTCCCAGGGCAGAAGCGGCCTCCGTGCGATAAGCGCAAGGTAGCGATCAACGGGGGCTGTTGGGGGAAACCAGAAGACTCGAAGCCACCGTGTGCCCAGGGGGACTACGAGTGGAAAGGCGTCTGCTATCAGCCGGTTCTCGCGATGCCAGTGCCAGCCACTTCGGAGCCCCCGTAGCAGACGACGTTGGACACGACGCGGAAGGGCCTCAAGAGCGCCGCAACTCGACGTCTCTGAAAAGAAGCGACCGCGTGCCTGCGTTCGTCTGAAGTGTGACGCTTCGATACTCACCGTCGAGCCCGTTGTCGTGAGCATCCAGCAGCGTGGGAGCGTCCGCGAACGGTCCCTCATCGACCCGATAGTTCAGCACGTTGAGGAAGGCGATTGTGCGCGGCTCGAAGACGTTGTTCTCCCAGTCAACCGGATACATCACCTCGAAATGCAGTTCGTGCGTATCCGCGAGTTCGATGACGCGAAGCAGACGGCAGTCGTGGAAATGGATGTCGCTGAGCTTCAACGTGCCTCCCAACTCGCAGCCGAATGTCCCCGCTACTTTTTCTACTTCAGATCGGCCCACTGCCCTGAATCACACCGAAGCGAGGTCAGCGCTTCAGCTCCGCCAGATCTTGCCGGATCAGAGGGGCCTGGGGGTGCTCGGGCCCCTCGTGTTGCTCGAAGATCGCCAGTGCGCGCTTGAGCTTCTTGATGGCCTCCCGGCCCTTGCCCATCTCCAGGAGGCAGTAGCCGATGTTGGCCACAACCACGGCATATTCGGGGTGCTCTGTCCCATGAGCCTTTGCCGCAAGTGGCAGCGCCCTCTCGAAGTGCAGCATGGCCCGCTTGTGCATTCCCATGTTCATGAGCGAGGACGCCAGGTTCTGATGCAGGTTGCACAAGTGGTCCAAGGGGAGCACATCCAGCCTGGAACTCTCCAGGGCCTTCTCGAAGAACGTGCGTGCTTCCGGCCAACGCTGCAGTTTGAGGAGGATCTCTCCTCGGAGCATGTTCGCCTGGAGTTCCGCCACTCTAGCTTGCGGAGCCTCTCTCTCCTCCGGCGGCATCCGCTCCAGGATCAGCAGCGCGTGCTCGACATGCCGCAACGCGGACGTGGGGGGGACCTCCAGGAGCCGGCACGCGTTGGCCAGCTTCATGTAGTCCTCCGTCAGGCTGAGGGGCGCAGCACTCCTGAGGGATGGATGGAGGCTCACTGCGGACTCGTAGCAGGCGTGGGCTCTGCGAAGCTCCCCCTCCAGCTTGTAGAGGTCCCCCAGCCTGCGGTTGATTTTGCAGAGCGAGAGGGGATCGACGTTCGGCTGCGTCGCCCCGAGCTTCAAGGCTCGAACAAAGACATCCTTTGCTCGCGGGAGATCTTTCTGCTTCTCGAAGATGTCTCCGAGCATGAACAGCGCGCTGAAGAGGTGCCCCTCGCCCAGCTCGGGCTCCGACTCCTGGAGTGACAAGGCCCGCTCCATGCTGGCCTGGGCCTCCTGCAGGGCGCCTGCGCGCCAGTGGATGCCTCCCAGCACGATCAGCGTCTCGGTGAGCTTCTGAGCCGGTGGGGCCTCCTGGGCGGAGTAGATGGACAAGGCTCGCTTGGCATCCGCCTCTGCCTCCGGGAGCTGCCCCGACGAGAACCTCATTTGTGCCAGGAGCTGGAGTACCTCCGCCACCGCGAGACTGGAGGCTCCTCGGAGCCGCTCCCAGATGGCCCGCGCCCGCTCCAATTGGAGGTGCGCCGCGGGCAGGTCTCGCAGATTCAAGAGAACCCGTCCGAGGTTCGCCGCGTACACCGCCACGGCCTGGCTCTCGGGGCCACGAAGGGTCTCGCCGGCCCGCAGGGCCTCCTCGAAGCGGGCCCTTGCCCCACTCAGATTCTCCATCCCCTCCAGGACGAGGCCCAGCTCATTGAGGACGAGATCGGGTCGCTCCAGCTCCACTTCTTCCCTGTGGTCCCAGACCTGATCGAGGAGAGTCCTGGCCCTCTGCCACTCCCGCTCTTGCCGGGTCAATCGTCCCAGCTCGAAACGAGCATGGGACAGCAGGGCCTCGTTTCCTGCCTCCTCCGCGAGGGGAAGGGCCGCCTCGAGGCTCGCCCGGGCCTGCTGCGACTGGTCGAGTTCGCGATAGCAGGCGCCAAGGCTGGTCAGGAGACTACAGAGCAGGGCTGCATCGCGCGTCTCCGCGAGGAGCGCCCGTGCCTGCTCCAGGCAACTGACGGCCTGGGGGTAACTCTCCAGGTGGCGGAGACAGTCCCCGAGCGTCAGCAAGACTGCGATGCGCTGCTGCACGTCCGACTTGAGCTGCTTCTGTAACTGGAGGGCGCGCTCCAGATAGCTCCTGGCTTCCGCCCATTCTCGACGCTGGAAGAGGACCTTGCCCATGAGGATGACACAGGTGAGGACCTCGGACGCGGGGAGCTCGTTGTGGGCGTCATAGATGGACAGGGCTCGCTGGAGTAGCGCACCGCCCTGGTTCTTATCTCCCTGCATGATGAGGGCGGAGGCGAGATTGCTGAGGTCGAGCGCCACCTCGTGGTGGCTCGGACCGTAGAACCTCTCGTCCATGGCAAGCGCACGCTCAAGGTGGCGCATGGCCATGGGGAAATCCTTCATCTCCGTCAGGAGCACGCCCAGGTTGTTGAGCACCCTGGCCACATTGGGATGTTCGGGGCCATGGGTCTGCTCATGGATGGTTAGCGCTCGCTCGAAGCTGGCCCGAGCCGCCTCCCGCTCCCCCTGCTCCTGCTGAACGCGGCCCAGATTGTCCAGCGCTGTCGCCACCTCGGGGTGCATCGGACCAAAGGTCTGCTCGTCCAGTATGAGCGCTCGTTCCAGATAGGCTCTCGCGTTCACGAGATCTCCCTGGTCCTGGAGTACCCCGGCCAGGTCATTTAGATCGACGCCCACGATGTGATGCGCTGGCCCGAGACGCTGCTCGTCGATGCGCAGTGCGTTCTCACAACAGGTGAGCGCCTGCTGCAGGTCACCCAGCCGGCGATGAAGCCCCGCGAGCCCCCTCAAGATGTTGGCGATGATGGGGTGTTCGAGTCCATAGAGCTTCCTGGAGATCTCCAGCGCCTGCTCGAAGCGGGCCCTCGCCTCCCCATAGCCGCCGAGCTCCTCCAGCACCTCGGCGAGATGATAGAGGTCCTCTGCGGTCTTGGGATGGAGGAGGCCAAAGTTCTCCTGGGAGATGCTCAAGGCCCGCTCAGCCTGGGTTCGGGCTTGGTCGAAGCACGCCTGTCGCTGGAGGACGCTGCCCAGGATGGATGCCACCTGACCGATCAACGGGTGGTTGCCAGGTACCGTGGACTCCGCGAGCGCCAGGGCCCGCTCGGCATGTGCTCTCGCCTCGGCGTACTGGCCCCGCTTCATGTCGAGGGCCGCCATGTCGCAGAAGAGGATGGTTGTGGCCGCCTGCCGTTCCTCCTCCTGAGGTGCTTCCTGGACGAGCTTCAGTGCGTGTTCCAGGTGCTCCTGGGCTCCATCGATGCTCCCCAGCTGCAGCGCGACCATGCCTCGGCGATGCCGCAGGTGCGTCTCCTGGGCAGCCTGCGGCGCTGGGGATTCAGCGAGGACTTCCAGTCCCCAGTCGAGCACGTGGCTTGCCATCTCGTACTCCGCTTGCAGCTGCCAGAAGCTACCGACGTGCGCGAGCAGCCCGGGGAGCAACTCCAGGCCGGTTTCCAGCTCCCCGGCCTGACCCGCGACTTCCATGGCATGAGGCAGGAGCACGGAGCACTGGCTCCAGGTCCTCAAGTCATAGGTATCGAAGATGAAGAACCGGTGGATGAGGCCGAGCGCGGTCCTAGCCCAGCGGGCCTGTTCCTCCTCCAAGCGCTCCCTCATCACCACCTGCACCAGCCGGTGGAACAGCAGGTAGTGCTGGTGGACCTGGACGAGGGAGTAGCGCCGAAGCGTGCCGATGACTTCATCCCGCCGCACCTCGTCGGTCACGACTGGGGCCAGTGACTCCGGGAGCAGCGAGGCACCGGCTGCGAGCAGCGCAATGGGGATGGGCGTCGGCGCCAGGAAGGAGCAGAGCGAGAGCAGCGCAGCTCCAGCGGGCTCCTGAGCGTGGACCTGCTCGAAGGAGAGAGACCAAGTGGCGGCGACCGTGTGCGGATAGTCCGGGGGCGCGCCAGGACGGATCAGGAGTTCCTGATGGCGTTGCTTGAAGAGCCGGAGGTAGTCCGTCAGCGACTTCCCCGTCTGCTCGATGTAGGCTGCGGCCTGCTCCAGGGCAAGCGGCAAGCCTCCCAGGGCACCGGTCAGGTGCATGGCGGCGGGTGGATCGTCCTGTCCGGTCCGCTTGCGGAGAAACTCCACAGCTTCCGCGCGGCCGAGCACATCCACCAGCGCGGCCCTGGCCAGCCGGCCCCAGGCAGGGTTCCGCGAGGTAATGAGGACATGGCCCTTGACGGCAGGCGGCAGATAGGACGCCAGCGCGCCGGGCTGCTCCGCATTATCGATGATGAGCAGCCAGCCCTCGTGTCTCTGCAGCCATTGCTGGACGGCCACGATCTTCTGGCGCTGCTCCGGTGCGCTCTTCTCGGGCAGCTCCAGTGTCTCGCTCAAAGCGGCGTAGGAGGTGGCCAGGACGGCAGGGTCGTCGGCACGTACCCAGAGGACATGGGTGTAGTGGCGCTCGTCGAGAGCCTGGCGACAGGCGTACTCCAGCGCGAGCTGGGTCTTGCCCACGCCTCCGAGCCCATGCAAGGCCAGGGGCTGCGGCCGGGCAGGGGCCGCGAGGAAGTGCTCGCGGACCTCCTGGAGTAGGGACTGCCGCCCGGTGAAGTTCGGGTTGCGCGGATAGGGCACGCTCCAGATGACGCCGTGCTCCTCCGTCCGCGGCTCCGGCAGGAGTAGCTCCGCGATGGACGGAGTGAACCGGGAGAGTAGCTCGAAGGCGAAGGCGCTGGCATGCCTCGCGGCCAGCTCCTGTGAGCCGGAGGCATCGGCTTCCGCCTTGGCATCGATGCAATCGGAGATGCCCCGAATCACCAGGGCTTCCACGCGCCTGCGGGCCCGCGTGGCTACCAGGAATCCACGCCCCTCCATCTCCACGGCCAGCGCATCTCCATACTGGGCGCGCAGGAACTGGTAGAGTTCGGAGCGCGTCTCCGCCAGGACTTTCTCACCCGCAGCAATCGGTCCCGCCAGGGTGCGGGGTACCCTGGCGGAAGCAGGGCCGATGATTCGGCGCAGCCAGTCTCCCTTCCGGGCGTTGGCGCGGGCTCGCTGCTCCAAGAGGTAGCTGCTCTCGCCCACATCCGGTCTGGGCTCGAACGCGGTCCGGCTCTTGCCGGACTCGTAGCCATACACCTTCGTGGCAAACACGACGTCACCCAGCGAGACGTCCTTCAGCCCCCCCGCCACGCCGACGAAGAGCGCGACGTGAGGACTGAAGTACTCGAGGGCCCGCTCGGTCTCGCTGGCCGCGCGGAGGTTGCCGGCACCGACTTCCACCAGCAGTACCTCCCAGAGTCCACTCCCCCCGGAGAAGCGGCCTCGCTCATAGATGGTGCCTTCCGGATGAGCCTCCTCCTGGCACTCGCGCAGATGGGCACGCACCGCCTGGAACTCCAGCGGGAGCGCGGTCAGGATCACTGCCCGGTAGGGGGGCGGTCGCGGGTCCCCGTCGATGCGCATGGTCGCATCATCCTCGACCTTCGGGGCGCACGTCACGGGAAGCAGGGAGGGCCACTCGGCCTTCCGGAGCGTGCCCCGCGCCGCGTCCTATTCGCAGTCTCCGGTGATCGGCCCCGCCCTCAAGGGGCCCGCGAGCCAGCCGGAAGCGGGCAGCTCCGCGTTCGCAGGCACCAGCTGCAGCTCGAAGAAGAAGTCCTTGCCCTCATTGAAGTAGTACTTCTCCGTGCTCACCTTCCAGTGTACCGGCTTGCCCTTAGGCGGGGTGAACTCGAGCTGCTCTCCCTTGAGGCCCCACTGACCCGCGGGCTGCTCCTCTCCCGCGGGGCTCAGCTCGGAGATCTTCTTGTCGGGATGCAGGGTGATGCCCACGGGGATTGCGCCAGGCGCATGGAACCACCAGTCGGACGTCTCGCGGAGCACCTTCTCCGTCCCTCCCGCCTCGCCAGCCAGGGCGCCCACCGCCTTGCGCCACTTCACATAGTCCTCCCGGGCCTTGAGCGGCTTGAGCCCCTTCTCGTCCTCGTCGATCTTGGGGAGGATGGCCGCCCGGTTCAGCTCGACGGCCTTCGACAGGTCGGCCAGGGCTCGGAACATCCAGTTGGAGGCGTAGTCACAGGACTCGGCGCTGTCGACCTTGTCCTTGCTCTGGTTCAGCAGGGTGATGGTGCGCGCGCGGTTGAGCCGGGCGTAGGCGTTGTCGGGGTTCTGCTTCAGCGCCTTCTCGAAGAGGCCGTGCGCCTTCTTGTAGTCCCCCTTCTCGTACGCCTTGAAGCCCAGGGCGTTGGAGTCAGTGTCCTTGGCCTGCGCGAGCCCCGGCAGGGCGCTCGCGGCGAGGACGGAGAGCAGGACCAGCAACACACGGGCGGACGGCGGCGGGGAGGAGCGCATACGGGTCGGCTTTGTATCACTCCCCGGCCGCGCCCGTCGGGAGCGCTACCGCAGAAGCGGCCTCCGTGCGAGAAGCGCAAGGGAGCGGTCAACGGAGGCTGTTGGGGAAACCAGATGAGCGAGCGACAAGGGGCCGGCTGGAGCGGCTCGGTCTACGGAAACCACCCTGTTCAAGGTGACGGTCGAGTCGATGGCCACGCCTGGTACTTTCGTGCCAAGTGGGCCGCCTGGAGCATGGAGATCGTGGAGGACACGTCCATCTCCCCCGAGGTGATGCCGGTGGTTGGGCCCGAGCACCCGGGCTGGCTCGTCGAGGAGGATTGGGGCACCTCGCCGGAAGCCAGCCGTATGGATGACGCTACGGCCTGGCAGCTCATCGAACAGACCATCGCCCGCTTCCGGCGCGGAGAACTGCCCTACATCCGACCCGAGCCGCTTTGAGTCCTGCGGCAACGGTGGCAGGGCTCCTTGCCCAGGCTAGCAGCCGTACAGCTTGTGGATCTTCTTGACGTCCAGAGTCGTGAGGCCCGGCTTGTCGTAGGGCTCGGCGAGCTGTGCCCCTCGCTGTTTGGGCACCATGGTGTCTCGGCCATTGTTCGTGAATGCCTGGGCGCCGTAGTGCATGATGGATGAATACTCATAAGGAATATTCTGCGTCGTGCAGTCCTGGCAGACGTCGAACTGGCTCTCCATTCCCCTGACCACGTTCTGGTAGTTCACGGTGAGGTACTGATCGCGATCCGGCCGACTCTGCTCATGATCGAAGCCAAGGGCATGCATGAGTTCATGGACGGCTGTCCCCTTGAACTCACAACCCTGTCCCAGACTGAGTTCCTGAGCGCCTTGCTGGATGGAGCCGATATAAGAGTAGCACCCGTTCCCGAGGATGACGGTGACGAAGTTGGCTTCGGTCGTCTTGGGGACGAAGCGGACACAGGTCTTCGCGTTGTATTCAGCAATCGCGGCATTGAGGGCTGCCCTTTGTGCTGACGGGAGACTGCTGTGGACCTGGTAGGGAACAACGACCTTCCCATTGATCTTGGGCCACTTCTGGTTCGGGTTCCGAATGGCATTCTCCTGGGAGAAGTCACTCATGAGCTGGCTGTACCAGCCAACGACGATGTCTCCCTCGGTGATGGCCAGGTCTCCCCGCTTCACGACGACCATCGGGGACGGCTTGGACGCCCCGGCGCGGATGGCCATGAGGGTCGTGGGCTTCTCATCCCCCATCAATGATTGCCAGGGCGCCAACGGCTTTGACTCGGGCAAGAACTCTGGGGGAGGGGGCATGCCCTTGCCCATGGACTCCTTGGCATGGACCACCATGGCAGGAGCGGCGAGCAGCAGAGCCAAGGCGAGGGGATGAAACAATCGGACTCGTGTCATCGGGTGACTCCGGTAGAGGACATGGGGCTCTTGAAGTGGGGAACGCCCCTCCGCCGGGTAGTGCAACGAGCACGCCAGGAGGCGCTGGAAGCGGGACATGCCGGATGCTCGAGCGCGCTGACACACCCCTGACACGCCGGTGACGTGTCAGCCGCTGGACCCCTTGCGCGAGGTAGGGGCCTCACGAGCGCAGGACGCGCAGTGGGGTTCGTGGGGGGCTGGCCCAGGCCATGACCTCGAAAGGCGGCGGCCTGCTTGCCTCCTCCGTCTCCGAGAGGCAGCGGGTTTACCACCGCAGCAGGCAGTTCAGGCAAGGGAGTACGTCGCGGAGCGGTATAGGCTTCGAGGGGACGAACACGGTTGATACAGCCCGTGTTCTCAATGCGCGCTCAACCATGCTGAACATTCCTGGCTACAAGGTCCTTGGCACGATTCGGGGAACAGGCGCGAACGTGCTCTTTCAGGCGGTGCGTGAAGCCGACGAACTGCCGGTCATCCTCAAGACCCCCATGGCGCCCGCTCCAGGGCCTTCCGAGCGTGAGCGCTACCAGCGGGAGTTCAGGATCCTCCAGCGGCTGGGGGACGTGCGAGGCGTCGCCAGGCCCTACGCCTACGAGCGGATCCTCGAGCGGCCCGTGCTCTTGCTGGAGAAGGTGCAGGGCGAGTCCCTCTCCGAGTGCGTGGGCCAGCCCCTGGCGCTCTCGCGCTTCCTCGTCGTGGCTCACTCCCTGGCCACGACGCTGGCGGAAATTCACAGCCGCAACGTCATCCACAAGGACATCAAGCCCTCCAACATCATCCTCGAGCCTTCCGGGGAGGCCCGCCTCATCGACTTCGGCCTCGCCACGCTCCAGAAGCTCGAGCACCTGGAGGCGGCGCCTGCCCACCTGATCGAGGGCACGCTGGCGTACATGTCCCCGGAGCAGACGGGGCGGATGAACCGGGCGGTGGACTACCGGACCGACTTCTATTCACTGGGGGTCACGCTGTACGAGCTGCTCACGGGCAAGCGGCCCTTCCAGGGCCGGGACGCGCTCGAGTGGTTCCATGCGCACATGGCCCAGGCCCCGGTGCCGCCGCACGAGCTCAACCCCCAGGTGCCGCCGGCCTTGTCCGCCGTGGTGCTGAAGCTGCTCGCCAAGGTGGCGGAGGAGCGCTACCAGAGCGCGGAGGGGCTGAAGGCGGACCTCGAGCGCTTCATGGAGAAGCCGGGCGAGCCCGCGTTGGAGGAGTTCGCCCCTGGCGAGCACGACACACCCAGCCGCTTCCAGCTCCCCCAGCGACTCTACGGACGCGAGCCCCAGGTCGCCGCCCTGCTCGAGGGTTTCAAGCGCGTGAGCCAGGAGGGGAAGCCGGAGCTCTTCCTGGTGAGCGGCTACTCGGGCATTGGCAAGTCCTCGGTGGTGAACGAGCTGCACAAGCCGGTGGTGGGGCAGCGCGGCTTCTTCCTCTCCGGCAAGTTCGATCAGTTCCAGCGAAACATCCCCTTCTCCACCCTGGCGCAGGTGCTGCGCGGGCTGGTGCAGCAACTGCTGGCGGGCAGCGAGGAGGAGCTGGCGAAGTGGCGTGAGCGGCTGACCCAGGCCTGGGAAGGCCAGGGGCAGGCCCTGGTGGAGATGGTCCCTCAGCTCGAGGTGGTGGTGGGCCGCCAGCCCGCGCTCCAGCCCGTGGCGCCCCACGAGGCGCAGCACCGCTTCCAGCGGGTGGTCCGCCAGTTCCTCCAGGTGTTCGCCACCCCCGCGCACCCGCTCGTGGTGTTCCTGGATGATCTGCAGTGGGCGGATCTGGGCAGCCTCCAGCTCATCCAGCAACTGCTCTCCCAGGCGAATCCGCCCCCGGTGCTGTGGCTCGGCGCCTACCGGGACAACGAGGTGAGCCACTCTCATCCGTTGGTGCCCGTGCTGGATCGCATCCGCCAGTCCGGTGCGCGGATGACCGAGCTCAAGCTGGAGCCTTTGAGCCTCCAGCAGAGCGAGCAGCTCGTGACGGATACGCTCCCAGGGGCGACCGCGGAGGTGGTGGCCCCCCTCGCGGCGCTGGTCCATGAGAAGACGGGGGGCAACCCCTTCT
Organism: Hyalangium ruber; assembly: GCF_034259325.1. Classification (NCBI taxonomy): domain Bacteria; kingdom Pseudomonadati; phylum Myxococcota; class Myxococcia; order Myxococcales; family Archangiaceae; genus Hyalangium; species Hyalangium rubrum. The sequence continues at coordinate 731,299 of NZ_JAXIVS010000001.1, read as the reverse complement.
TTCTCCTCCAGTTCCTGGGAACCCTGAATCAGGACGGGTTGCTGGTGCGCGCACCCGGGAGCGGGTGGCAGTGGGATGTCGAGAAGGTGCGGGCCAAGAGCTACTCGGACAATGTCGTCGACTTCATGGTGGGCAAGCTGCGCCAGCTCCCCGCCGACACGCAGCACCTGCTGAGGCTGGCGGCGTGCGTGGGCAACTCCTTCCCGCTGAAGATGCTGCGCGCGCTCTCCGGCCAGGAGCACGGGGAAGAGGTGGAGCAGGGACTGGAGCCCGCGCTCCAGGAGGGCATGTTGATGCGCGCGGGCCCGGAGCACTACCGCTTCCTGCACGACCGCATCCAGCAGGCGGCGCACTCCATCAGCTCCGAGGCGGAGCGCCAGGCCATCCACCTGCGCATCGGCCGGTTGATGCTGGCGAGTTTGACCCAGGAGCAGATTCGCGAGGTGATCTTCGAGGTGGTGAGCCAGCTCAACGCGGGGGTGGAGCTGATCGACGAGCCCGCGGAGCGCCACCACCTCGCGCGGCTCAATGCCGAGGCCGGCATGAAGGCCGAGGCCGCGGTGGCGCTCCGTCCCGCGATCACCTACTTCATGGCGGCCTTCGCCCTCATCCCGGGAGACCCCTGGGAGACGGACCATGAGCTGGCCTTCCAGGTGCGACTCGAGCGCGCGCGCTGCGAGATGCTGAACGGTGGATTTCCCCAGGCACGGTCCCTGCTGGAGGAGCTCCTCTCCCGGACGCGGACCCGCGCGGAGACCACGGCCGTCTACTGCGTGAAGAGCCGTCTATGCGTCAACGTGGGCGAGATCCCGGCGGCTACCGCGTGCATGCTGGAGTGCCTGGCGCTGCTGGGCGCGCCGATGCCCGCGCACCTCACCCAGGAGGAGGTGGTCGCCGCTCATGAGGAGGTGGGGAGGTTGCTGGGAGAGCGCTCCATCGCGAGCCTCATCGACCTGCCGCCCATGACCGACCCGGACGTGAAGCTGCAGGTGGAGGCGCTCTCCTCGCTCTTCAGCTCGGCCTATGTTTCCGACGACCGCCTGCTCGTCGTCGTCCTGTGCCGGATGGCCGCCCTCTACCTTCGTCACGGCTTCACGCCAGCGTCCGTGCGGGGACTGGCCTGGCTCGCGGTCATCACGGGCTCCTTCTTCAAGCGATACCGGGAGGGAGAGGCCTGGGGCAGGCTCGCGCTTGCGCTCGTCGATCGCTACGGGCTGGCCCCCTATCGGGCGATAACGCTGATGACCCTGCAGGTCGCCTGCAGCTGGACCCAGCCGCTCCCCGCCTCGCAGGAACTGGGGCTCGGTGCCTTCCATCACGGGCTCCAGACGGGAGACTTCACCACCGCCAGCTTTGATTCCGCGACGATCCTCATGAACCGCCTCGCCATGGGGCACAACCTGGACGAGGTGTACCAGGACACGGTTCGCTACATCGAATTCCTGCGCAAGATCGGGATCCAGGATGCGCTGGACATGGGCCTGTGCAGCCAGCGCTATGTGCAGCAGCTCCGCGGACGATCGCTCTCGTTCGAAACGCTCAGCGGCGATGGCTTCGATGAGCAGGAATTCGAGGCAGTGCTGACGAAGCGTCGCATGAGCTCCACGCGATGCATGTACTGGATCACCAAGCTCCAGTCGCGCTTCATGTGCGGCGCCTATCAGGAGGTGCTCGAGCTAGCGGACAAGGCGGCCGGGCTGCTCTGGTCCATCCATGGCAACCTCCTGGCGAGGGAACTCCACCTCTATCGCGCCCTGGCGCTGGCCGCGTGCATCGAGGGGGCTTCGGCGCGGGAGCGGGAGCAGTCCCTGGCCTCCATTCAGGGGCACCAGCGGCAGCTGGCGGAGTGGGCGGAGGTCTGCCCCGCCAACTTCCGTGCGCCCGAGCGGATGGTGTCAGCGGAGCTGGCCCGGGTGATGGGGCGCTCGGAGGAGGCAACGCGCGCGTATGAGGAGGCCATCGGCGCGGCGCGCGAAAGTGGCGCGACTCACTATGTGGGACTGGCCAGCGAGCTGGCGGCGAACTTCTGGCGCACGCGGCAGGCCCCCATCGTCGCCCATGCCTTCGCGCGAGAGGCCTGGGCGGCGTACCAACAGTGGGGCGCCACTGGCAAGGTCGAGTACCTGGAGACGCGGTGGCCGCAGCTGGCGCCCGCGGAGCCGAAGACGAGCCAGGACACCAGCAGCACGGACTCGATGCGGATCGACGCGCTCACGATCGTCAAGACCCAGCAGGCCATCTCCAGCGAGATCGTCCTGGAGCAGCTGGTCAAGACGCTGCTGCAGGCGGCCATCGAGAACGCAGGGGCTCAGCGGGGGGCCTTGCTGCTGCCGAGCGGGAACACGCTGCAGGTGGTGGCCACCTCGGGGAACTCGACAGGCGGCGTGGCGGTCCAGCCGGACGCGGACGCGCCCCACGAGCTGCCGTGGTCACTGCTCGCCTATGTCCAGCGCACGCGCGAGCATGTGCTCATCGGTGATGTCTCCAAGCCTCATCCCTTCTCGTCCGACGAGCACTTGTCGGGCGGCGGGGCGCGCTCGGTGCTCTGCCTGCCCCTGCTGCGCCAGGAGCAGTTCTCGGGAGCGCTGTACCTGGAGAACAACCTGGCCACCAATGCCTTCAGCCCCTCGCGCCTGATGTTGCTGCGACACATCGCCTCGCAGGCCGCCATCTCCATCGAGAACGCGAGGCTGTTCGCGGACGTGCAGCGCGCCAAGGCGGAGCTGCGCCAGGCCAACGACGCGCTCGAGCAGCGCGTGGAGGAGCGTACGCGGGAGCTCAAGCAGGCCCAGGCCCGGCTGGTGGATACGGCGCGCGAGGTGGGCATGGCGGAGGTGGCCTCCAACGTGCTGCACAACGTGGGCAATGTGCTCACCAGCGCCGTCATCAACCTGGAGATGATGCAGCAAGCGGTGGCCTCCTCCCGCGTCGGCCGGCTGAAGCAGGCGACGACGCTGATCCAGGAGCATCGGGAGGAGCTGGGGAGCTTCCTGGGTAGGGGGGGCCGTGGCGCGAACCTGCCGGACTACCTGGCGGCGCTGTCCGATGAGCTGCTGGGCGAGCAGTCGCGCCTCGGGGAAGACCTGGAGGCGATGGGCCGACACATCGAGCACATCCGCGCCATCGTCCAGGTGCAGCAGACGCACGCCAAGAGCTCCCTGCTGGAGGAGGAGTGTGATCTCACCCAGCTCGTCCAGGACGCGCTGCGCATCCAGCTGGCGAGTCTCCAGCGTCACGGGGTGACGGTCCGCCACGAGCTGGCAGCCGTATCCCGGTTGAAGGTGGACAAGCACAAGGTGCTGCAGATCCTGATCAACCTCATCAGCAACGCGAAGTATGCGTTGGACCCCATTCCCGAGGGGGAGCGGCACCTGGGCGTGCGAATGGTAGTGGACGGGAAGTGGGTGCGGATCCAGGTGGAGGACAATGGGGTGGGGATCGCCCCGGAGACGCGGGAGCAACTCTTCACGCACGGCTTCACCACGCGCGAGAACGGCCACGGCTTTGGCCTGCACTCCAGCGCGCTGGCGGCACAGCTGCTCGGCGGGAAGCTCACGCTGGAGAGCGAGGGCCCTGGCAAGGGCGCCGTGGCCACGCTGGAGCTTCCGCTCGAGAGACACAAGGGGTGAGAAGGGCGTTCGAGTCAGCCCGCGCTCACTGGGACGAAGCGCGGGACCTGCGTGCCAGGAGCAGCAAGTAGAGCAGGAGCGGTACAGCCGCCCCTCCCGCGGAGGAACAGCCCCAGCCCACAGGAGACCGGGGCTCTCTCGTGTCCATGCCGCCGTCGATGACGCCCGGGCCGCCGTCGGTAGTGCCACTGCCGGCGTCAGGGGTGCCAGTCCCAGCGTCAGGAGTGCCAGTCCCAGCGTCAGGAGTCTCGGTGCCGGCGTCAGGGGTACCGGCATCAGGAGTGCCAGTGCCGGCGTCAGGAGTACCGGTGCCGGCGTCGATGCCACCGTCGGTACCGGCGTCAATGCCACCATCCGTGCCGCCGTCGGTACCTGCGTCGATGCCACCGTCGGTGCCGGCGTCGATGCCACCATCCGTGCCGCCGTCGGTGCCGCCATCCGTGCCGCCATCCGTGCCGCCACTCGGTGCGGTGATCAGCACCCCATCCGAGCGACTCGTAACGGTGATCCCATACGGGCTCTGCGCCCGGACGGTGACGTAGTACCGGGTACCGCCTTGAAGGCTCAACCCACCTGAGTAGGCGGAGGTCGAGGTGCCGACCGAGGTGAAGGGCTGTATCAGCTCTGGGGACGAGAGCGTCCCAATGGCCCACTCGTACTTGCCGATCCCCGCGGGATGCGTGAACGAGTTCCAGTTCGCGGAGAGCATGTCGGCGCTGTCCTGCGTGTCGATGTCCGCGTTGGTGATATCGGGCGCCGGACGGTCGTTCACGTTGCCCGCGATGGGCGGAGTGATGTCCGTCAGATTCAAGACCGCTAGGTATCCATCCGGCGCGGTGCTGAGGGTCGGGTCATACGCGGACGCGGCGGGCGATGGGAGCCCCGCGCTCGAGGAGGTCTGTAGAGTCAACAAGAGCCGAGAGGCGTTGAGATGGACGGACGTGACACTGTCCGGGAGATCGCCGCCGAAGAAGGAGACCCATCCCTCTCCTCCGGCGGCGGGGAGCGCCGCCACGAAGCCCTCACGCAAACCAGCCCCGCCTTCCATGATGGCGTCCAACGCGCTGCTGCTCGTCACGGGAAGATCCATCGAGGCCGTCGTCCCACCGAGGTAGGTATTGCCTTGGGCATCGAAGGCAACGCTCACCGCCTCATCGTCGAAGTTCCCCCCCAGCACCCGGGGGCGGGATTGGATCCCATCGGTGGACAGCCACGCGGCGAAGGCGTTCCTTCCCCCAGGAGCGGCCGGCCCACCCAAATCGGTCGAGGTCGTGGTGCCCGCGATGCCGATCTGGTGAGACACGGGTTGCACGGCAATCGCGTTGCCCTCGTCGAGCATCGTGCCACCCACGTAGGTCACCCAGTCCATGGCGCCAGAGGATTGATCCAGCTTCGCCACGAACGCATCGGCGTCGCCGTGGAACGGGATCAGGGGGACGGGCGTGGTGGAGATGAGACTGGAGCGAGTGGTTCCCACCACGAGGAGCTTGTTCGCGTCCACCGCGATGTCGGAGGCCTGGTCCAGCCCTGTGCCGCCGATGATCCGGAAGGGGAGGGGGGACCATGGGAACGTGTCGGGATCGGAGGGGTCCACCTTGAGCACGAAGGCATCACCCGCCCGCTGAGCAATCGAATAGCCGAGGAAGTTGGAGGAGTTCGTGTGTCCGGTGACATAGACGGCGTCGCTCGTGACGGCGACGCCGGTAGCCACCTCGGTGGAGCTTCCATAGAGGTACATGAACCACTCGGGGAACCCGTCCGCGTACGCGATCTTGGCGAGGAAGCCTTCCTCTCCACCCAGCGAGCCTCCGTACACGGGCCCCGCGTTCGTCATGTTCGACGTCTGGGTCGAACCCACGATGTAGATGTCGTTGGTGGGCGTGACGACGATGGCGTTGACCTTGTCGAAGGTGCTGTTGCCGCCATACACGTGTACCCAGACGCGCGAGCCCGTGGAGGTGAAGCGCGCGATGAAATAGTCCTCGGCCGGAATGGTTCCCGCGGCCGGAGGCTCGTTGAGGCTCTGCGAGGTGGTGGTCCCAACGACCAGGATGTCGCCGTTGCTGGCCTGCGCAACGGCGGTGAGGCGATCGGTTCCTAGGCCGCCGACATAGGATCTCCACTGCAGGCTGGCGGCCTTGGGTTGCGCGCCAGCAGCCAGCGGCAGGGCGATGACGAGTGACAGCAGCACCGCGACAGCCAGGCTGGCAAGGGGACCACGGCGAGCAGCAGAAACAGTCCGCGCACGGTCGCTTGCCATGGGCCTCCTCCCTTGCAGGGCTTCACGCTGCTCAGGATGAGGCTGGTCACTGCTGAGTCGGTGGCAAAGGCTCGCGTGAAGCCCTTGCCGTCACGAGCGGAAGGGAGAGAGGGGAGGGAGCGCCAGAACGGGCCGAGCTGGGTCAGCGGGTCAGTGCCTGAACCAACCTGTTCCGATTGAAGGCGTCCGACAAGGTGTCCGTCTTCGTCTGCTCCCGCGCCTCTTCCATGGCCTTCACGAGCTGCTCGGCGTGCTCACGTACCAGCTTGGTGATCTGCTCCTTGTGGGCCTTGAGCTCGACCTCGACCTCGGCCCGAATCTCGGGAGGCAGGGCGGCGATCTCGGCCGCCGAGTACGAGAAGGCCTTCTCCAGATCCACGGCCCACACATCCACGGGCTCGCGGTACCACTCACGCAGGCGCGACTCGAGATCCGTGGAGCGCATGCCGGCGTTGGCGTACTCCCACATCTTCTCCTGCGCCAACGCCTCGCGGATGTCCGGCCCCAGGGGGCCGAAGAACTTGAACTGATGGGTGGAGATGAACGTGTTGAAGATGCGCTCCGTCTTCGACAGGTGGCCGCTCAGGCGGCTGAGCGCGGCCTGGGTGAACTCGCGTGCGCAGGTCTTCTGGGCGGAGGTGACCAGATCCGACTCCCACTTCTCCAGGGCGTCGCGTGAGTCCGAGTAGTACTGCTTGGCCTGCTCGAAGCCGTTGTCCCGGACGAACTCCTCGGCGTCCGCGCGCGTCTGGCTGTAGACCACGAGGACGCCTCGCGAGTGGGTGTCGAGTGAGTTCTTGTACGTCTGCACGCGCTGCTTGAACCAGGGATTCTGCTCGAGCAGGTACTTGATGACCTTCGAGATGCTCCCGAGGACCCTCGAGATCAGCGTGGCGTGCCCGCCGATCCAATCCAGGATGTACTTCTTCGCCATGCCCCCGCCGGGGATCTTCTTGGGCAGGTCGTTGAGGTACACGATGGCCGCGCCCAGGTGCTCGAGGATCTCCCGGCGCGTCGCGGCCACCTGCTTGACCGCCTCGTCCATGGCCTTCTGGGTCTCCTCCAGGATGCGGCGCTCGGCCTCGCTGATGAGGTTGTTCTGGTCGGAGATGGTGCTCCACTTCTTGTTGAGGATCTGGGTGTAGTCCTCGAGGTTCGTCTGGTGGGCGATGAGCATGTCCCGCATGAAGCCGACGTTCTTGGCCTCGAGCCCATTGAGGAACCGGTGCTCCTCGATGAGGACGCGGACGCGGAAGTCCGCCGCGGCGGGGCTGGGCTTCGAGCTGGAGTTGGCGCTGAACACGTCACCGATGTGCTGCACGAGCGCCGCCCGCATCTGCTTGATCTGCTCCTCCCACTGGGACTTCAGGAGATCCAGGCGCGTGTCCTCCAGGATGCGCAGGAGCGCCTCGAGGCCATTGTGGACGGCGTTCGTGTAGTTGCCGATGGCCAGCGGCAGGTACAGGCGCTCCGCTGACTCGAGCTGCTCGTGGATCTCGATGACCTGCCCACCGAGCTCGGTCTTGCGCTGATCGTACAGGCCCATCCCATCACCTCCGGTGTTCGTCCCTACAGACTCTGGACGGAAGAGATTCGCCAGGGTCCTCCATCCAGCCGCTGCAGCTCCCAGGCTGGGCGGACGGCGACCCCGGTGAAGGCGTGGTACTCCCCATCGAACAGGCCGATGTGCTCGACCTGCACGTCCACAGACTCGATGCGAGGCGTGCCCAGGCGCGGGTTCTCGGCGGCGACCAAGCGAACATCCCCCTCCCAGACCACCCGCACATCGCTCACGCGCTGCGAGAGCAGGCGGCAGGAGTGGATCCAGGGCTCGTCCAGCAGGTAGGGGTAGTGGGGGTAGTAGAGCGGTCGGCCATCCTCCAGCGCGCTCGCCCGCCACGTGACGAAGAGCTGCGTCCAGGTGGCCTGGTCCCCAGCCTTGATGGCCGCGATCATCGTCTCGATGACCTGCCGGGGCGAGGCGGTGTCCGGAGGAAGCGCGCTGTGGGTCTTCGTGAGCTCCTCCTCGCCAGCGAACGGGGACTCGCCCTGCTGCTCAATGGTGAGATCGACGAAGGCCTTGTCGCCGAGCGTGGCCGCCACGGGCTCCACGACGAAGCCCGCGACACCCCGGTCCCCAATGATGAGCAGCCGGGGATCGGGCTGGATGCGCCCGATGACGGCATAGTGCTCGGGCAAGCTCGTCGAGACGAGCTTCGTGTAGCGCCGGGCCGCCAGGAGCATTCGTTGGGCCGCTGGGAGGCGGCTCTCGAAGAAGTACCAGGTGTTCCCGATCTGGCTGGTCAGGAAGTTCCGCCCCGCCTCGGAGATCCAGTTCCGGTTCCGGATGACGGGGAGCACCACGTACTTGCCCACCACCGGAGTGCGGTCGTCCAGGAGCGGGTTGAGGCGCAGATCCCCATCCGCCAGGGTCTCCTTCGCCAGGGACTGGAGGAAGCGCTCGCGAGCCTCGCGGGCCCGCTGCTCGATTTGCGCCGCGCGCTGCTCGCCCAGCTCGCGGTAGGCAAGGTCCGCCGGAGTCAGCTCGTAGCGGCGCCCCTCCAGCTTCGTGCGCATGCCCTCCCAGTCCTCGCGGGTGGCCTGCGCGAAGGGCCCTGGGTGGCGCTCGGCCAGGAAGTCCACGCGGGGCTTGGAGGCGAGGTGCTCCTTCAGGGTGTAGCGGCTGTCCATGCTGCGGCTCTGCCAGTTGTCGTCCAACACCTGGGAGCCCTGCTTCTGGAACTTCTCCAGCCAGGCGCTCCAGCTGGTACCGAAGTCGAAGCCGTCATGGGCCATGGAGTCCGGCCCGCCGGAGCCGATCAGTCGCCGCCCCGTGGCGCTGCTGTAGACGCGCTCGGCCCGGATCCGGCCACGAAACTCCAGCGTCTCCCAGCCTTGACCCGGCACGCGCCGCCGGCGGACGGTCAGCGTCACGGGCGTGTCTTCCGTGGCCCCGCGTTCCTCCCAGCGCTTGCTCTCCTGGTACTGGCCCACGAGGGTGGGGCGGAGGCGCTGGAGCTCGCGCAGCTCGGAGGGGAAAGTCACGGGGGTTCCGTCCACCGCGATGATCTGATCCCCCACACGCAGCCCCGTGCCACGGAAGCCGCTGTGCCAGTGGATCCAGCTGACGCGCAGCGCCGGGCTGGAAGGATCCTCGACGGGATGGGTCTCCAGCCCCGTGCTCAGGTTCGCTTGAACGTAGACCTGCTCTCCGGGGGCCGGCGTGGCGGACTCTGACATGGTGGCTCCTTGGGGAGGATAACCCAACCCATACAGGGGGTGAAGCCACGGGACCCGATGGCGCGTCAGCCGGCGGATGCGAGGGCACGCTCCACGTCGGCATGTTGCCGCGCCGCTCCCCGCTTCACGTGGGAGCATCGGGCCGACTACGCTCCTGACCCGTGACTCCCTACACGATGCTGCACCTCGCGCTCGCGGGAGCGTTCTTCGTCCTCGCGATGTTGCATTTCGCGACCTGGGCCGCGGTGAGATCGCAGCGAGTTCAGCTCTGGCTCGCCGCGAGCTTCCTCGGGTTCGCGGTGCTCTCCATCACGACGGGGCTCACCAGCCACGAAGCCAGCGCGATGATCGCCGACACACGGCCCTGGCTCCTGCTCGGCGTCCTGCCGTCGATTCCGCTCCCGTTCACGCTGCTTCGCGTCGCGTGGTCGCTGCTGGATCTGCCGCTCACGCGCTGGCGACGCGTGATGCTGGGAGTGGCCCTCGTGCTCGGTGTGGTGCGGGTGGTCGATGTCTCCTGGTCTCTCTTCACGCTGCCCGAGACCGGGCTGACGGCGGAGGCCCTCTCGCGTGCCACCGCGGGCCTGAGTCTTCCGTTGTTCTGGCTCCTCGCGACGTGCGTGGCAGGGACCTGGGCCGTCGAAGCGGCACGGCTCCTGAAGCGCCGGGGCGCGATGGCGGCTGCCGTGCTCGCCGCGTCCCTGTGCGCGCTCGCGCTCCTCGGCCGTGAGCTCGCTATCGACGCGGGCTGGCTCCAGGGGACCCCGTTCTTCGTGCTCGTGGGGCTTCCCTTCCTGATGCTTGCCTCCACCGCGCTCGCGATCCTCACCGCGCGCTCGCTTCGTGGCGCGGACCTGGGAACCGGCATCCACCGCTACCGCCGGCTCACCCGGCTTGGGCGCGGCGGCATGGGAGAGGTGTGGCTCGCGGTGCGGACCGGGCGCGCGGGGTTTCATCGGCTCGTCGTCCTCAAGCGGATGCTGGATGACGTCCAGGACGACCCGGAGGCCCAGACCCAGCGCTTCATTAGCGAAGCGCGCACCTCCGCGCGGCTCCATCACCCGAACATCGTCTCCGTCTACGATCTCGGGCAGATCGACGGCGCGTGGTTCATCGTCATGGAGTACCTGAGTGGCGTGAACGCGTTCGAGCTCGTCAAGCGCGTCGACGGGGGAGGCACGCTGCCGCCCGAGGTGATCGTCGAGATCGGTCAGCAGTCCCTGCGTGGACTCGCCTACGCGCACGAGCATGGCGTGATCCACCGCGACATCAGCGCGGACAACCTCGTCGTGTCGTTCGACGGCGTGGTGAAGGTCGTCGATTTCGGGATCGCGCATCGCTCCGGCGAGGCCCAGGAGCGCATCATCGCGAAGGTTCCCGTGCCTTCCGAGAAGCGGCTCACGCAGGTTGGCTTCGTCGTTGGAAAGGCCGAGTACATGCCGCCCGAGCGACGCGAAGGCGCTGACGCGACCGCGTCCGGCGATCTCTTCGCGCTCGGCTGTGTCCTCTACGAGCTGCTGTCGGGCGAGCTTCCCGAGATTTCCTCCAGTGGCATCCGGCTTCCGCGCCTGGAGCGAGCCGACGCGCCCCCCGCCTATCAACTGCTCAAGCGGGTCCTCGACGTGGCGCTTCACCTCGAGCCGGGGCAGCGCTATCCCGACGCGAGGGCCTTCCTGCGTGGCCTCGAACCGGTGAGACAGGCGCTCCCGGCGGTCGACCTCACGAGCTGGCTGCGCGAGAACTTCGCGGAGCGATGGACGCGCGAGCGAGGGCTCCTGGAGCTCAGCGATCCCACGCCCGCCGAAGTGGAAGCGCTGCGCACGCGCGAGTCACCCGTGGTGCCCAGCGCGGCGGCAGCGACCACGCAGATCATCGGTGCAGGAGCCACGCCTCCTGTCGATGAACAGAAGACGCGACTCAATCCTCGTGCTCCCGCAGGCCCGCGCCGCTGAGGGAGCACCACCCAGGGGCCCACGGGCGGGAGATTCAGAAGGCCTCGCCTACGTTCAGATAGAACGACAGATCGCTGCCATACGCGACGTCGAGCCGGATGTTGACCGGCACATCCTTCACCGGCGCCAACCGGAGGCCCGCGCCCGCAGCGGGTTTGGGGGCTGACAGCAGCTCCATGTCCAGGCTCCGGCCGACATTGCCGACCGACGCGAACACGACTCCGCCCACGCGCCAGAAGAGGGGAGCCCGGTACTCGGCCTGCAGGGCGAGGTGCTGCCTGTCCCGGAAGCGGCCCTCGAAGTAGCCGCGCATCATCTCGCCGCTGCCGAGCTTGCCCGTGTCGTAGAAGGGAGGCTCGCCGCTGCGCAGCTCGAGGAGCGCGTGCAGCGCGAGGACATGCTGGGCGTAGGGCATCGTCCAATATCCGCGGCTGTCGATGCGCAGCAGGTTGAACTCCGTGGTAGAGCCCAGCGCCGGCTGAGCCGTGCGCAGGTGCGCGCGGACCAGCGCTCCCGTGCGCGGATACAGCGTGCTGTCACGCGTGTCCCACAGCGCCGAGAGGCCGAGCTGAACGGTGGTTCCTCCCCGGGAGCCGGGAACCTCGCCTCGGTCGAGCATGCCTCCGGGAGCCTGGCCCGCCATCCGTGCCACCTGGAGGCGGCCACTCGGGCCTACATAAAAAGCCGGGAAGAGGCGCCACTTCGGGCTGAACTCGAGCTCGTAATAGGTGGGGGTGTAGGGCTCCTTCCCGCTCGCGCTCGTTGCGTTCCCCATCCCGAAGAACTGGTCCGGGAACTTCGCCGCGCTGAGGGTTCCGCCCAGGTGCAGCCGGTCTTCCAGGGCGAAGACGTCGGACGATAGGATTACCGAGAACTGCTTGCGCAGACTCGCGGAGCCCGCGAGGAGAAGCTGCGACTCGCGGAGCCCGCTCTGCTCGGAGGGCTGATGCACGAGCGCGGCCGCGCCGCCGATCAGCCAGCTCGTCTCCGGTTGGTAGGCCGGGAGCGCGAAGGGCACCACGCTGAACCCTCCGTCCTTCGCTTCGCCCTCGGGTGGCTGCTCCTCGGCCCAGGCGGTGGCGCACAGCAGCAGCACGGTGACGATCGTTCCCCTCATGGCAGGCCCCCTCGGCGCTCAGACGTTCTCGTCCAGCCAGTCGAACAGCCGCTGCGACGCGAGCGCGATCGCCCCTGCCTGGCAGTGCAGCGGCGCGGCCTCCTCCTCCGTGAACATCATGAGGTGCTTGGGGCCCTTCAGCGCGTCGTACAGCTTTTGCGATTGTCCCGGCGTCGCGTCCTCCGCGGTGCCCTCCATGATGAGCACGGGGCACGTAATCCGGTCGATGATGGGCTCGTTGTTGAACTCCGAGAGGAGCTGGAAGACGTGCGACGGTGACCTGGCGCCGTGCTTCCACAGCACATCGCGGAGCCAGTACTCCGCCGTCGGCCATCCGCTCGCCAGCCGGTGGATCGCCTGGTCGAACAGCTCGGGCTTCGAGTTCAGCAGGGACATGACGCCTGGCACGAAGCGCTCGAAGTGGCTGGACATCGCCTCCCACCAGCTCAAGACGCCGGGGTTCGCGATGCACAGCGCGATCCGCGAGTCGAACGCCGCGGCACGCGGGGCGAGCGCTCCTCCGAACGACAAGCCCATCAAGAGGATCCGCTTGGGGTCCACGCCCGCCAACCGCTCCGCGACATCGACCACCGGGCTCACCGCGCGTTCCCAATCGGGCCGGAAGGCCAGCCCTTTCTCGCGCAACGCCCTGCCTTGGCCCGGCCCATGGAAGATGAGCGCGTGGTAGCCGCGCTTGTAGGCCCCGTCGTAGACCCACTTCGTCTCCTCGGGCCAGGCGTGCAGCCCCTGGTGGAGCAGGAGGATCGGCGCCGAGGGCTTCGCGTACGGCGAGCGGATGAAGTAGCCGGGGAGGGAAGTTCCTTCGTAAGGGATCTCGATGGGCTGGGCCGGGTAGCCGAGCAGCGAATTCGACTTCTCGAAGGTGGCGGTGGCGCGCCGTGTGGCCTCCAAGAGTCGTGGGTCGCTCCGATCGGTGTAATGCAACGTCGCCGCCCGGTAATAGTTCGCGGCGCGCGCATAGGTCTCTCCCGCGCTCAGCGTATGGCCCTTGCCGTGGGCGGTGTCGGCGACTTTGTGGACGCGCTCGGCCGTCTTGAGCCACTCGTCGAACCAGCTCTTCTCCTCGCCGGCCTGGATTCGTTTCGCCGTCTCGAGGCACTCGCCGATATCGCTCATGCCGCTGGTGGCGTGGCCCAGGTACCAGAGCAGCTGGTTGTCCATGAGCCCGTCGCCGGTGAACCGCAGGTCGTACCAGGCCTCGCTGCGCGGCTTGATCCCTGGAACCTCCTTTGGGGGCTGGGCCACGGCCCGCTGCGTGCCCAGCGCCGCGAGCGCCCCGCCCAGGAACAGTCCGGCCCCGCCGAGCGCCAGTCGCCGCGAGACCCGTGCCGAAGCCTTCCGATCCGCGCTAATCTCACCGCTGCTTGAATCCATGGATTTACTCCGTCGGTTCAATCAACTGATTAAATCAGTAGATCGGACGCGTGGCGGCTGTCAAATCCGCATGGGAAGTTTCAGGAGTTACGGAGGTTTACCCCGCATGGCGGAGAGAAATCAGGCCGTTCGTACCCGCATCCTGCTGGCCGCGGTGACGTGCATCGAGCGGGACGGGTTGGAGGCCACGGGCATCCGGGAGATCGCCCGCGAGGCCGGCGTGAACAGCGCCGCGATCAACTACTACTTCCAGAGCAAGGACAACCTGATCGCCCTGGCGCTGGAGGGCACGCTCGAGGAGGCCTTCGGCGCGTTCCTCAGCGACTTCGACAAGCAGCGGGCCAGCGGGCTCGAGGTGAAGGCAGCACTCGAGAAGGTCCTCGAGGACTACCTCATGCACTCGACGCGGTTTCCTCGCATCGCGCACGCGCACCTGAGGGACGCACTGGTGAAGCAGTCCTACGACGCGATGGCGGTGAAGCGCCTCAACGCGTTCCTTGCGGAGCTCACCCCCCGCATCGCGCCGGCGGTGCCGCACCTATCGGAGACGGCGCTGCGGATCGCGCTCTCGCAGATCTGGGCGGCACTCATGCTCCTGGGGATGCTTCCCGGCCTGTTCCAGGCGTTCGTGCCGCTCAACTTCGACCGCGAGGAGGACCGCCGTGCCTGGGGGCGGCAGATCCTGAAGGTGCTCTTCGGGTAGCAGCGAAAGGAGTACGCGCTAGCCCGCTTCGACGAGCGCCGCGAGTTTGTCGAGAGACATCTGCCAGCCGGTCTCGTTGTCCGCGGGGGGCACGCCAGGCGGTAGCCCGTCGTGTACGGCGAGGACATCGGTGCCACCGTCCGCATCCTCGAGCGTGAACGTGATGGTCATCTCACCTTGCATCGAGGGATCGGTCGTCTCGAACTCGAGCACTTCGACCACCTGCTCGTTCGGTACGAGCTTCACGAAGCGGCCGTGATACGTGTCGGTGTGCGCGGTCGTCTTGCCGGTCGCGGTGGGCGAGTCGTACGTGAGGGAGATCCGGAACGTGCCACCTTCGCGAGCGTCGAACGCATGCACGTGGCTGGTCATGCCGGTCGGCACCATCCACGTCGTGACCGAGCGTGCATCGAGAAGCGCGAGATAGACGCGCGCGCGGGGCGCCTTCACGTGACGACGCAGGCGGGTTGAGCTCATGCCCGAAGCTTAGCACGGGGCACGTAGGGGGTAGGCCCACCGTGCCGGTGCCACTAGAGTCCCGGCTACCTTCATGGGAGGTCGTATGCACGCACGGCGCGGGGAAGAAGTGTCCACGTTCAAGGAGGTCGAGCCAGGCCGTTTCACCTTCTTCCAGCGGGCCACGCTGGGCGCTCCCATCAGCGAGACGTGGCCGACGCTTCGGGACTTCCCTCAGATAGCGAAGATCCTCATTCCCGCCGGGGTCTTTCAATGGGTTGAAGGACACAGCCTTCCGAAGCTCCCAGCGCGCTACCAGCTGACCCTCGGTGACCTGACGCTTCAGGAGGAAATCACCGCCTGCGACGAGCGAGAGCACGCCGTCCGTTACCACCTGCGCAGCCCAGGGCTTGGCATGCAGACGTACTCCGCGGAGATCAAGTTCACCCCCGAGGGGGAAAAGCAGACCGTGGTGGAGTACTCACGAGAGATCACCCTGCAGGCCGGAGCCAGCGTGGAGCCGCTGAAGCAGATCATCGATCAGCAGCTCGTCGCCCTGAAGACGCACTTCTCCAGGCACGCGTAGGCCCTCCAGGACTCAGCAGCACGTGTGTCGTGGCAGGAAGGCCCGGAGGGTTGCTGCTCCCGTATGGGAGGAGAGGCTTCGCTGGGCCTTCGTGGAGAACTCAGGTGCGCGGGGGTAGACGGTGGTTCCACCCTTGATGGTCTCGACCACGCTGATATTTCGCAATGCCTCCGTGGAGACCGTGAGCGGGTTGTCCGACAGCACGACCAGATCCGCCAGCTTGCCCGGCTCCAGGGTGCCTTTGTCCTTCTCCTCGAAGTTCTGGTACGCGGCCCATGCCGTCACCGCCTTGAGCGCCTCCAGCGGCGTCGCGCGCTGCTCGGGTCCCAGCTCCTTCTGGCTGCGCGTGGTGCGTGACACGGCACTCCATACGAGCGGCAGGATGTCTGGAGGCACCACGGGCGAGTCATTGTGGATCGTGTAGAGCATCCCCCGGTTCGCGGTGGAGCGCAGGGGTGAGATGCGCCGTGCTCGCACCAAGCCCAGCGTCTCGTCCCGGTGCCAGTCACCCCAGTAGAAGGTATGCGCCACGAAGAAGGTGGGGATGATGCCCAGGGCCTTCATGGTGTCGAGCTGATCCTCTCGCACCGTCTGCGCATGCACCATGACGGGTCGTCGGTCGGCTGGCCCGAATTTCTGTGTGGCCCGCTCCACGGACTTCAGCATCATGTCCGCCGCCGCATCTCCGTTGCAGTGGATGTGGAGCTGCCGCCCGTTTTTGAAGGCCTTCTCTACCTCCGCGTCCAGCTCCTCCTCACTCAGGATGGGCCGCCCACGGTAGGTAGAGATCTCGCCCGGCGGCGGAATGAGGTAGGGCTCTCGTAGAAACGCCGTCTTGCCCTGGGGCGAGCCATCCTGGGTGATCTTCACGCCGCCCACCTTGAGGTGGCCCACGTAGTTCTCCCGGGGCAGGTTGGGGATCGTGTCGATGTCATCTGCCTCCGTCCACTTCGGAAACATGAGCACGTCGAGGAAGAGCACCTGCTGAGACGCGGCGAGTTGCAATAGCTCGACCGAGCTCTTGCCCGAGATGCCGTCCTCCACGGTGGTGATCCCCAGGCGCGCATAGCGCTGCTGTACCTCGTGCAGCGTCTTCAACAGCCCGGGAATGTCCGGCTCCTGGGGCAACAGTTTATGGAAGGCGTTGACGGCCTCCTCCTCCACCACGCCAGTAGGCTCGCCGTTCTCATCCACCTGGATGACCCCTCCCGGTGGGGCGGACTCAGCACTCACATAGCCCACCGCATTCAGCAGCGGGGTGTTGAACACCGCCAGATGCGCCGAGGTGTGTACGATGCAGATGGGGTGCTTTTCGGAGACTGCATCCAACTCCTCGCGGGTCGGATGCCGCCCCTCCGCCAGCAACGAGTCGTCATACCCACTGGCGAGCACGAGCGTGCCCTCGGGAATGGCTTTCTCCTCGATGTACTTCCGCAGTGCGTTGGCAATGTCCGGGATGCTCTTGATGGTGCCCGCGGGCGGCGGCGACAGATCCGGTGTGCCCCAGTAGAGGATCCAGCCCATGAGGTGCCCGTGCGCGTCGATGAAGCCTGGCATCAGCGTGCGGCCCGCCAGGTCCACCACCTCCGTGTCCGTGCCCTGGAGTTGCTGGAGGTTCTCCCAGGTGCCCACCGCAAGGATGCGCTCGCCCCGGACCGCCAGCGCCTCTACTTCGGGCTGGGCATCGTTCATCGTGAGGATGGTGCCACCCCGGTAGATGCGGTCCGCCATGAGCGGCGTGGAGTCAGCTGTGTGGGTTGTCATGTCTGGCGGTTCCGAGGGATTCGGGGAAGGCCACACCCTACACTGGGAGTCCCTGTCGAAAAGCCCCCGAGTACGCCCCCCTGGCGACAGCTGTGATCAGGCGGAAACAAGAGTTACCAGGGATGCGCCCCTCTAGGCCTTGCCAACCTCTCGGAATCATTGGTGCCTGGCGCTGGCACGGGGCTGGCTATGGGAGGAAGGCATGAACCTGCCCGCCCTGAACAACCGCCCCGTCGTTGCCCGCCTCCCCACCGCCGCCACCGGGAACACGCTCGGTGCTCAGACGCAGAAGGCCTCCGAGCCCAAGAGCGAGAACAAGGCGCTGGGCCACTCCATGAAGGACATGTTCGAGGCGCAGGCCAAGAAGGCGCCCGAGAAGGCCGAGGCGCCCAAGAAGGAGATGCCGGCCGAGTACAAGGAGGCCGTGGCCCGCGCGGACGAGTTCCTCAACCCCAAGTCGGACGAGAAGCGCGGCGAGGACTGGCATGTCACGCACAACGGTCGGGATGGCAAGGCCACGGGCAAGAAGGAGGAGGCCCAGGCCTCCAAGCTGGTGAAGGCCAACGAGAAGCTGGAGAAGGAGGCGCTCTCCAAGCTCTCGGAGGGCGAGCGCAATCAGTACAAGGAGGTGAAGGACGCCATCGCCACCTACCACGACAAGGGCTCGGAGCAGCTGGCGCTGCAGAAGCTGCTCTTCCAGGGCAAGCTGCCCGGAGAGAAGGACCTCAAGGGCGAGGGCACCACGCTGGACCACCTGGCCCGGGCGGCCAAGGGCGATGACCTGGCCAAGGGCGTGCAGCGCGGTGACTTCGCGGGCACGCTGGCCCGGGAGCTGGCCACCCCCAGCTCCATCAACCAGGGCTCCAAGGGCACCTGCGCCCCCACCGCGCTGAGCATCAACCTGGCGGAGAAGAACCCCGCCGAGTACGCGCGCATCTCCGTGGGCCTGGCCAGCAAGGAGGGCAAGGTGGACCTGGCGGACGGAAAGACGACGCTGCACCGCGAGAAGGAGACGTCCTTCAAGGACGACGGCTCCAACCGCTCCATCAACCAGCGCATCCTCGCGCCCGCCCTCATGGAGATGTCCAACCTGGAGCGGGACTACAACGACAAGTCGGGCGATGGCGCCGGGGCCACCTCCGGAGGGCTCGACAAGCTCAACGACGCCATCTCCGGCAAGGACATGAAGTCCTCCGAGTTCGGCGACAAGCAGAAGGACACCGCCATGCGCATCATCGACTCGGAGCTGTCCCAGGACAGAAACGTCATGACGGGCATGCGCTTCGAGGAGCCGGGCAAGCCGCACTCGTTCCACGAGGTGCTCGTCACCGGCACCTCCAAGGACAACGGCAAGGACTTCGTCCACTTCACCAACCCCTGGGGCGACGAGGAGAAGATGTCGCGCGACGACTTCAAGAACCGCGTCTTCTCCGCCAACTACGAGGGGCCGAACCTGGGCGCGCTCGCCCGGGCCACTCAGCTCAACAGCATGCGCCAGGTGACCGTCTGAAGAGGGGCGTCGCACTGGGAGAGAAGAGCGGGGACGGCAAGCGCCCCGCTCCGGTCGAGGGCTACAGGTGGAAGTCGCCAGCCGCCTCGGGCTGGTAGAGGACCGCCACGATGCGCAGCGTGGTGACGCGCCCGTTGGGCAGCGGCCAGTCGATGACGTCGCCCACCCTGAGGCCCAGCACCGCCAGCCCCACCGGCGCGAGGATCGACACCTTCGACTGGGCCATGTCCGCCTCATCCGGGTAGACCAACGTCGCCTCGCGGCGACGCCCCGTCTCCACGTCCTCGAAGAGGATGCGCGACCTCATGGTGACGACATCGGCCGGGATCTGGTGCTGCGGCGTGATGGACGCGCGGTCCAGCTCGAGCTCGAGCAGCTCGGCCGCTTCAGCCCGGGAGCCTTCGAGGTAGCGCTCCACGATGGTGCGCAGGCGGGACATGTCCTCGGTGGTGATGCGCACGGCCGGAGCAGGGGAAAGAAGCGTCATGGAACCCATGGTGAACCTCGACGTTCCGGCCAGGGTGTGGCCGGAAGCGCAATGGTGATGGACGGCTTGGTGGAGGGGGGAGCTGGCTGACGGGCGTGGAGGCGCGCCGTCGACGGGCTGGTTAGGCAGTGACCGTCGAGGCGCGCAAATCAGGGCAGGGCGTCTTCCGGACACACCTCTCCTGAGCGCCGCGCCGAGGCGTCGATGCACTCATGGGAAAGGGAAGTCGGGACAAAAACGCCTCCAAGACAGCTCCGGAACAGATATCCGCGTGGGCGCCGTTCCGCAAGTCCCCGGGAACAGCGCCCTCGGCGGAGAAGCGCGGCTCAGTTGCAGTAGTACGTCGGGGCCAGCTCGAGGACCCGCTGCTCGGCCATGGGAGAGAGCGCGCGCAGGCGGGAGAGGAAGAGGGGCGCCTTCATCCCCATTCCGATGAAGCCCCAGACGTACGAGCGCTCCTGGGCCTCGAGGATCTCCTTCCGCTCGGCCTCCGTGAACTTCCGCTCCGTGGCCTTCTCGAGGGTTTGCACGTCCAGCTCGAGCTGGGCGTTCAAGGTGCCCCGGAGCGCCTGGAGCAGCTCGGCGTACTCGTTCATGGCCGCCTCCACCGTCTCGGGCTCCTGGGCGATGATCTTCTGGGCCTCCAGGAAGTCGAGGCGGGTGTGCTGCGCCTCCTCGAGCCAGTGGTGCTTGAGCATGTTGCAGAACAGGGGATCGAGCTCCTCGCGCTTATTGTCGCGGATGGTCTCGATGTAGTGCTGCTGCGTCATGAGCTCCATGTGGAGGTTGAAGAACAGCACCCCCAGGTTCGACTTCGCCATGATGGCCTTGGCCACCTGGACCTGGTTGTCGAGCAGGGCCGGAGCGACCTTGAAGCCCCGGGCGAACGCGCTGGTGTAGCGCGCGAAGAGCTGCTGGTGCTTGAGCTCTTCCTCGCTGAAGCGCAGCAGCGCGCGCATGTGGGTCGGCTTCCCGTGGAGCTCCAGGCTGGCGCGATGCGCCGCCAGGGCCACCGCGTACTCCTCCAGGAACAGGAACAGGTGGGCGTAGCTGTTGGAGCGGATCTGATTGAGCATCAGCTTCTCCTGATCGCTCAAGCAGCGAATTCCTTCCGTTCCCGTCAGCGCATCCGAGAGGATCCGCCGGCTGAAGTCGATGACAGTGTCCTTGGGCAACAGCTCGTCGATTCGCCAGGACACGCGCTCGGAACTCTGGATGCAGGATTGGTACTCGGAGTCTTGATTGAGCATGCTGGAAGCAGACGACCGTTGCTCAATTCTCGTCAAGGTGTGCTGGAGCGCAGATCCTGATGAAGGGTGCGCGGGCTGTGGCCCGTGATTGGAATCTTATGAACGTCCCGTTCCGTATCGCCACCGGTCCTCGCGGGCTTCCTCTCATCGGAGTCATTCGAGACGTCCGAAAGGACACGCTCGGTTGGCTCATGCGCACCGCCTTGGAGCATGGGCCGGTGGCGCAGTATCGCTTCGGTCCCGGGCGCGCCTATCTGGTCACCCATCCCGAGGGGCTCAAGCACGTGCTGCAGGACCACGTGAAGAACTACACGAAGGACCATTTCAGCTATGCGCTGTTCCGCCGCATCGGGGGCGATGGTCTGATCACCAGCCAGGGCGAGACGTGGCTCAAGCAGCGCAGGCTCGCGCAGCCCGCCTTCCACCGCGCGCGGATTTCGGCGATGGCCGAGCAGATGGTGCGAGCGGCGGCGGAGCTCGCCGAACACTGGAGTGAATCCCAGCGCTCGGGAACGCCGCGCCCCGTGGTGCGGGACATGATGGCGCTCACCTTGCGCATCGTCGGCGAGGCGCTGTTCGGGACGGATGTGCGCGCGGAGGTCGAGGCCGTGTCGGCGGCCTTCAACGTCCTCAGCGAGCAGACGGTGGAGCGGTTCCGCTCGCTTCGGCTCCTCCCTCCGGTGCTGCCCACCGCGTATGATCGAGCCTTCCGCCAGGCCGGCGCCACGCTGAGAGATGTGGTGGGCCGGGTCATCGCGGAGCGCCGAAAGCACCTGGAGGATCGGGGAGACCTGCTCTCCATGTTCATGCTCGCGCGAGACGAAGAGACGGGCGAGCAGATGGATGATGCGCACCTCCAGGCCGAGGTGCTGACGATGATGCTCGCGGGCCATGAGACCACCGCCACGGCGCTCGCGTGGACCTGGGTGTTGCTCGAACAGAACCCGGAGCCGGAGCGGAAGCTCCACGAGGAGCTGGATGCCGTGCTCGGAGGCCGGTTGCCCACGGCCGACGATGTTCCCCGGCTCGTGTACACACGCAGGGTGCTGGATGAGTCGCTGCGCCTCTATCCACCGGTCTACGTCCTGAGCCGCAAGGTGGTGGAGGACGACACGGTCTACGGCTACCAGATACGCGGTGGCGCCTCGCTCGACATGAGCCCCTACGTCACGCAGCGCCTGCCGGAGTTCTGGCCGGAACCCGAGCGCTTCGAACCGGACCGCTTCACGCCCGAGCAGATCGCCGCGAGGCCGAGGTACGCGTACTTCCCGTTCCTCGGCGGCCCGCGTCAGTGCATCGGCAGCAACTTCGCGCTGATGGAAGGCACGCTGATCCTGGCGACGCTCGCCCAGCGCTACCGGCCTCGGATGGTGGCTGGCTACACGCCCAGGCCCGAGCCCCTCATCACGCTGCGGCCGGCCGACGAGCTGCCTTCCCTCATCACCCCTCGAGAGAGAAGCACGACAGCGTGAGGCGCGGGCTCAGCGCTTCAGGTGCTTGATGGCCTCTTCGAGCAACGAAGCGACGCCTCTCTTGGCCACATGCACCACCTTGCGGTTCAACGGGGGCGCCGCGCTCGTGTAGTGCTCGCTCACCTTGTGGTGCAGCTCCGTGGCGCCCCACACCAGCACCAGGTCTCCCCACTCCAGGTCATGCCGGGCCCGGTCCGCCGTGCGGCGCTCCGTGCCGTCCACCATGCGCAGCTCCACCTGACTTCCCAGCCGCGCCTCCAGCTCCTCGCGCACCGCCGGCGAGCCGCCCACCACCACCATGCGCCGCACGCCCTTGCGGCGGCACGCCTCCAGGAACTCCACCACCGCGCGCTGGTTGTCCGAGCCCCCGCACCGCTCGCAGTGCGTCTTCGGCTCCACCAGCAGCGGCTCCCGTCCGCTCGCGTGCGCCACCTGCATGCACGCCGGCGCGCCACACACGCGGAAGAAGCGCTCGGTCAGCAGCGCCTCGGCGCGCTCGAGCTTCTGCTCGCTCATGCGCGCCTTCTTCGGGTTGATGACCTTGGCCTCCACCAGCGCCTCGCGCGCCCGCTCCCGCGAGTCCGGGAGGGTAATCCCTCGCTCGGCCAGCCACTCGTCGATATCGCGGTCGGCGCTCACGGGCGGGGTGGCACAGGCGGCGGCGGGGGGAACATCTCCTCCTGCACGGGCACCAGCCCGAGCGCCTCCCGCACCGGTCCGAAGCTGCGGCGGTGGATGGGTAGCACGCCCTTCTCCTTCATCGCCTGGAAATGCTGCGGCGTCGGGTAGCCCTTGTGCGAGGCCAGCCCGTAGCCCGGGTACTTCGCGTCCAGCTCCTTCATCATCCGATCCCGCGTCGTCTTCGCCAGGATGGAGGCCGCCGCGATGCTCATCGACAGCGCGTCTCCGTGGATGATGCCCTTCTGGGGGCAGGGGCACTCGGGGATCTTGCGCGCGTCCACCAGCGCATAGTCCGGAACCATCCCCAGGCCTTCCACCGCCCGCCGCATGGCCAGCAGCCCCGCGTGGTAGATGTTGATGCGGTCGATCTCCTCTACCTCCGCCACGCCCACGGCCCAGGCCACCACGTCCTTCTTGAGGACGGCGGCCAGCTCCTCGCGGTGCTCCTCATCGAGGATCTTCTTCGAGTCGTCCAACCCCTTGAGTCGGTAGTTCTTCGGCAAAATCGCCGCAGCCGCCACCACCGGGCCTGCCAGGGGCGCCATGCCCGCCTCGTCCACCCCCGCCACCCGCTCCAGGCCCTGCACCCACAATTCCTGCTCGTAGCGCAGCAGGTGGCGAAGCCGCTGACCCTCGGAGCGGTTCTGCTCCTGCCGGGCCCGGATGCGGCGAGCGAGCGAGCGAGCGCCTTGCCGGGAGTCTGCCTCCAGTGCTTCCAGGAGCCCGCGAGGTACCGGTTGGGCTCGCTCGAGGAAACGGTCAGTCAGCTCCGATAGGGGAGTTCGGAGGAGTTCTTCAACGCTCGGCATGACTCCCGAAGGCTAGCGAGCGGAAGATCTCCGGACAACCTATCGTTTCAGGCACGCCCGCCGGACAGCCTACCCTACAGGTCGTGGACTCTACGGGTTGAGCTGCAGTGTCACCGCCCCCGGA
Organism: Hyalangium ruber; assembly: GCF_034259325.1. NCBI lineage: Bacteria > Pseudomonadati > Myxococcota > Myxococcia > Myxococcales > Archangiaceae > Hyalangium > Hyalangium rubrum. Next base: position 707,864 of record NZ_JAXIVS010000001.1, on the reverse strand, counting down.
ATGGGCGAGCAGTGGCAACCATCACACTGCCACTCGACCTCCAGGGGAGGAGAGACCTTGGCTCCGGCCGTGGCGTGGAGCCGCACGGTGCCCGCGCCCAACGACTCGTTCACCGCCCGGCTGATGCCCTCCTCGTTGGTGACTCCGGTGATGCTCTGGTTCGTCTCCAGATGGATGGCGGTGACCGTGGCGCCCTTGACCCGGGCTCCGTCGGCCGTCAACACCTCGACCCGCAGCGTGACGAGCTCCTCCTCGCAGAGGTCCCCCCCATTATCCACCACCGGTCTGTTGTCACACGCCGGCAGGAAGCCGAGGCCGAGGATCACCGCGAGGATGCGCAACCGAAACATGGCCCGAAGGTGGTGCTGCCCCCCTGGCGCGGCAACGTGAACCGTCAGGAAGTCATCGGAAGATGTGCCTGGGCGAAGCGCGCCTAACCCAACGCCTCGTCCCACGCCGCGCCCAGCCAGGCCTGGAAGGCGGTCTTCTGCGCCTCGGAGGGCTTGTCCACCCGGGTGAGGTACACCGCGTCCGCGGGCTTCTGGCCCAGCACCACCGGGAGCTCCATCAGCTTGTCGCGGCGGAACAGCGTCACCCGCACCGTCTCGCCTGGGCGTCGGTCCTCGCACCGGCCCACCAGCCCCGCCCCATCCACCTTGTATCCATCCAGCGCCACCACCTCGTCCTCGGGGTAGAGCCCGGCCTCCATCGCCGGCGAGCCGTCCACCACCATGGACACCGTGGCCTGGCCCCGGGTGGTGAGCCCCAGCCAGCCCTTGGGCTTCACCTCGCCGGTCTTGCGCGCCGGCGGCGTACCGCCCTTGTCCGCGGCCGAGTCGCGCACCCGGAAGCTCACCTCCAGGCCCACGTGCGAGAAGACGGAGTAGTCCAGCTCCTCGGTGGAGCGCACCGCCCGGTCGAAGAAGGACGTCAGGTCCTTGCCCGCCACCTCGTTCACCGCCGCCTCCACGCCTTCCTCCGTCACGCCCGAACCGTCTCCGTAGCGCTGCCACAGCAGGCGCATCACGTCGTCCAGGCCCTTGGCGTTGTCGGTGGCCCGGCGGATCTCCAGGTCCAGCAGGGCGCACACCACTTCGCCCTTGAGATAGTAGGAGATGGCGCTGTTGGGCGAGTTCTCGTCCGGGCGGTAGTGCTTGATCCAGCTCATCAGCGAGGCGTCGGCCAGCGTCTGCACGCGGCGACCCGGCGTGGTGTGCAGGTTGGTGAGCGTCTCGCCCAGGCGCGTGAGGTAGCGCTGGGCGGACATGAGGCCCGCGCGCCGCACGAAGAGGTTGTCGTAGTACGACGTCATCCCCTCGAAGGACCACAGCAGCGTGGTGTAGTTCTCCTGCGAGTAGTCGAAGGGCACCAGGGCGCGCGGCTTGATGCGCTTGACGTTCCACAGGTGGAAGTACTCGTGCGCCGCCAGCGTGAGGAAGTCCTCCCAGCCCCGGCTGCTCTGCAGGCCCGCGCGGGGGAACAGCAGCGCCGTGGAGGCCTGGTGCTCCAGCCCGCCGCGCCCCTTGTCCGACAGGTAGACGAGGAAGAGGTAGCGCCGCATGGGCAGCCCGCCGAACAGCCGCGCCTCGGCCTCGCAGATGCGCTGCAGATCCGAGGTGAGCTTCTCCGCGTCCGCCACCGTGTCGCCCCAGATGACCACCTCGTGGGGCACGCCCGCGGCGGTGAAAGTGTGCGGCGTGTGCGGCCCCACTTCGAAGGGGCTGTCCACCAGTTCGTCATAGTCCGAGGCGATGAAGGCCTCGCCCTGGCGCTCCAGCGCACAGAACGTCCGCCAGCCCTCGGGCTCCTTCACGGTGACGTGGTGGGGCAGGTGGCGCGTGGCCTCCGTATAAAGGAAGAGGGTGGCGCCGTTGAAGTAGCCGTGCGAGCCATCCAGGTGGCTGGTGCGCACCGTCAGCTCGTGGGCGTAGACGCGGTAGCGCAGGCTCACGGCCTTGCCACCCGCGCGGACGCGGAAGGTGCGCTTGTCCACGCGCTGCACGGGGAGTGCCTCGTCGCCCGGGCCCACCGCCGTCACGTCCTGGAGGTGTCGGGCGTACTCGCGGACCAGGTAGCTGCCCGGCGTCCACACCGGAAGCACGGCATCGAGCACCTCGGGCCCCGCCGGGAAGCGCGCCTCCACCTCGAAGAGGTGAGTGTGGGGGCGGGACATGGAGACGCGGTAGTGGACGGCTTCCGACATTGCCAGGGCTCTCCGTTGCGAGGGAGGCCCCAGATTACTTCGCTCGGACCAGGATGGCGCCGAAGAACCCATCCGTTCCGTGGGTGTGGGGCGCCAGCCGCAGGAACGGGCCGCGGCTGACCTTGGCGCCCAGCTCCGCGCCCAGCTCCTCGGCCACCGGGCGCACGGAGAAGTCCGGGTGGCGCGAGAGGAAGTCCTCCACCACCGCCTCGTTCTCCTCGCGGAGGATGCTGCACGTGCCGTAGATGAGCCGGCCGCCCGGCTTCACCATGGCGGAGAAGCGCTCCAGCAGCGCCTTCTGCCGCGCCACCTGGTTCTTCAGCTCCTCGGCGGTGACGCGGTAGCGCGCGTCCGGCTTGCGGCGGTAGGTGCCCGTGCCGCTGCACGGCGCGTCCACCAGCACCCGGTCCGCCTTGTCCTTCAGCGGGGCGATGGCCTCCTCGGCGGGAGCGCCCTCGGGAGGGATGACCTGCGTGCGGGCGTTGTGGACGCCCGCCCGGCGCGCGCGCTTGCGCAGCTCGTCGATGCGGCCCTCGTCCACGTCCAGGGCATGCAGGTCGCCCCGGTTCTTCATCTGCGCCGCGAGCTGCAGCGTCTTGCCCCCGGCGCCCGCGCACGCATCCACCACCCGGGTAGGAGGAGCATCCACCAGCATGCCGAGCAGCTGGCTGCCCTCGTCCTGCAGCTCCAGGAAGCCCTCGCGGAAGCTCTCGAGCGAGAAGACGTTGACGCGCGTCTCCAGCCACAGGCCCAGCGGGGACAGGGGCGTGGGGGTGCTCTCGACGCCCTCCTCGGCCAGGCGCTTCCTCAGGGTTTCGCGGTCGGTCTTCAGCGGGTTGAAGCGCGCGGTGAGCGGCGCCCGCTCGTTCATCGCCTCGGCGGCGCGCACCGCGTCCTCGCCAAACGTCTCCTGGAACTTCGCGGCCAGGAAGTCCGGCAGGGAGGCGGCGATGGGGAAGCGCTTCGCGGCGGGCAGGGCCTCCAGGGCCGCGGCGGCCTCGGGGAGCGCGTTCAGGGCGGCGGCATCCTCGCCCGACAGCGCCGAGTCGCGGGCCACGGTGGGGGTGCTCTCTCCATGGAGGACGCGCGAGGCGGCCAGCCGCAGCACATCCTGGCGAGTGGTCTCCAGCCGCTCGAAGCCGGAGCGCGCGCGGGAGAGCAGGTAGTCCACCGTGCGCTGGCGGCGCAGCAGGGCGTAGACGCGCTCGGACACGGCGCGGCGCTCGGTGGAGTACAGGTGCGCCTTGCGGCGCAGGGTGAAGTCGAGCGCCCGATCCGAGAGGCGGCCCTCGTGACGCACCAGGCCATAGGCCTCCAGGCTGGCCTGCAGCACCAGATCCTCCCGCAGCGGGCGGGTGGAGCGCGCCGAAGCCTCCTCCCGAGGGGCCGCTCGCGAGGGCGCGGGCCGGGAGGCGGACTTCTGGGAAGAAGGCGGGGAGGACCTCTTCGAGGAGGACTTCTTGGAGGCCGGGCGGTGCGGTCGTTTCATGGCGGGCAGTCCGTCGGCCATCGCATCCCGGCTGCCCGGTGGCAAGCACGCAGAAGCACAAGCATGGCCCCCTGGGCAGGCACTTCGAATTGACTGCCTGACTGATTCTTTTTGTCTGGCTTGTAAATCAGTAAATGCCGGAATGCTTGTTCGGAACCCGGGTTGTCTGAATCTCGCAAGTTTTCCTGTTTTCAGTAATAATTGGACCGCAAAGGGGCGGTATGCGCGACAACCGGGAAGACATCCAGAGGCTTTCCAGTGACCTGTACAGCATGCGGGGCATCGGCATCCTGCTTGTCGTGGTCGTGCATGTGCTCGGCGTAGACGCGACCCACGGGGTCCGAAAGCTCTTCGCCGCGGACCGGACCGACCTGCGGGTCGTGGTCGAATTGCTCCACAGCTTCAACATGGCGGTGATGCTGATGGGCTCGGGGGTGGCGGTGGCCGCCTTCGGGCGGGCGGACCTGTCGCTGTTCGACTTCATGCGCAAGAAGGTGAACAAGCTCCTCGTTCCGATGCTGGTGTGGGCGCCGGTCCTGTTCCTCATGCAGGAGCTCACGCGGGGCGCGGTCCACGGGCGCGAGGGCTGGCTGTCGGTGCTACTGCGGATGCCCACCACGTGGTTCCCCGCCTACTCCATCTTCTGGTTCGTGCATGCGCTGGTGGGCTGCACCCTGATGGCGTGGCTGTTCCGCAAGTACGCCGCGTCCGCGCTGGGGCGCTGGAGCGGGGCGGTCTACTTCGGCCTCGCCGTCCTCCTGCACCTGCTGGCGATCCCCTGGAGCGATAGCAGCAACGTGGGCGGCTACGTGGAGATGATCCTGTCCTGGAACCGCTTCTTCGGGCTGGGGCTGCTCGTCTACCCGCTGCTGCCCGCGGTGCGCCAGGCGATCGCCCGGTGGCCGGTGGCGCTCCAGGCGCTGCTGCCCACGGCCTTCTTCGCGCTGATCGTCCTCATCTACGCGGTGTTCCCCGAGGAGCTGTACCCGGTGGTGTGCGGCCTCAACGGTCCCCTGGGCTTCGGCATGCTGTTCTCGCTGATCGTCTTCCTGCGCCAGCGGGTCTCCGAGGGCGGCGCGGCGTGGAAGGAGGCCTGGAGCCGGCTCGTCTTCACGGGCTCCATCAGCATGACGCTCTACCTCTTCCACATCTACTTCGTCTCGGGGATGCGCATCGCGCTGGAGCGCTTGCACCCGGGGATGCCGCTGGCGGTGCATTTCGTGCTCGGGTGCCTCGCGGGCTGCGTGGGCCCCTGGCTCCTCTTCCAGGCCTTCAAGGGCCTGCCGCTGTTCCACTGGAGCGTGGGGCTCACCCTGCGCGTCCCCCGGGTGCGCGCGCCGGAGGGGCAGCCCGCTGAAGGGCTGGCCCAGACTCCGTAGCGGCTCTCGCTTTGAAGTGGAACAGGGCAGGCAGGTGTGGCGGGTGGGTCGTGGCAATCCTCACCACCCGTAGCAATCTGCCACAGCCCCACGGGCTCTCCGCCCTCTGTGCTCGCTCTGAGTGGAGGTTGGCACGGCGCCTGCTCTTCGTTCGGAAAGCCCCAACACGAGGAGGGCCCATGGCGACACATTGGAGGGCGAAGCAGACGGTGCGGAGCAACCCGCTGCGAGCCGAGCAGGCCCACCGGACTCCGCGGCCGCTGCGCGTGCTGCTGGGCGAGGACCAGTCGGGGCTCCGCTCCCTCATCCGCTCCACGCTGATGAGGGACGGCTACGAGGTGCAGGAGGCGGAGGATGGCCCCACGACGCTCCGCGCCCTCGTCGCCGGATTGCTGGAGGAGCAGCCACGCGAGTTGGATCTCCTCATCGCGGATGTCCGGATGCCGGGCTTCCCGAGCCTGGAGCTGCTGGCCCGACTGCGGCGCGAGAACTGGTTCACCCCCGTCATCTTCATCACCTCCTCGGAGGACACGGCGCTGCATGCGGAGGCGGCACGGCTGGGAGCGGCATGCGTACCCGACAAGCCCTTCGAGCTCGCGGACCTGTGGGCACGCATGCGCATGGTGCTGTCACCCGCGTAGGGCTCAGCGCCGCCGGCGGCGCAGCAACCCGGCCAGGGCGAGCGCACCCAGCGGGAGCAACGCGCCCATGGGGACGGTGGCGCACCCGGCGCTGGCGCCGCCCTCATCGGACAGCGGGGGATTCGTCCCCTGCGACGGACCGGGAGAGGGCTGCGGGGTGCCGGTGACGGGAGTTCCTGGCGTGGTCGGCACCTCGCCGGTGTCCGCCTCCGCCACGGCGACCTGGGTGGTGGCCGTGTCGCCGTTGGAGGCTGTCGCCGTCACGGTGTACTGGCCCGGCTCGTTATAGAGGTGCGTCACCTGAGTGCCCTCGGCGCTCTGCCCGTCTCCGAAGTCCCAGCTCACCGTGGTGTCGGAGGAGGGCGGGGTGGCGAGGAAGAAGGCCTGGTGCGGCGCGTTGCCCCGCTCCCCCTCCACGTCGATGCTCAGCTTCGCGGCGGGAGGAGGATCCTCGCGCGGCGCGAGCTGCTTCGTCAGGGTGAAGGAGTCGATCACCCCGCCCTTGGGCGTCCGGAGCTGGGCGGTGAGGGTGCCCTCGATGACGGTGACGTCGAGGAAGCCGAAGTCCGTGTTGTTGCGCTTGGCGCTCCACGCGGGCTGCGAGGCGGAGAATGCGCGCAGGGAGGCGCCGCCGCCGCCCACCACGAGGTAGGGGACGCCACGCTGGCCCGAGGGAGCCCGGTCATTTCCCAGCATGGGGTGGCTGCGCTCGTAGTTGTGGTCATGCCCGGTGAGGACGAGGTCCACGCCGTAGCGCTCGAACAGTGGCCCGAACTCGCGGCGCATGAGCAGCTGCGAGCCGTGCTCGCCGCTCGACCAGGGCGGGTGGTGGAAGTAGACGACCTTCCAGTCGGCGGTGCTGGCCGCGAGATCCGCCTCCACCCACTTCTTCTGCGCCTCCAGGGTACACAGGTCCTTGGAGGCCAGGCCGATGGCGCAGCTCGAGTCCAGCCCCACGAAGTGAACGTGGCCCCAGTCGAACGAGTAGTAGCGCTCGCCGCCGCTGGGGCTGGTGGGCAGGTAGAGGTTGTCCAGGTACGGCTGGGAGGCGTTGGTGACGTACTCGTGGTTGCCGGCCACCGCGAAGAAGGGCACCTCCGCGAGCAGCGCCGCCATGGGGGCGAAGAGATTGTTCTGGATCTCCGCCTCGGTGCCGGACGAGTAGGCGTTGTCACCGAGCGCGACGAAGAGCTCGGGCTGCTGGGTGAGCATGGCGGCGGCCACTTCCTTCTGGCTCTTGCCGCCGGTGCCGAAGTCGCCCACGGCCGCGAAACGCACCTTGCGCGTGCCGGGGACGGGCGCGGTGCTGAAGCGCTTGGGCTCGGTCTTGGCGCCGCAGCCTTCCACCAGGTAGGTGTACTCGGCGCCCGGCGTCAGCCCGGTGAGCACCACGGCATGCACACGCCCGCTTGCTTGCGAGCGGGCGACCAGGTTCGTCGCGCCGTTGATGCCGTAGCGGACCTCGGGCGAGCAGTTGGTGTCCAGCCGGAAGGCCACGGTGGCCGTGTCGGGGCCCACGCGTTGCAGATAGGGCGTACGCGTGAGGGTCGCCGCGTGGGCAGCCCCCGTGGTCAGAGTGAGCGCCAGGGCTAGAGCGCCAAGCGCGGGTACCTTCGCCAGATGCATGAAGCCTCCGACCCAGTGGAGTCTGGGTTCGGAGGCTCAACCGTTCACCGTTGGACCTCCATCCAACCTGGCGACTGGTCAGCAGGCGGACGGAGGAGCCCTCGGGCGGTCGCAATCTCCCGGAGCGGGCCTACTTCTTGATGTCGAAGGAGACGAGCTCCTCGTCGCGCTCGCCCGTCTCCTTCACCTTCCCGATGCCGGGCACGAGCCAGTAGGTGCGGTCTTTGGACTGCTTGTCGAGCCGGCGCCGCTGCAGCTTGATGGCGTTGGTGAAGGTGCCCGCCGGGGTGGACACGGTGTCGTTCACCGCGAGGACGGTCCATTCATAGGTGCGCTCCTTGCTGTCCTGGGAGCCGTCGCCCATGCGGGTCCACTCGGTGATGGTGTCCGCGTGCTTCCAGGTCATCGCCTGCTCACGGGAGATGGACTTCACGGTGGCGGCGGTGCCGCTGGCCGTGGTCCAGGTGGTGGCCCGGATGGGGATGCCGTCCTGGATGTCCTCCTCGCGCAGGCGAACCACGAGGCCGTTGGTCAGCTCCAACTGCCAGGACTGTTCCTCATAGGTCTCGGTGGCGCGTGCCTGGCGGCTGTGGACGAGGACGCCGGTCATCTTCGGCGTGATGTTCGGCACCTCGCTGGGGCCCTTCACCTCCACCGTCTTATGGAAGGTGCCCTGGTTGGGATCGGTGATGAGGTACGTCCAGGTCGAGCCCGTCGTGAGCGGCCAGAGGCTCTGCGTGACGGTGGGCTTGTTCTCCTCTCCAGGCGTCTCCGGGGTGCCCGGCAGCGCCACCGGCCCCCCTGGATTCACGGGCTGTTCTCCGGGCGGCAGGCTGCCCCCGCCACCACACCCCACCAGCCACGCCCCCGCCGCCAACGCGGCCACCACAGCCCTCTTCATACGAGTTCCTCCCGTCCACCTTTGGGGTTCACCGCGGTCCATCGCAGCCCACGCAGGGGCGCGCCCTCCGTCCGGCCCAGCGCCTGGGCGAGGGTCCCGGGTTCCTTCTCTTCCACTTCCAGCTCCAGCCGGCGCCCGTCGAAGTCGAACGCACAGCCCTTCACCAGCACGTTGCGCTCGCCCAGCGCCTTGCGCAGCGAGGCCTCCGCGCCGATGAGGTCATCCGCCTGCGCCGATAGCACCACCCGCTGCTTGGCGACCTTCTCCTCCTTGTTGAAGAAGTCGAGCACCAGCAGCAGCAGGGCGACGAACACCGTGCCCACGCCCGCCAGCCCCAGGCTGCCGTGCCCGCAGGCCATGCCCAGGCCGATCATCAGGAAGAGGATCGCCGCGTCGCGCGGATCCTTGAGCCCCGAGCGGAAGCGCACGAAGCCGCCCAGGCCCACCAACCCGAAGGCCTTGGCCAGGCTGTCGCCGATGACGGCGGTGATGACGGCGGCCGCGGTGCATAGGAGCACCTGGGCCTGGATCATCTCCGACTTGGGCATCGCCCGCCCCATGAGCGGGCGCCAGGGACGCAGCGACAGCACGGCGCCGATGATCACCGCCGCCACCATGCGCGGCAGGATGGCGCCCACGTTCAGCGAGGTGAACTCCTTGCCGACCTCGCTGAACAGCTGCGTGAAGGTAGGTTCCATGGCGCTCACCTAGACCGTGACCCGCGACTCGGTGCTGGCCGCCGGACGCGCCGTGCGCTCGGCCGGGGCCTCGTGCGAGGCGGCGATGACGCCATAGGCGTTGCGCAGGAGCGGCAGTCTGCCGGGCGCGGCGCTCAGGATGCGGACGATGAGCGCCTCGGCGCGTGCCGTCATCGGCAGCCCCTTGAGCGAGGACAGCACCGTGGCCGGCCAGCGCTCCGCGTACTGCTCGCGCAGCTGCCACGCGCGCGGATCATCCAGCCCGTCCAGCGAGTCGATGGCCTCCTTCGTCAGCGGAGCGCCGCGCTCGCGCAGCGCGAAGGCCTCGTCGGTGGTGAGGCCCGTGAGCGAGCGCAGCACCAGCTTGAGCGCCTTGCCCTCGAGCTGCTCGCGCAGGCCGTTGGCGAAGGGCGAGTCCAGGCCGGTGATGCTGCGCAGCACCGAGAGCCGGTCATGGGGCAGCAGCGCCTCGCGGAGCGCGTCCACCCGCTCGCCGCTCAGGCCCGTGAGGCTGCGCGCCACCTCGGCGTACAGCTTCTTCTGCACCCCCAGCTCGCGCACGGACCAGGCCGCCTCTCCGTCCACGCCCGCGAGGCCCAGCAGCACCTCGGCGAGCTTCCGGTCCCTCATGCCGCGCTCGCGCAGGGCCCAGGCCTCGGGGCTGTCGTTGCGCTTGAGACCCGCGAGCACCTCGCCCGGGGCCAGCTCATAGAGCTGCTCGCGCAGCGCCATGGCCCGAGGCGACAGGCTGGTGCCGAGGCTGGCCACCACATCCACCGGCACCACCTTGGCCAGCAGCTCACGCAGCGCCCAGGCGGCCTCGTCCTCCAGCCCCGTGAGGCTGCGCACGGCCAGCCCCGGGAAGCGCTCCACGGCCGCCAGGCGCCGCTGGTGCGCCGCCAGCCCGGGCATGCCGCCCAACATCCACACCGCCAGGGAGGGCTCGCGCACCTCCAGCGAGTCCAGCGCGTGGAAGAAGCGCTCCTCCACGCTGTCCACCGTCACCGGCTCCATCGGCACGGTGTTGGAGGGGGAGATGCGCTGCACCTGGGGCTCGCGCCCCTGCAGCCGCGCCACCACCGCGTCGACGATGCGCTGCTCCAGCACCCACAGCGGCTGCTCGTTGTTCTCGATGATGAGCCAGCGCGACGGATCCTTGCGCGCCATCTCCAGGAAGGACTCGCGCACACGCACCGCCAGCCCCGCGCCCACCAGCCCCTTGCGGCTGTCGCCGTCCGAGCTGCGGCCCTCCTTCAGCTTGCCCAGCCGCTTGCGCAGCCGCGCCAGGTCCGGCTCCACGTCCACGAGGATGACGAGGTCCGGCCAGAGGCCCTTCGAGGCCATGGCGCACGCCGGCGCCAGCTCCTCCATGGGCAGGCCGCGCCCGCCGCCGCTCAGGGCCAGCTGCGAGTACAGGTAGCGATCGCTGATGCACAGCTCGCCTCGGGACAGCGCGGGAGCGATGACCTCCTCGAGCTGCTGCGCGTCGCGCGCCAGGTTGAGGAAGAACTCGGTGCGCGGGCACATCTCCAGGAGCCGCGCGTCGCGCGTCAGCTCCCGGATGCGCCGCGCCGTGGGCGCCTGCAGCTCGCCTCCCTCGCGCGCGTGCGCCACCTTGTAGCCCAGCCGCCGCAGCCGGGCGGCCAGGAGGTTGGAGAGCGTTGTCTTTCCGCTGCCGTCAATGCCTTCGAAGTCGATGAACACGGTGCCCTAGCCCCCAAGAACCCCATCCGCGGCGAAGGCGTGAACCTTCGCCATCCCCTCGGCGAACTTGCTGTACGCCGGCTTCCTGCTCCCCGGGTGGAGCGCCGCCAGCCATGACGGCAGCTCCGCGCCCAGGTGCTTCACTTCCACCACCACGCGCCCGTCCTCGAACAGCGGAGCGCCCAACTGCTCGGGGGTGAGCGTCGTCTCCGACAGCGCCAGCTCGGAGGTGACGTGGTGGAAGCCGATGTCCCGGTCCACCGTCACCCGCCAGGCGTGCGTGGCCTGGTACACATGCCGCCGGTACGTCACCCCCAGCACCGGCAGCAAGCTGCCCCCTGCGATGAGCGGCAGCAAGCGGCTACCCCGCCGAATCACCTGGCGCAGCTCCGAGCGCGGCACCCACACCCGCCGCTTCTGCGTCACCCCGTTGCGCTCGCGCTTCACCTCCAGCACCACGCGCTGCACGCCGCCGGCCCCCATGTCCGGCGAGTACTCCTTGGTACGCACCTTGAGGCAGTCCTCCGGCGTACAGACCGCGCGGTGCGTGAGCGGCAGGCCCGGCTTGTCGAAGTACACGGAGACGATCCGCGTGGGCGGTGGCAGGCACCCGCCCAGCTCCGAGGACAGCCGCGAGCAGAGCTGGAGCGCCTCTTGCGCCTCCAGCACGAGCTTGAACTCACGGCGCAGCTTGGTGACTTCCCCTTCGGCGAACGAGAGCATCTCGAGCCTCCGTCCCTAGAAGCGTGTGGCGAGCTGCAGCGAGTACTCGGTGCCCGGGGCCTCATCCCCCGGACGCAGCGCGCGCTCGGCCTGCAGCTGGGCCTTGAAGGAGTCGGAATAGAGGATGTTGAAACCCCCCACGGCCGCCCAGCCACGCCCCGTCACCTCGCCCCGAAGCTGCAGGGCCTCGCCGCCGAGGAGGGGCTGCACGGCCCACTCCCGCGTCTTGCCCAGCGGCAGCGTGTAGCTCACCAGCCCCATCTGCGCGGTGAAGGGCCCCAGCGCCAACTGCCCGGTGACGGCCTCGCCCGACAGCGCCAGGTTGCCCAGCTCCAGCGTGCCGTCCGCGGCCACCGCGTGCTTCTTCGTGCCCTCGAAGACCTGGGACATGTAGCTGCTGGCCCCCACGGTGAGCGCCTTGAAAGGACGCACGCTCACGCGCGCCGAGGCGTCCTCACTGGTGCGCTGGCCCAGCTCATCCTTCGAGCCCTCGAAGAGGCCGCCGGACACCTTGAGGTTCCACGTCTCCTTCAGGCGCACCTCGCCCATCAGCCCCAGGCGCCGACCGCCCATCGCGTGCGTCTCCGTGAGGTAGTCCTCCACGAGCCCCCGGCGCATGAGCGGCAGGTCCCACGTGGACTCCAGCGTGCGCGCCAGGAAGGGCGCCTTGAACTGGCCACCATAGAGGCGCAGCTGCTTGGCGCTGTCGGACAGCCGCACGAAGGCATCCTTGAGCATCGACTTCGAGGACAGGTCCGCCGTCACCTCGGCCTCGACATATTCGAAGGAGGTCGTCACCCCCAGGCGGGCCGAGGACACCGAGATGGAGCGCGTGAAGTCCTCGCGCTCGTCGGCGCTGGCCCGCGCGAAGACACGCCCGAAGACGCGCAGCTTGCGCTCATGCTTCGCGTCATCCGCCGCGTCCGGGTTCTCACCCAGCGGCTCCACCTTCGCTTCCTTCTTCTTCTTCTTCTTCTTCGGCGCCTCGGGGGTGGCCACGGGCGCCGCCACGTCCACCGCGGGCACCTCGCGCTCCACCGAGGGCAACGCCGTCGTGTCCATCGCCGCCGTCTCGATCGGCGCCTCCTCGGTGGACTCCGGCGCTGCCTCGTCCACTGGCTCCTGCGCCAGCGCCGGTGAACTCAAGAGGACTGCGGCGAGAAGGCCCCGCCAATTCTGATCCGCCCCACGCCCACCCGCCATGCCCGCCTCCACGCCGCAGCCCGCGAGCTTCAGGTGCAACGCGGATGCCCGGCGGCCGAGTGTCCAGCAGGGGACGCGCGGCAGGGCAGGTGCGCCGGTAAGCCCCCGTTCCACGGTCGTTCTCCACCGTGAGAGGGAAGGAATTTTCCCTTCTGGGGTCGGTCGGCTGCCTTACGGACTTACAGCACGGAAGGCTTGTCCGGAGCGGATCCGGTAGAGCTTTCAGCCACCGGCGCGTTCTCGGGAGCGGCGACCGGGGCTTGCGGGCTGGCGTCCGGGGAGGGCGGGGTGGAGGTGGGGACAGGTGCGGCTTCCGCCGCCTGGAGCTCGGCGAGGATCGGGTGGACCTCGGGGGCCTTCTCCTTGCGCAGCAGGCCGCGCACGCCGAACACCAGGGCCAAGAAGGCCGCCAGCCCCAACAGGCTCCAGAGGATGACGCGGGGGATCAGGGTGGGGGCCACGTCGAAGTCCGCGTGCAGCACCTTGAGCCGGGTAGTCCGGAAGCTCACATCCAGCTGGTGGCGGCCATCCCGCTCGGGGATGAACTCGGTGGTCCAGTTGACCGGGCCCTTGGTGAGCGTCCGCACCTGGCCGTGGGTGACGCCGGCCTCGCGCAAGGTGACGGTGATGGGGCCCTCGAAGTCGGCCCCCTCGAAGCTGCCGACGTTCAGCTGGACCTTGAGGGGCTGGCCCTCGCGGGGCACGTCGGGCTGGAGGGCGCCCTGGAGGCGCTCCTCGGTGTCCGACCAGGACAGCTGCAGCACGTTGTTGCGCTTGTCCACGGTGATCTGGTCCGGCTTGCCCAGGGCGACAAGCGGGGTGTCGGCCAGGGCCGTGCCCAGGGCGAGCAGGCTCGCTCCCAGCACCACCCACCGGGCGGCGACGAGACGGCTTTGCCTCCTGGAGTTTCGTAGCCTAAGATGCCGAGCCTCAGCAGCGCCTTCCACTTGAGCTTGCTCCCCCCGGCGAGCAACCCGGGATGAACCCTCAACCCTTCGGCAAATATCAGCTTCTGAAGAAACTCGCCACGGGCGGCATGGCCGAGGTGTGGCTTGCGCGCCAGGCGGGTATCGAGGGCTTCGCCAAGAACGTCGTCATCAAGCGCATCCTTCCGCACCTGGCGGAGGACCGCGAGTTCGTGGAGATGTTCAAGAACGAGGCGCTGATCGCCGCCAACTTCAACCACCCGAACATCGCCCAGGTCTACGAGTTCGGCGAAGCCAACGGCACCTACTTCATCGCCATGGAGTTCATCCACGGCGAGGACCTGGGCCGGGTGATGCGCAAGGCGTGGGGCGCGGGCCAGTGGATCGCCCGCCCGCTGGCCATCCGCATCGTCGCCAGCGCCTGCGAGGGTCTCTACTACGCGCACACGCGCCTGGATGGCGCGGGCCGCCCGCTCAAGGTGGTTCACCGCGACATCTCTCCGCAGAACATCCTGATCAGCTTCGACGGCTCGGTGAAGCTGGTGGACTTCGGCATCGCCAAGGCGGCCGACTCGATGGGCCTGACGAAGTCGGGCGCCATCAAGGGCAAGTTCGCGTACATGGCGCCGGAGCAGGCGGCGGGCAAGGCGCTGGATGCGCGCGCCGACATCTTCGCCATCGGCCTGGTGCTCTACGAGCTGCTCACCGGGGTGCGTCCGCTCAAGCGCGACTCGGAGCTGGCCACGCTGCAGGCGGCGCTCGAGTGCGCCATCCAGGCGCCCTCCGAGGTGGCCGATGTGCCCTCGGAGCTGGACTCGGTGGTGATGAACGCGCTGTCCAAGGCGGCCGATGACCGCTACCGCGACGCGCGGCAGTTCCAGGTGGCCCTCGAGGAGACGCTCGTCGCCCAGCGGTGGGTGGCCAGCTCGGTGCAGATCTCCGAGCTGATGGAGACGCTCTTCGCCGACCGGCTCGAGGAGGAGAAGAAGTCGGGCAACCCGGAGCCCATCGGCGAGGACTCGGTCGCCTCGGCCAACCCGGCGGCGCCCAACCCTCCGTCCGAGCGCATTACGGATCCCGGCTCCAACCCGGGCGGTGGGCGCTCGTCGCCAGCCGCGGACAGGAACTGGGAGGAGCCGCCGGGCGACCCCCAGCGAGGCGAGCGCGGGCGGACCAACGTGGGGGCGCGTCCCAGCACGCGCACCATGTCGCTGGCCGAGGAGATGGCCGAGTACGCGGCGCCCGCCGGTGGCACCTCGGTGGGCCGTCGCCGCACGGGCGAGTCTCCCCGCCGCCCCACCAGCGCCCAGCACACCACCATCGCGCGCACCAACTCGCGCTCGGACATGCGCCAGGCCGACGGAGACGCGCCTCCGCCGCGTCGCACCAATTCGCGCCAGTTGCCCATGGACGAGGACGAGCCGAGGCCCGGGCCCCGGCCCTCGCGCGTGGCGGCGCTCGCCGTCGATGCCCGCGCCCGGTACGACGAGGATCCATACGCCGACCCCGAGCGCACCCGGCTGCCGCCGCGTGAGCGCGAGCGCGAGCGCGACGAGGAGCCCGAGGACTCGTATCCCGACGACATGGAGACGCTGCCGCCGCCGTCTCCGCCGCCGCGTCGCCGCCCCACGGGGCATGTGAGCCGCATCCAGCCGGCCGAGCAGGCCGCGCCACCTCCGCGTCGGCGCACCTCCAGCCGGGTGGACGTGAAGCAGGCGCCGCCTCCCAGGCAGGCCCGGAATGAGGACGACGCGCCAGCACGGGTCATGCAGAAGGCGGAGTCGCGCCTGCCCAAGCTGCGGCTCCCCGCCGAGACCCTGAAGATCGTCTTCTTCGGGTTGGCGGCCGTGGCGGTGGCTGCGCTGATGGTCATCTTCTGGCCCAAGCTGATGCGCAAGCCCATCGACGGCATGGGCGTGTTCGTCTCGGTGGACACCCTGCCGAAGGTGAACGTGAAGGTGCGCCACAGCGACAAGTGCGGCAGCCCCGAGCCCTTCACCGAGCTGGGCCTCACGCCGCTCCGTGCGGTGTCGGGCGCGCACATCCAGGACACCCTCATCCTCGAGAACAAGGAGCAGGGCATCTATGCCGAGGAGGAGGAGGCCCTGCGCTTCGGCGAGCCTGGCGAGACCAAGACCATCAAGCGCGAGTTCCGGCTCGGGCACGTGCGGCTCAAGGTCATCCCCAAGAGCGCGGGGGCGCTGAAGATCACCCGCGACGGGCAGGATCTCGGCCCCTACCTGCCGGGCGGCAAGCTGGAGCTGATGGAGGGCACGCACACGCTGGAGCTGCGTGGCGACAACCTCAAGGAGTCGGTCATGGTCGAGGTCACCGTCAAGGCGAGGGACCTGACCGAGAAGGTCGTGGACGTGTCCGACAAGCTCTGAGGAGAGCGCTTGCCTCAGTAGCGGGGCAGGCGCGGGTCCACGAGCTCTGAGTAGAGATCGATGCCACCGTGGAGCGACACCGCGTCCAGGCCGCGCGCGCGCAGGTATGCCGCGCCATCCAGGCTGCGCACGCCGTGGTGGCAGTAGACGACGACGGGGCGGCCCCGGAGGGCCTCCAGCTCGTCGGCGCGCTCGTCCAGCTCGGGCAGGGGGATGAGCACCGAGCCAGGCAGCGCCACGTAGGCGTGCTCATAGGGAAAGCGCACATCGAGCAGGGCGGGGCGCGTCTCGGCGGGGCCCGCGAGCTGGGCGGCGAGCTCCGCGGGGGCGATCTCCGGGATGGGCATGGGCAGGGGCTCGTGCGGCTCAGGCGGTGGCGCAGAACTGCTCGTAGTCGATGAACTCCACCTTGGCCCCGTCGGCGCACACGGGGCACTTGGGGTCTCGGCGCAGCTTGAGCTCCTGGAAGCGGGTGCCCAGCGCGTCGAAGGTGAGCAGCCGGCCGGTGAGCGGCTGGCCCTTGCCGAGGATGAGCTTGAGCGCCTCGTTGGCCTGCATGAGGCCGATGATGCCGGGCAGCACGCCCAGCACGCCGGCCTCCGCGCACGAGGGCGCCAGCTCCGGTGGGGGCGGGGCAGGGTAGAGGCAGCGGTAGCAGGGGCCCTCGCCGGGGACGAACGTCGTCACCTGGCCCTCGAAGCGGAAGATGGAGCCGTGGATGTTGGGCCGCTTGAGCACCACGCACGCGTCATTGAGCAGGTAGCGGGTGGGGAAGTTGTCCCCGCCGTCGAGGACCATGTCGAAGCCCTCGAGGATGCGCAGCACGTTCTGGGAGGTGAGCCGCTCGGCGAAGGGCACCACCTTCACATCGGGGTTGAGGGCCTCGATGGCGGCCCGGGCGCTCTCCACCTTGGGCTGGCCCTGGCGCTCGCGGGTGTGGATGACCTGGCGCTGGAGGTTGCTCAGGTCCACCACGTCCATGTCGACGATGCCCAGGGTGCCCACGCCCGCCGCGGCCAGGTAGAGCGCCGCCGGCGAGCCGAGCCCGCCCGCGCCCAGCAGCAGCACCCGGGACTTGAGCAGCTTCGTCTGCCCGGCCTCGCCCACCTCGGGGAGGATGAGGTGGCGGCGGTAGCGCTCCTTCTGCTCGGCGGAGAGGACCAGGGGCTTCTCCACGGGGTAGGCGGCGTCGCTCCAGCGGTTGAAGCCGCCGGCCATGGAGGCCACGTTCTCGTAGCCCATGTCCCGCAGGGTGCGGACCGCCAGCGCCGAGCGCGTGCCGCCCGCGCAGTAGACGACGAGCGCCTCGTCCCGGCGGGCCTGCTCCTCGATGCGCAGCTCCAGGTAGCCTCGGGGGATATGGAGCGCTCCAGGCAGCCGGCCAGCCGAGTGCTCGTCTGACTCGCGGACGTCCACGAGCTTCACGGGGGTTCGGGTGTCCAGCAGGCGGCGGACCTCCTCCACGGAGACCTCGCGGATCTCCCGCTTCACGTTGGACAGCAGTTCTCGGAAGGTGGTGGCCATGTGGGTAAGGGTATAACTTGCCGGGAATGGGGGTTCGGTGGCTTTTTGGGTGCCCGGCGTTATAAGGCGCAAGCAAGGAGACAGACATACATGGAAACGACGACGACGACTCCTGCCACTCCCGTGGCCCAGCCTGCCTGGGAGCCCACCCCGCATGTGCCGATGCGGCTGTCCGTGGCGGCGATCAGCCAGGTGAAGGAGGTCATCAAGGCCCAGGGCTTCGAGGGCTACTTCTTCTCGATTCGGGTGGTGCCGGCCGGCTGCAGCGGGCTCGGCTATGACCTGAACCTGGTGAAGGAAGCCAAGCCGAACGACCACATCTGGGAGCAGGACGGGGTGAAGATCACGACCGACGCGCTGAGCAGCAAGTACCTGCTGGGCACGACGGTGGACTACGTGTCGAGCGTGACGGGCGCGGGCTTCAAGTTCGAGAACCCGAACGCCAAGTCGTCCTGCGGCTGCGGCACCTCGTTCACGACCTGATCGCCTCGAAGCGCATGGGGCTGGCCCGCGCCCTCACCGGCGGCGGGCCGCCTCGATGAGCTCGGCGAGAATGGAGCGGTGGCAGGCCGGCTCGAGGATGCAGTCCTTCGAGCAGAGCAGCGTCACCGTCTCCCCTGTGTCCACCCGGGCGGCCAGCTCGGTGATCGTCTCTCGTTGCGCCTCCATCTCGCGAACGTAGCGCTCGCGGTAGGCGTCCAGCGTGATGGGCGTCTGGCCCTTTCCGTGGAAGGCGTCGAACAGCTCGGGGCTGGGCCCCAGGTCGCGCATCCACACGTCCCAGGTCTCCTTGGCCTTGGTCAGCCCGCGCGGCCGGTACCGGCAGATGAGGACGCGGAAGCCGTCATCGGGCTCGGCGGGAACGCACCAGCGCTTGGTCTTGATGGGCATCGTCGCTCAACACTCGAGGGCTCGCATTGATTCACCCCCGCCTCAGGCAGGGCTGTGCTCCCGGCGCTTGAGGACCCGGGAGCGCGCGGACTCCACCAACGTGTACAGCACGGGGATGAAGATGAGGTTCACGAAGGTGGACAGCAGCATGCCACCGAACACCGCCGTGCCCAGCGACTTGCGCGACTGAGCGCCAGCCCCCGAGGCCAGCACCAGCGGCACCACGCCCAGCAGGAACGCGAACGAGGTCATCAGGATGGGCCGCAGGCGCGTCTGTGCCGCGTGGATGGCGGCGTCCACCACGCTCCGGCCCTCGACGCGGAGCTGCTCGGCGAACTCGACGATGAGGATGGCGTTCTTGCTGGAGAGGCCCACCAGCATCACCAGGCCCACCTGGCAGAACACGTCGTTGGAGAGTCCGCGCAGGTTCTGGAGCCCCAGTGCTCCGAGGATGGCCACCGGCACGCCCAGCATCACCACGAGCGGTAGCGCGAAGCTCTCGTATTGCGCGGAGAGCACCAGGAACACGAAGACGATGCCCAGCGCGAAGATGATCAGCACCTTGCCGCTGGCCTCCTTCTGCTCGCGGGACAACCCCGTCCATTCGAAGGCGAAGCCGGAGGGCAGCGACTGCCGGGCCACCTGCTCCATGGCGAGCAGCGCATCCCCGGTGCTGGCCCCGGGCGCCTGCTGGCCGTTGATCGTCGCGGAGCGGAAGAGGTTGTAGTGCTGGATGCTGGCCGCGCTGGTGACGGGCCGCACCGTGACGAGGGACTCCAGGGGCACCATCTGTCCCCCGGCCGAGCGCACATAGAAGGAGCCGATGTCCTTGGGCTCGTTGCGGAAGGGCACCGCCGCCTGCACATAGACGCGGTACACGCGGCTGGCGAAGGTGAAGTCATTGACGTACTGGCTGCCCAGGTACACCGAGAGCGTGGAGTAGATCTCATCCAGCGGCACGCCCAGCGCCTCGGCCTTCTCCCGGTCCACCTGCACATCCAGCAGCGGGGTGCTCGCTGAGTAGGAGGAGAACACCCCGCGCAGCTCCGGGTTGCGGTTGGCCTGGGCCACGAGCCCTTGGGTCACCTGCGCGAGCTGCTCCAGCGACTGGGTGCCCAGCTGGTCCTCCAGGACGAACTCGAAGCCGCCCACGCTGCCTACGCCTCGGATGGTCGGCGGCTGGAAGGGCAGCACGCGCGCCCCACCCACCGAGAGCAACTGCCCGCGCAGCCGATCCACCAGCGCGCCCACGCCCTGCTCCTCCTTCTCTCGCTCGTCCCAAGGCTTGAGGTTGACGAAGAGCGTGCCGGTGTTGCCGCCCGCGCCCAGCAGCGAGAAGCCGCCCACGGTGAAGATGTCGGCCACCTCCGGCTGGCGTCGAAGGACCTCCTCCGTCCGCAGCAGCATCTGGCGGGTGTAGTCCAGGGAGGTGCCCTCCGGTCCCTGCAGCGCGACGATGAGGTAGCCCTGGTCCTCGGCGGGGATGAAGCCGGAGGGGGTGGCCCGGTACAGCAACGCCGTGCCCACCAGGCACACGACGAAGGCCCCCACCACCACCCATCGCAATCGCCCGAGCAGCCGTCCCAGCAGCCGCCCATAGCCATCGCGAAAGGCGTCCAGCGTCTGGTCCACCCAGCGGGCGGCTCGCCACTTCTGGCCCTCGTGCGGCCGCAGCAGCCGCGCCGACAGCGCCGGAGACAGCGTGAGCGCCACCAGCGCCGACAGGGAGATGGAGAAGGCGAGGGTGAGGGCGAACTGCCGGTAGATGGCGCCCGTGGTGCCTGGGAAGAAGGACACCGGGACGAACACCGCCGAGAGCACCAGCGCCATGGCCACCAGCACGCCGGCCACCTGGCGCATGCCCCGCTCGGTGGCCTCGCGCGGGCCCACCTTCTCCTGCGCCATGATGCGCTCGACGTTCTCGATGACGACGATGGCGTCGTCCACCACCAGGCCCGTGGCCAGCGTCAGGCCGAAGAGGGTCAGTGTGTTGATCGAGAAGCCGAACAGGCTGACGAAGGCGAAGGTGCCCACCAGGGACACGGGCAGCGTCGTGGCCACCACCAGCACGCTGCGCCAGCCGTGCAGGAAGACGAACACGACCAGCACCACCAACAGGATGGCCTCCGCCAGCGTGGTGAGTACCTCCTCGATGGAGGACTGCACCGCGCGCGTGGTGTCGAAGGCCGGCTCGTAGGTGAGGCCCGGAGGGAAGGTGGCCTCGAGTCGCTCCATCACCGCCACCACCCCGTCGCGCACCTCCAGCGCGTTGGAGCCCGGGAGCTGGAAGATGCCCAGGCCCACCGCCTCGCGTCCGTTGAAGCGCAGCAACTGCGCGTAGTTCTCCGCGCCCAGCTCCGCCCGGCCCACGTCCCGCAGCCGCACCAGGGAGCCATCCTCCCCGCGCTGCACGACGATGCCGTTGAACTCCTCGGCCGTGGCGAGCTGCCCCAGCGCCCGCACCGTGAACTGGTAGGTCTGCCCCTCGGGAGCCGGCTGCTGTCCCACCTGCCCGGCGCCTACTTGCAGGTTCTGCGCGCGCAGCGCCGCCACCACGTCCTGTGGGGTGAGGTTCCGGCGCGCCAGCTGCGTGGGGTCCAGCCACAGTCGCATGGCGAAGCGCCGCTCGCCGAAGATGCGCACGTCTCCCACGCCCTTCACGCGCAGGAGCGCGTCTCGCAGGTAGACGTCCGCGTAGTTGCTGAGGAAGCCCCGGTCATAGCGGTTCTGCGTGTCGTAGAGGCCAAACGACATCAACAGCTGTGACTGGGTCTTGTTGATGGTGATGCCCAGCGCGTTGACCTGGGCCGGCAGACGCGCGGAGGTGGTGGCCACGCGGTTCTGCACTTCCACCGCGGCGAGGTCCACGTCGTACCCGGGCTCGAAGCTGAGGGTGATGCTGCTGGCGCCTTCATTGGTGCTGTTCGAGGTGATGTAGCGCATGCCCCGCAGGCCGTTGAGCGCGCGCTCCAGCACGGTGGTGACGGCGCTCTCCACCACCTCGGCGGAGGCGCCCAGGTACGTGGCATTCACCGTCACCTGGGGCAGGGAGAGATCCGGGTACTGCTCCACGGGCAGCGCCGGAATGGTGATGGTGCCCACCAGGGTGATGAGGATGGACAGCACGGAGGCGAAGATGGGACGGCGGATGAAGAAGTCGGTGAACATGCGCGCCCCTCACTGCCCCGCGTCCGAAGCTCCGCCCACTCCCGTGCCCTGAGCGCCCTTGGGCTCCGCCGGTTTGGGCACCACGGCCTGGCCGTCCTGCAGCAGCTGCACGCCGCTGACGGCCACCTGAGTACCCGCCTCCAGGCCTTCCAGCAGCTCGAAGGAGTTGCCCTGAACCTGTCCCAGCGTCACGGGCTGGCGCTGCACCACGGTGCCGCCATCTCCCGGGACGACCGTGAAGGCGAAGGACTGGCTGCCGAGCCGCGATACCGCGTAGGTGGGCAGCAGCAGCGCCTGGCGCGTCGCGTACACCACGCGCGCGCGCACGAGCTGTCCGGCGCGCAGGCCCATCGTGTTCTCGAAGGCGGCCTTCACCTCCACCAGCTGGGTGGCTTCCACGGGCGTGGGCGCCACGAAGAAGACCGGGGCGCTCACCAGGAGCTTGTCCTCCCCATCCAGCACCTCCACCGGGGTGTGGCCGGGCTCGATCCGAGCGGCGCGCTCCACCGGCACCTGCACGGACAGCTCCAGCGCCTGGCTCTGGTCCACGCGGGTCAGCTCCGTCTCGGGGGTGACGGAGTCGCCCACCTTCACCGGGATGTCTCCCACCACGCCGGCGAAGGGCGCGCTCACCTGGTGGTAGCCGAGCTGCACCTGCTGCGACTGGATCTCCGCCTCGGCGGCGCGCGCGCTGGCCTCGGCCGAGGAGGCCTGGGCCACGGCCTGCTCATAGTCCTGCCGGCTCAACAGCCCCTCCGCGAGGAGCTGTTCGGCGCGCTGGCGCGTGTTCCGGGCATACTCGCGATTGGCCACGGCCGAGGCGCGTTGGGCCTCCGCCGCGCGCAGCCCCGCGCGCTCGCGCCGGGGGTCCACCACCAGCAGCACCTGGCCCGCCTTCACCTGCTCGCCGGGCCGGACGTGGATGGCTTGCACGTAGCCGCTCACCTGCGGCCGCAGGGTGACGCTGCGGCGGGAGATGAGCTGGCCCAGGTACTCTCCGGTGTCCTGGACTTGCCCGGGCTCCAGCGCCAGCACCTCGACGGGCAGGGCACGGCTGGCGCCCTGCGGCCCCTGCTGTGGGCCCTCCGTGCCCTTGCGGTTCCCACACCCGCTCAGGACCAGGAGCGCAAGCCACGCTCCTCCCACGCTCACCCGTCGCATGCTGCCTCCGCGCCGCTGGGCGTTCATAGGGCGCGCCCAGAGGTAGGAAGCCCCTCGTGTCCCTGCTACGCCCGCCAGGCCCATCCTTCTGAGGGCCGACAGACAGAGTGGGATCGGCTGCTCAGCAGTGGATGGATGGGAGCGGTTTTTCCCAGCTTCCCAAAAAGCAGAGGGCGTTCAGCCTCCGCTCAGTCCAACTCGCCAGGCATGACCTTCAGCCAGGACTGGGACGCGTTGCGGCGCTCGATGCGCTGGGCGCGGCGCTTCTCGGCCTCCTGGAAGGCGACGCGCTCCTCCTCGGTGTCCAGGCGCAACGGCGGCACCATCACCCGCCCACCGTCCTTGTTCAGCGCCACGAATGTCATCAGCGCGCTGGTGGTGAGGGTGCGCTCGCCCGTGAGCGGGTTCTCCGCATGCACCGTCACCCCCACCTCCATGGAGGAGCGGAAGGCGGCCAGCACCCGCGAGCGCAGCAGGGCGATCCACCCCACCCGGATCGGCGCATGGAAGTGAAGGTCGTCCATGGACGCGGTCACCACCACCTGCCGGCAGTGCCGCTGGGCGGCGATGGCCCCGCAGATGTCGATCCACTCCATCACCTTGCCGCCGAAGGCCGCGTTCAGGTTGTTGGCGTCGGGCGGCAGGATCATCTGGGTCATCACCACTTCGGACTGGCGGGCGCTCTTGGCTGCGGTGTCTTCCATCGGACATCTCCTGGGCTCGGTGGGACTCGTGGCCGGCCGGGTATGTTGGGCGGTGGTTGTGCGGATTGCCCTTTTGTACGGGATAGCAGGGTCGGAGGTTGCCCCTGGAGGGAAAGAGCCCTATCCGTCAGAAGATCCTCCTCCTCTTATCCCTGTAGCTGGAGCCCCCCCCAATGGCCTCCGTGACCGCCACTTCGCTCGCTCAAAGCACCCCTGCGTCCACGACTCACGAAGAGCTCTTGCGGCAGGTGGAGCACCTGCCGGAGCGCGAACTGGACACGCTGCCCTTCGGGCTCATCCAGCTCGACCGCACGGGCCGCATCCTCAAGTTCAACCAGACCGAGGCGAAGCTGGCGCGCATCAACCGCGACCGGCAGATCGGCCGCAACTTCTTCGATGAGGTGGCCCCCTGCACCAAGGTGCGTGATTTCTACGGACGCTTCATGCAGGGGCTGCACCAGCGCTCGCTGTACGAGACGTTCGGCTTCGTCTTCAAGTTCGACCACGGCTGGCGCAACGTGGCCATCACCCTGTTCTACAGCGACAAGACGGACTCGGTATGGGTCCTCATCTCGCAGACCTCGGTGACGCCGCCGCCCGGCGGGCGTTAGTCAGTCCAGGAAGGCGGAGACGCGATCGAGGAACTCCTCGCGTCCCTTGCCCCGGCGGATGTCCTGGGTGGAGACATCCAGCACCAGGCAGTCCACGCCGTACTTCTTCTGCAGCACGTGCGGGAAGCTGACGTAGTAGCCGTTGAGGCCGGTGAGGAACTGGCCCTGGATGCCCTTCTCCTCGGCGCGGCCTCGGGTGCGGATGCGGTCGAGCAGCACGTCCACGGAGCCGACCGAGAAGCAGATGACCCGGTCAGGCGGGGCGATGGTGCGCGAGAGGCGCTGGAAGTACTCGTAATAGAGGTCCAGCTCCGCGTTCGTCATGTGCCCCAGGCCGTGCAGGTACTTGGCGAAGATCTCCGGATCCTCGTAGAGGGTGCGGTCCTGCACGCAGCTCTTCTTCACCGAGTGGATGAGCTCGTGGTGCTCCACGCGGCGGATGAGGAACTCGAGCTGGAGCGTGAAGCTCCAGCGGCGCATGTCGGCGTAGTAGTCCTTGAGGAACCGGTTATCGATGACCGGCTCGTCGAAGAGCTCGAAGCCGAAGGCCTGGCTGATCAGCTTGGCGGCCGTCGTCTTGCCCGCGCCGATGTTGCCGGCCAGGGCCACGAAGCGCTTGGCCTTGGGCAGGCGCGCCTTGAGCGCGTTACGGGACTTCGGCGTGGGGGAGGCCACGGCGGCGGGCTCCGGAGTGGACACCGCGGGGGTGGGGGTCGGTGCCGCGGCGGGAGTGGTGGGAGCGGCGGGCGAGGGGCGCTTGCGAGAGACGGTGCGGGGCATGGGCGGGCAGGGGCTAGGGAGCGTGAGGGGAGGCGTCGAGGACCTGCCGCAGCAGATCCGGTCGGTCGGTCATGATGCCGCCGACACCTTCGGCGACGAGGCGGCGCATCTCGTCCGGATCATCCACGGTCCAGACATTGACCCACTTGCCGTGGGCGGCGGTGGCGCGCAGGAAGTCGGCGTCGATGAGCCGCATCTCTCCGAAGTACACGGGCATGTCGATGACGGTGTAGCGCGGATCCACGAAGGGCTGCTCGCCGCTGCGCAGGGCGAGCACGTACTGGACGAGGGCCTCGCGGGGGTAGAAGTGGCAGGCGTCCGGCATGCGGGCGGCCAGGCGCTCGCCCACGGCGTCGTGCTCGCTGCCCATGCAGACCCGCTCCAGCGCTTCTTCCTCGCGCAGCACCCCGTGGAGCACGTCCTCGGTGCCCGGGGTCTCCGGCTTCATCTCCAGGTTGATGCGCAGGCCGGGGAAGGCGCGCAGCACCTCGCGGAGGGTGGGAAGGCGCACGCCCAGGCCTCGGAAGGGAAAGGTGCGGCCCTCGTCGGAGGTGAAGCGGTAGCCGGCATCCAGGCGCTGCAGCTCGGCCAGGGTGAGGGCGGCCAGCGGGCCCGTGCCGTCGGTGCAGCGCTCGAGCGTGGCGTCGTGGGCGACGACGACTTCTCCGTCGCGCGTGAGGTGGACGTCCAGCTCCAGCATCTGCGTGTGGTAGCGCTCCACCGCCATGCGGAAGGCGGTCAGGGTGTTCTCCGGCGCCAGCAAGGCGCCGCCGCGGTGGGCGATGTGGAGGGTGGGCTTCAGGCCCTGGAGGAAGCGGGGGAGGGGGAACGGCATCGGGGGACGGAGCCTACGGGATCAGCACGAGATTTCCGAACTGCGCTCTGTCCTTCATGAGCCGGTGGGCCTGGGCGGCGTCCGCCAGCGGCAGCGTGCGGTCCAGCACCGGCTTGAGCTTGCCCTCCTCGACGAGCTGCAGCACGCGGAAGAGGTCGCCCTTGCTGCCCATGGTGCTGCCCAGCAGGGAGATGCGCTTGTAGAAGAGCACCCGCAGGTCCAGCTTCGCCTCATAGCCCGTCGTCGCCCCGCAGGTGACGAGCCGTCCGCCGTAGGGCAGGCACGCCACGCTCTTCTCGAAGGTGGCGGCGCCCACGTGCTCGAAGACGACATCCACCAGCCGGCGCTGGGTGATGCGCTTCACCTCGTCGAGGAAGTCCTTCTCGACATAGTTGATGGTGTGGTCGGCCCCCAGCTGCCGGGCCCGCTGGAGCTTCGCCTCGGTGGAGGCGGTGGCGATGACCTTGGCCCCCAGCAGCTTGCAGATCTGCACCGCCGCGCTGCCCACCCCGGAGCCCGCCGCGTGGACCAGCACCGTCTCCCCCGGCCGTACCTGGGCGCGGCGCACCAGCATCGTCCACGCGGTGAGGTAGGTGCGGGGCAGACAGGCGGCCTCGGCGAAGGTGATCCGAGCGGGCTTGGGCAGGATGTTCTGTCGGGGCACGGAGACGAACTCCGCGTACCCGCCGCGCACGTGCTCGCCGATGATGCGGTACTGGCGACAGAGGTTGTCCTCTCCGGTGAGGCACCGCTCACACGCCCCACAGGACAGGCCCGGGTTCACCAGCACCTCGGCGCCGGGGGCCAGATCGCCCACCTCCGGGCCCACCCGCTCCACCACGCCCGCGATGTCGCTCCCCAGGATGTGGGGCAGCTCCAGCTTCAGCCCCGGCCAGCCCTGGCGCGTGAAGATGTCCAGGTGGTTGAGCGCCACCGCCTTGACGCGCACGAGCACGTCTCGCGAACCCACCGAAGGCTCGGCGACGTCGGTGTGCTGGAGGACTTGCTCGTCTCCGTGCTGGTGGAACACCACGGCTTTCATGCGCTCCTCCGGATTTCACGTGTGTGTCACAGGAGGGCTGGTGGGCTTCCTTGCCGCCCCGCGCAACCCCCCGGTATAAGGCGCCCCGTATCAGGACGAAGGCTCCGGGACTCTATGGAGCGCTGTGGCGGTAGATCCATAGGAGAAACGCGATGCACCAGCGCAAGATGCTCGTTGCGGCGGCCTGGGTTTCCTTGGCGGGCATCGCCTGTGCTGGCCGCGAGGACCCGGGCACGGAGGACCCGAACGGCTGTACCGGCGTCTGCAACCAGAACGACGGCGGAACGAACAACCCGGACGGGGGGCGCCAGTGCCCCGTGGCCGACAGCCAGGGCCGGGGCCCCATCGGCCAGCTCCGCGCTGACGGGGATCAAGGCCAGCGTGTCCAGCTCTCGGGCCTGGTCGTCACCACGGTGGACAGCTTCTTCCGAGGCAACCAGGGCGATTACATCGCCTACCTCTGGGTCGTGGATCCCTGCTTCCCGAAGGAGGGCATGTACGTCGACAAGTACTTCACCGACCCGGTGACGAACTACCTGCCCGCGGTGGGCGATCAGGTGACCATCGACGGTCTCTTCCGGCGCTACAACTCCACCGGCACGGACGCGGACGACACCACCCGCCACGCCTACCGGCCCGTGCTCAAGAGCGACTTCCGCCTCGGCATCCCCGGCGTCACCGGCAAGCTCAACATCACCAAGACGGGCACCGTCACGGTTCCGGCGGACCTCACCGTGCCCGCCGGCTTCGGCAACGCCACCGGTGGCTCGACGCAGGCCAACCCCGAGTACGGCGGCGCCCGCGTCCACATCCCCGGCCCCATCACCATCACCCACGCCAACCCCGAGGCCCTCAAGCAGCGCCCGGCAGACCCGGCGGACACCACCTACCTGGGCTTCGAGGTGTCCGGAGGTGTACTGGTGAACAACTACAAGACCTTCGGCGAGACCCGCGATGGCGGCTCCACCCGCTGCGACTGGCACGCCCGCGTGCAGGACGGCGGCACCGTCTTCTTCCCCAACGGCATCCGCGGCGTGTGGGACACGTATAGCCACGTGCCCTGTGGGGACGGCGGCTTCAACGCTCCGGATGGAGGCACCTTCTCCAGCTGTAGCTTCGCCGCCCGTGACGCGGGGTACGTGCCTGGCTCGAACCAGCAGTACACCTATGTTCTCTACCCGCAGAACTGCGAGACCGACCTGCCGGGCGTCTTCGACGCGGGGACGCCCTAGGTTGCCCCCACTTCACGCCTCTTGGCTCCCCGAATTACGTGTTTAGGGTAAGCTCCGGAGGCGTCAGGTCCGATCGACCGAACCCACCTTCTTGATCAGCCACGGCGGAATCCCCATTTCCTCCAACTCTCCCCAGACTGCCATCCCCTTTGGCAAGTACCTCCTCATCAAGCGGCTCGCGGTGGGGGGGATGGCGGAGCTCTTTCTCGCGCAGCAGCCCCCCAAGCCGGATCTGGTGGTGCTCAAGCGCATCCTCCCGTACCTCTCGGAGGAGCCGGAGTTCGTCCAGATGTTCCTGGACGAGGCGAAGATCGCCGCGCAGCTGCACCACCCCAACATCGTGCAGGTGTACGAGCTGGGGAAGCTCGACAACACCATCTTCATCGCGATGGAGTTCGTCGAGGGCATCGACCTTCGCCGGGTGGTGCAGGAGGAGCAGAAGTTCAACGCCACCGTGCCCTACGGCGTCGCCGCGGCCATCTGCGCCCAGGTGTCCGCCGGGCTCGACTACGCGCATGCCGCGTGCGCGGTGGACGGCCGCCCGCTGGACCTCATCCACCGGGACATCAGCCCCCAGAACGTGATGATCGCCTACGACGGGCGGGTGAAGCTCGTCGACTTCGGCATCGCCAAGGCGGGCGCCTTCATCGAGGCGCGCAGCAAGCCGGGCGTCATCAAGGGCAAGTTCCTCTACCTCTCCCCGGAGCAGGTGTCCCAGAAGACGCTGGACCACCGCGCCGACATCTTCGCGCTCGGCACGATGATGTACGAGATCACCACCGGGAAGAGCCCCTTCGCCAAGCCCACCACCGAGGGCATCCTCTACGCCATCCGCTCCGAGGATCCGTCGCCTCCGCACCTGCTGCGGGACGACTACCCCACCGAGCTGTCGCGCATCATCATGCGCTGCCTGGTGAAGGACCGGGAGCTGCGCTACCAGCGGGCCGGCGAGGTGCAGGAGGACCTGGAGGCGTTCCTCGCCTCGGGTATCATCCGCCAGAGCACGGACATCTCCGACTACGTCGCGCGGCTGATGGGCGAGGAGGAAGAGCGCACCGTCCTGCACATCCCCATCGCCGCGCCCGCGGGGCGCAAGGACGCGACCCTGCCGATGCCCGCGGGGCGCCGGGAGGGCACCGCGCCGATGGCGGCGGGGCTCACGGCCCGGCCGATGCGTCGGCCCACGGGCGAGGGAGTGGCCGCCCCGCCGGACTATGGCGCCGAGCCGGAGCCGCCCACGCAGATGGCACGGCCTCGGGAACTGCCCGCCTCCCAGACGAGGCCTCCGGCTTCGCGCGATGCGGTCGAGGAGATCCGGCAGGAACTCGAGGAGGAGTTCTCCGAGGAGGACACCGGGGCCGAGCCGGCCCGGGGTCGCGAGGACTTCGAGGATGACGCCGAGGAGAGCACCGCCGTCGGCACCATCCCCGTGGGCTTCCATCGCCCCGAGCCTGGGGAGTCCACCGTGCAGGAGCGCGGCCCGCGGCGCGCTCCCCCGGCTTCATCCGTGGCGGACACGCTGCCGCCGCCTCGCCGCTCCGGCCCTGGGCTGGACCGGGACACGGAGCCGCGCGGCCGGCGGCCCGCGACGCCGCCCTCGCGCCAGGCGCTCGTGGAGGATGAGGAGGATGGCGCCCAGTCCATCTCGCTGACGCAGCCGACGCTCAACCAGCGGCTGCGGCACGACGACGACGAGGGCTCACAGTCCGTCTCCCTGACCCCGGCCACGGTGAACCAGCGGCCGGCCTCCCGCCAGTACGCGAAGCCCGCCCCGGAAGAAGACTCGGTCGTGGACACCGAATCGGGGCTGGGAGAGGGGGAGCACACCGACGCGGCCCACGGCTACGACGAGGATGTGGAGGACGACGAGTCCACCGCCGGTTACGAGAGCGACCTCGAGACCCCCGCGCCGCGAAACAACCGCGGGCTGCTGCTGGCCGTGGCCGCCGTCGTGCTGCTGCTCGTGCTGGGCGGTGGCTTGTTCTGGGCGCTGAACTCCGGCACGTCCGACATGGTGGAAGGGGATGGCCCACCGCCGGCCGTTCCCTTTGCTCCTCCCCAGCCAGGGACACCGACCGATACCGCCCAGGGCAGCGCTCCCCAGCCCGAGCCCGCGCCGCCCGAGGCCGCCGCGCCGCCCGTCGCCGAGGTCGCGCCTTCCGCCGGTACGGGTGAAGAGGGCACCGCCGCGCCCGGCACCGAAGCGGCGCTGGCCAACCCGACAGGTGCTCCGGAGGGGACGGAGACGGGCACCGCCATGGGTGCCGCCGTCGCGGCCACCGGCACGCCGGTTCCGACCGAGGGGACGGGCGCCAACCCCGATCCCATCCCGGAGCCGCCCAAGGGCGTGCAGGTGAAGTTCAAGACCTCCTCGACCACCGCCGTGGTGCAGGTGAACGGCAAGAAGGTGGAGGCGAACAAGGTGCTGACCCTGCCCCCGGGCTCCATCCGCGTGGTGTTCGTCTGCTCCTCGAACAGGAGGCCGAACAAGGGCAGCTTCGTCAAGACCCTGAAGGAGGGAGTGAAGGGCCTACAGGAGTTCTCCATCCCCTGCAAAAAAGGCCAGCGATAACAGGGGGTTGGCCGCGAGTACGGCTCCCTCCCCCAAGGCCGGACAAGTGGGCGGGGGTGCGTTCGAGTGCCCTTAACTCGTTGGAATTCCTAGGTTTTCGCCTTCGGATGTCGCGTTTACACATGTCAGACGGGCTCTTAGAATCCCGCGCTGACCCATGGCGCGCCCGACGAGACAGAAAAACGTAGTCAGGAAGCGGAGTTACCCCGCAGCGCGACTCGCCCGCCAGCAACCGACGGTGCCTGAGCCGAACCGGTTGCTGAAGGTGTGGCGGCGCGTGCTCGAGCGTCGTCTTCGCACGCGTCTGCGCGCGAAGGTGGCGGTCGAGATCCACGACAACACGCACACGATGCTCACCTTCCAGCGCCAACGCGCGATGTTCCGGCTGCGGCTGCACCACATGTTCCTGGCCGCGCCGGACGAGGTGATCCAAGCCCTGGCGGACTTCGTCCGCATGGGTGACGGGGAGGCCAGCACGCGGCTGGACCGGTTCATCGAGCGCAACAAGGCGTACATCCGCCGGGTGTCTCCGGAGCAGATGCGCAAGCGCATCCGGCTGGAGCCGGTGGGGCGGCACCACGACCTGGGCCGGATCTTCGACCGGCTCAACGAGCGCTACTTCCAGAGTCGGATCAGCGCCGCCATCACCTACGGCCCGGCGCCGCGGGTGAAGGGGCCGCGCAAGAGCATCAAGATGGGCTCGTACGCGGCGGACTCGAAGGTGATCCGCATCCACCCGGCGCTGGATCAGCCGGTGGTGCCCCGGTACTTCGTGGAGTGGATCGTCTTCCACGAGATGCTGCACCACGTGTACCGGGCGAGGAAGGGCGAGGATGGACGGCGGTGCGTCCACCCGCCGGAGTTCATGGAGCACGAGCGGCGCTTCCATGACTTCAAGCGGGCCCAGGCCTGGGAGGACGAGAACCTGGACCTGCTGTTGCGCTCGCGCGTCGAGGGGTAGCGCGGCGCGTCGTCCCCGGCCTCAGGGGATGATGAGGCCGCCCGGGCTGCGCCGCTCCGATGGGGCGGCGGGCTCCGGGGCGGCCGGGCGAGAGGCCTGCTGGGGGGTACCGGGCGCGGTGGCGCGCGGGCCGATGAGCAGCAGGGCCTTCTCGAAGAGGAACTCGGCGAAGCGGGAGAAGGGCTCCACGGGCCCGTGGAAGAGTCGGCGGGCCTCGGCGCGCGCCACCTGGGCGGCGCTTGCCCGGCCGCTGCGCTCGAAGAAGTCGGCCATGCGCCACAGCCGCAGGCCATAGCGCTTGCGCACCTCGGGGGTGAAGAAGGCGCGGGCCAGGGAGCGCATCGCCTGCAGCAGCTGCTCCTCGCGCTGGGCCTCGCTGAGCGACAGCGGGCTATGCACCACCTCCTCCACCTTCTGCGTCACCTTGCGCAGCTCCGGCTCGGGGGGCAGCCACTCGGAGATCTCCACTGTCTGGTGCAGGGTGTGGCCCTCGAGGACGCCGCGCACGTCGTCCGGCTCGGGTGGGGGGAGGGTGGGCTCGGAGGTGGCCGGCTGCACGCCATGGTGGCGCAGCGCCGTGTCCAGGTCCTTGGGGAAGGGGGTGCGTGAGCGCAGGTTGAGGGCGGCGGCCTCGGCGAGCAGGGCGGCGCCTTCCTCGCGGGAGAGCTCCACGGCGAGGCCCTTGGAGTCCTTGATGCGCTGGCGGTAGCTGCCGCGCTTCACCTCGGTGAGGGAGAGCTGCATCACGCCGAGCTCATCGGAGAGGACGGCCTGCACCGACTCGATGCCTTCACGCAGGGAGCGGCCGAGCACCAGGGCGCGCCTGCCATCCGTGGTGATGGTGGTGACGAGGGCGGAGAGGGCCTCGGGCTCGGGAGTGCGAGCGGGCTCAGCGGCGGGGCGCGGGGCCTCGGCGACGGCGATGCCCTTGGAGCGCAGGCGGTAGAGGGCCTTCTTGGCCGACTTGGCCAGCGCCTTCACGTTCGAGCGGGAGAGGGCCTCAGGGAGGGCGGTGCTGCCGGCGAGGACGGCGCCCTCGAGGATGGCTTCAGCGAGGGCGGGTGGCAGGGCCTCGACGGAGGCGGAGGGGGCGGCGGCCGGATCCTTCGCGAGGGTGCGGGCCTGCTCCACGGCATCGGGAGCGAGGTTGGGCAGCGGCGCGCCCGAGCGGAGCGCGTCGAACAAGGGACGGGGTTCGAGGGAGGAGGGCATACGGGGTGCTTTCTACTGCACGCCGAGCAAGGAGTGGGGCATGTGCCGTGCTGGCCGCTCACTCTCCCACAGTCGAAGCTCAGCGGCGCCGCACCAGCCAGCTGTCTCCCTCGTGCGCCGCCACGGCCAGCTCCGACTGGAGCCGGGGGCCGAAGATGCGCGAGGGGTGGACGCCTCGCACGAGGAAGTGATCGTAGAAGGTGCCCTGCGAGGCGTAGTCGAAGTCACCCGGCCGCCACTCGGATGGGAAGGTGGGGGGGACCATGTCCCGGTAGCGCAAGGGCGAGTGGGGCGTGAGGGCGAAGCTGAAGTTGGTGACGCCGCCCCGAGCGCGGGCGAGCACCGCGGCGCCATGGAGGAAGACGGGGAAGCGCACCACGCGGGAGCCGGTGTCGTAGATGAGCCCCATCACCCGAGGCTTGGGCGCGGTGGCCGCCACGAGTCCATCCCACTCAGCGGCCTCGCGAGAGAAGGCGCGGAAGCCTCGGCCCAGCACCAGGCCCAGCATCAGCGCGCAGGCAGCGCTCGCCCACAGGAGGTAGCGCTGGAGCGCTGGTGGCGTGAGGGGCACGCTGGCGACGAGCAGCGCGGCGGCCAGGTGCGCGTAGCGCGTGTTGAGATAGTAGATGTACCCGCGGATATCGAAGGGCAGCAGGAAGTAGAGCGCGAGCGCGATCAGCCCCAGCCCCAGCAGCCGGAAGCGCGCCACCGCCCCTTCCGAGCCCGTCACTCGGAACACGAGGCTCAGCCCCAGCCCCGCCAGCGCCACCGCGCCCACGGCATACAGCGCCCACCGATCCGAGCCGTCGTGGAAGAGGTTGGCGAGGACCTGGAACAGCTCCTCCCGGTTCTGCGCGAAGGGCTTGAAGGCGAGGTTCTGCTCGGACAAGAGCGGGCCCCAGGCCTTCCACGGCTGGCCGGGGGCGATGTCCGCGGGCTCGCCGAGCCGCAGCGCTGCCCATCCCAGGAACAGGACCACGCCGGGTGCCACGCCCGCGAGCACGGGGAGGCGAGGCCGCAGCCGCGCGCGCCAGCCCCGCGCCTCGGCGTCCTCGGGCACGCGGGTGGTGAACAGCAGCCAGGGCAGCCCGAGCGCGAGGAAGAAGAAGGCCTGCACGTGGAAGATCAACACGGCGACGAGACACACCGCCAGCCATGCCCCCCACATGCGGCGCCGGGGCACGTGCGTGAGCGTGCGAACGAAGAGGCCGCAGCACAGCAGGGCCAGCGGCAGCGAGGCGCAGTAGTTGACGAAGCCCCACGCGAAGCTGTCGCCATAGGCGAACGGCAGCGCCAGCAGCGAGGGCCACACGGGCCGGTCCAGGGCCCGCAGCAGGAAGGCGAGCGACAGCGGCAGCCCCGCCACGTAGGCGCTGAGGAACAGGCGGTTGGCCGTCTCCAGGGGCAGCAGCCAGTTCAGCGCGCTGACGAGGTAGTAGTAGCCCAGGTACGGGGTGAACGTGTTCCGCGCGTCGAAGAACTGCGGGTAGAGCGTCGTCGGATCATCCAGCCGGTGCAGCACCGAGATGAGGTGCAGGTGCTGGGGCAGGTCCACCATGGGCAACTGCCGCGCCACCCACAGGGGCAGCACTCCCAGCAACAGGGCGGCGGCGTACAGGGCGCGGTCGATTCGGTCGGACACAGGGGCGGGCGGACTGTATGCGCTGCCCCTCCAGGTCGCGAGACAACGACACCGCGCGACTCAGGCGGGTTACAGGTGGGCGGAAGTGTGATAAGGTGCTTGGCAGGAACGGGGTGCTGCGGTATAGGCGCTCGCGTTCGCTGTGTTCAGGCTGTAGCAAGCTGTTGCCCGAAGGAGGATTCAGATGAAGCGCATCGGCATGACGGTGGCTGCCCTGTGGATGGCGGGTGGCGTGCTGCTCGCACCGGGCGTGGGGCACGCTTGCGAGGCCCACGCGAAGAAGGCCCAGGCGGCCACGCCCGAGGTGAAGAAGGACGGCGCGGCCCCGCAGGCGCTCCCGACGCAGAACCCACTGAAGGAAGTGGATGAGCTGCTGAGCGCCAAGTGCCAGTGCGGCAGCAAGGCCGACTGCACCTGCAAGAAGGGCCAGTGCGAGTGCTCCAAGTGCCAGAAGCCCCGGCGCCAGGTGGTGGACGCGCTGCGCGAGTCCACTCCGGCC
Source organism: Hyalangium ruber (assembly GCF_034259325.1). NCBI lineage: Bacteria > Pseudomonadati > Myxococcota > Myxococcia > Myxococcales > Archangiaceae > Hyalangium > Hyalangium rubrum. The sequence goes on along the minus strand of NZ_JAXIVS010000001.1, from coordinate 673,150 downwards.
CTGAAGCTCGAGGACGCGCGCTACGACGCGTCCGCCGGCGTCTTCATCTGATCAGCAGCCACGGCCCTTGAGCCGCTCCTACTCGCCCTCGTCGCTCGCGACGGGGGCGCGTGCGTTTTCGGACACCAGCACCGGCCAGCCGCGGGCCATCGCCTCGCGGAAGAAGGAGGCCAGCTCCTGGCGGCAGTTGTTCACCGCGCCGAGGAACGGGTCCACCAGCGCCTCTTCACCCAGGCTGCGCTGAACGTTGAGCTCCACCGGGTTGCCACACCGCTCGCAGCGGATGGACACCGGGCGCACCAGCGAGACGGGCACGGCGTAGCGGGCAGCGCACTCCGTGCACTTCCACACCAAGGCGCGCTCACCGGCCTCGCGGCGGGCCAGCATCTCCAGCTCGTCCGCCAGGCGCAGCATCGCCGGCAGATCATTCGGAGGCTGGGCGAACACGGCCGACGGGCCGAAGCCCTTGCCGGGCGAGCCCAGCTTGGGCGGCCGATCGCCCTGCAGCAGGGCGCGCAGCCGGTCACGGGCGCGTACGTCGCGGAACTCTGCCCCCGCGAGGGCGCGCTCTACTGCCTCGGGAAGGGGAGGAAGCTCCGGCTCGAGGCGGTCTTCATCCGGCAGCGCGCGAGGGTGCTCGACGACGCGGTGACCGGGCACGGAAAGGAATCGGAATCCCACGCGTGCTCCATCGCACCCTGGCCTTTCGGGCGCAAGAAGCGATTTTCGGGTTGCTGTGAAGGACAACACTCTGTTGTCCGACGACGCCTCGCGTCAGGACCATTCCAACATCCGCTGGAGCGGGGCCCGCGCGGCGTGCTGGAGGTCCGCGGGAAGCACCAGCTCGGGGGTCCGGTCCCGCATGCAGCGGTACAGCTTCTCCATCGTGTTGAGCCGCATGTACGGGCACTCGTTGCACGCGCACCCGTTGTCCGGCGGCGCCGGGATATAGGTCTTCTGCGGCGCCTTGAGCTGCATCTGGTGGATGATGCCGGCCTCTGTCACCACGATGAACTTCTGCTTCGGGCTGGCCACCACGTAGTCGAGGATGCCCTTGGTGGAGCCGATGAAGTCCGCGTGGCGCAGCACCGCCGCCTCGCACTCGGGGTGGGCCACCACCTCGGCCTCTGGGTGCTCCACCTTGAGCTGCACCAGCTTCTTCTCGCTGAAGATCTCATGGACGATGCAGCTGCCCGGCCACAGCACCATGTCCCGGCCTGTCTGCTTCATCACATGTCGGCCCAGGTGCTGATCCGGCGCGAAGAGGATCTGCCGGTCCTTGGGCACCTGGTTGACGATCTTCACCGCGTTGGAGGACGTGCAGATGACGTCGCTCATCGCCTTCACCGCCGCGGAGCTGTTCACGTAGCTCACCACGAACGCGTCGGGGTGCTTGTCCTTGAAGGCCTTGAAGGCCGCGGGAGGGCAACGGTCGGACAGCGAGCAGCCAGCCTTGAGATCCGGCAGCAGCACCTGCTTCGCCGGATTGAGGATCTTCGCCGTCTCCGCCATGAAGTGGACGCCGCAGAAGACGATGACGTCCGCGGTCGTCTTCGCCGCCGCTTGAGCCAGGGCCAGGCTATCGCCCACGAAGTCAGCAACGTCCTGGATTTCACTCTCTTGGTAATAGTGCGCCAGGATGACCGCGTTGAGCGATCGCTTCAGCTCCTGGATTTTTGACTCGTAGTCCGTCTCGGCGCCCATGTCTCCTCCTGCGGAATGATTTAACCGGCCCAGCGGGGAATGGCCAATGCCCGCAAGCGAACCTTTCCCAGCATGCCGGCAAGCCTCAGGTGACTCTGGAATACGTGTCTTTTACGCGAGACAAACAAACCCGACAGGTTTTCCAATGCTCGGAGGAGAACCCATCGGGCCAACTTTTCTTCACTGCGGAAAGCGGCTACGGTTTTGCGTCGCTCCCTTAGCGCCTTGACCACGCCACGGGTGGAGGTCAGGGCGCTCCCTGGCGCGCATGGAGAGGCCGTGATGAGGCAGGCGTGGCAGAGCACCCTTGGCGCGCGCTTCAGGAGGTGTTGATGCTGGCGCATGAGCAGTCGGTGCTCATCGTTCACCCGGACCCGAAGCTGCGTGAGGGTCTGGTAGCAGCGCTAGCTCCTCGGCAGATCATCGCGGTCTCCTCGAGAGATGACGCGGCCCGCACGATGGCGGAGCGCGTGCCGGATGTGGTGCTCGCCGACGCGCTGGAGGCCCGGCGCTTCATCAAGGATCTGGACCGGCTGGCGCCGCGGGCGATGCGAGTGTTCCTGTGTCCGCGCTCGCAGGCCGACGCGATGCGCGAGCTGGTGGACGCCGCGGCCGAGGGGCACGAGTTCCACACGGTGGATCCGACGCTCTCGGTGGACGAGGTGGCGCGAAGCCTCCGCGAGCTGCTGCGCCAGCGCGGCTCCACGCGCGTGCCGGCGGTGGGGCTGGAGGCCTCCTTCTATGTGGACGGTGAGCAGCTGCGCGCCGGCTGCCTGGACGTGGGCAACGAGGGCTTCCTGCTGAAGCTGCCCGTGGACGCGCCCATCGAGCGGCTGCCACCGGGCACGCGCCTGTTCGACTTCCGGCTGGAGCGCGAGGGGCGCGTGGTGCTGCGCACCGGCGGCGGCTTCGTGCGCCACATCGGCCTGGAGCGCGCCCCCGGGGAGGCCTACTTCCGCGTCGGCGTCCAGATCGAGCGCGCGGGGGCCAGCATCGGCTACGTGGAGCTGGCCACCATCGATGACATGGTGCGCGTGGTCGCCGTGCTGCGTCGCGCGCTGCGGCGCCAGCCCACGCTCCAGTGCGCGTTGGTGCAGGGCGTGAGGCGCCGGGAGGACCTCGCCGCCACACTTGTCGAGAACGGCGAGGGCTTCCGCCCGGTGCTGCGGTGCGCGAAGCCGCAGCAATGGTCCGTCGCGGTCGGGGACGTGGTGCAGCTCGTCTTCGACCTGAGCGGCAAGAGCTACCGGGGCTGGGCCAGCGTGCTGCGCCTCGAGCCGGATGCCTTCGTGCTGTCGCTGCCGCGCAACCTGGCCCTGTACCACCGACGCAGCAGCATGCGCTTCCGAGCGGGGGAGGATCAGCCCTTCGCCATCTCGTTCGTGTCGCCGCTGACCGGCGAGCGCATCGAGCACCCGGTGATGGACCTGCACGCGGTGGGGCTGGCGTTCGCCTACGACGCCGCGCGCGAGGTGCTGCCGGTGGGGCTCATCATCGATGACGTCTCGCTGGTGCTGCCCGACGGCACGCGGGCGCCCTGCCACGCGGAGGTGCGCGACAACGCGCCCCTGCTGGACCACACGCCCGGCGACCTGGCGCGCCCCTTCCGCTGCGGCATGCGCCTGCTCAACGTGCTGCCCGAGGCGCGACAGGCGGTCATCAACGCCTTCGTCCAGGCGAGCTGCCCCCAGGTGCGCGACGGGCGCTCCGAGCCCTTCCGCAACATCTGGGGGCTGGTGCAGGCGGTACACCTGTTCCACCCCGACTATCCCTTCGAGGAAGGGCCGCACATGGAGGTGCTGGAGGACACGCACCACAAGCTGGCCACGGTGAACGAGGGGCTGGCGCGCACCTTCGTCTACTACGACGGGCCCAAGCTCATCGGCCACGTGTCCGGGGTACGCACCCACTCGCGCACGTGGATGATGCAGCACCTGATGGTGCTGCCCACGGTGCGCCGGGGCGAGAGCATCTCCCGCGACCTGTCCGCCCTCTGCGTGGACTACGCGGAGGCGCTCGAGGATCTGCAGTACCTGCGCATCTACTGGCGCATCCAGAACAAGTGGCCGGACCGCGTCTTCGGGTGGATCGCCCGCTCCATGCACCGCGAGGGGCTCACCGACCTGCGGACGCTGAACTACACGCGCCTGGCCTTCACCCAGCCGCTGCGGGCGCGCAAGGAGCTGCCCCAGGTGCGGCGGGCCACGGCGGCGGACCTGCAATGGCTGGAGGGCCACATCCGCGCGCGCGGCGACGTGGTGCAACTGCTGGCAGATGACCTGATGGCCCGCGAGGCGGAGCTGCCCACGCTGGCCTCGCGCTACGGCGCCCATGGGCTGAAGCGCGGGCGCTCCCTCTTCGTGGTGGACGGGGACGACGCGCCCATCGCCATGGCGCTGGCCGAGGAGGCCTCGCCGGGCCTGAGCTGGCCGGAGATGACGTCGGCCTTCTCCTACGTCGTGCCGGATCCGCTGCACCCCCGCGCTCCTGAGGCCCGCGAGGCGCTCGCGGTGCGCTGCGTGGACCACTACCGCGAGCAGGGTAAGGGCTCGGCGCTGGCGCTGGTGCAGGATGATGAGGTGGAGAGCCTGGTGTCGCTGGGCTTCCGCTGGCACTGCCGTGTGGCTCAGTGGACGGGACACCGCAGTGTCACGCGCACCTGGCACATGTTGATGGCCGCCGTCTTCGAGCGCCTGCAAGATCGCGCTGCCCGACACATGGGCCGAAACGAGGAGCAAGCAGCTTGAGTGGTTACCTGATGGAGTCGGAGGCGGAGGCTCGGCGGCTCGCGGAGCAGGCGAAGGCGCTGCCAGTACACGGTCACCTGATCACCACGGGCCTGGCCCCGGGCATGAAGGCCCTGGATGCCGGCTGTGGCCCCGGAATCATCTCCGCCGTCATGGGAGAGCGGGTCGGCCCCCAAGGGAGCGTGCTGGGGGTGGATCTGCACCCACAGCGGCTCGCCGAGGCGCGAGCCCACTGTGCCGCGCTGCCCCAGTGCTCGTTCAAGCAGGGCGATGTCCGGAAGATGGATCTGCCCTCCGACACGTTCGACTACGTGTGGTGTCAGTTCGTCCTCGAGTATCTGCCCGACCCGCAGGGTGCGCTGGCGGAGCTCATCCGCGTGACTCGCCCGGGTGGCCGGGTTGTCGTCTCCGATGTGGACGGTATGGGTCAGCTCAACTGGCCTTTCCCTGCGGAGCTCGAGGCGGACGGTCGCAAGTTCGCGGCGGTGGTCGCGGCCGCCGGATTCGATCTCCACGTGGGACGCAAGATGTTCCATTTTTACCGCAAGGCGGGCCTGGAGCAGATCCGAGTACACTTGGCGCCCACGTGGCTCGTGGCGGGCGCGGCGGATGCTCGCTTGCTCGACGACTGGCGCCAGCGCTTCGCGACGCTCGAGCCGCTGATGGTCCCCGCCTTCGGTGGAAAAGAGGCCTACTCGGCCTTCTGTGAGCGGTACCTGGGGCTGCTGTCCGATCCGGATGCCTTGAAGTATTCTGTGCTCCTGATCACGGAAGGACAGAAGCGTTGACGGAAGCAGTACCGCTGAGCCTTCAGCACGAGTTGGAACGGACGCCGGACGATGCTCCTGAGCTGAGCGTCCGCGCGGTGTCCGTGCTGCTGCTCTATTTCCGTCGCGAGTACGGCGAGGATCGCCTGCGCCAGCTCTGGAAGCGCCACAACCTGGGGCTGTCGCTGGAGTACCTGTCGGCGCTGACCAACTTCATCTCCTTCAACTTCCTGCAGCGGCTGGTGGACGCGCTGGTGGCCGAGTCGGGCGATCCAGACTTCACCCGCAAGGCGGGCCGGCTCTGGGCCTCGCCGGAAGCGGCAGGCTTCCTCTTCCACGCGGTGCGCACCTTCGGCACCGCGCGCGCCGTCTACATGAAGAGCGTGGAGATGTCCTCCTCGCTCAACCGTGTGTCCCAGCTCACCATCGAGTCGATGGAGAGTCAGCACATGGTGCTGAGCTACCGCAGCCGCTACCCGGAGCCCAACCGGCACTTGTGCGAGGGGAGGATGGGGCAGTTCGCCTCGGTGCCCACCATCTGGCACCTGCCACCCGCGCAGGTCATGGAGCTGCAGTGCCAGGTGCGCGGCGCCGACTGCTGCCGCTACGAGCTGGCCTGGCATGAGCCGGTGCGCGGCTGGCGCATGGGCGCGGGGCTCCTGGCAGGCGTGGCGGTGGGCACGGGCATGGGGCTCTTGGGGCTGGGGCCGCTGCCGGTGCTGGTGCCCGCGGTGGCGCTGGGCGCGGCCTCCTTCGGAGCGTGGATCGACGCGCGCCAGGAGGTGCGGCGCAAGGACGAGTACCTCGCCGCGCAGAACGAGGGCCTCATCCAGTCGCTGAGGGACCTGGAGCGGCGCTACGACGAGATCTACCAGAGCAACGTGGCGCTGGAGGACCGCGTCGCCGAGCGCACCCGCGAGCTGACCGAGACCAACGCCAAGCTGGAGACGGCGCTCGCCACGCAGAAGGAGCTCATTCGCCTCAAGAGCGAGTTCTTCGACAACGTGAGCCACGAGCTGCGCACGCCGCTCACGCTCATCCTGCTGTCGCTCGAGTCGCTGCTGCAGAAGGACCTGTCCACGCTGCCGGCGCCCATCCGCCAGCACCTGACGACGATGGACCGCAGCGCCCAGCGGCTGCTCAAGCTCATCAACAACCTGCTGGACCTGGCGCAGATGGAGGCCGGCAAGCTGCGGCTGCGCTACCAGCCGGTGGAGCTGCACAGCATGCTGAGCTCGCTGCTGTCGCCCTTCCGGGTGATGGCGGAGAAGAAGGGCATCGCCCTGTCGCTGGAGGGCCGCGCCGTGGGCGCCATCCACGGCGACGCCGAGCGCATCGAGATCGTCTTCCAGAACCTCATCTCCAACGCGCTGAAGTTCACCGAGAAGGGCGCGGTGACGGTGCGCCTGTACGAGGACGAGCTCGCCGTACACGTGGAGGTGGTGGACACGGGCCCGGGCATCGCGCCGCCGGACATTCCGGTCATCTTCGATCGCTTCGCCCAGGCGGACTCCGCCGGCACGCGCCGCTTCGGCGGCTCGGGCATCGGGCTGGCGCTGGTGAAGGAGACGGTGGACCTGCACGCGGGCCGCATCGGCGTGAAGAGCGAGGTGGGCAAGGGCTCCACCTTCCACGTGCAGCTGCCCAAGGGCACGGCCCACATCCGCGAGGACCTGAGGGATCGGCGCGTGGTGGAGCTGCCGGTGCGCCGCGAGCGTCGCTCCTACTCGGGGCTGCCGGCGATCCGCCCGGGGATGAGCGCCTCGGACGTGAACTCACCCGCGCCGACGGCGACGGAGGAGGGGGCTCCCGCGAACGCGCCCCGCATCCTGGTGGTGGAGGACGATCCGGAGATTCGTAGCTTCGTCTCCAGCGTGCTGCGCACGGAGTACCGGGTGCTGGAGGCCGTCAACGGGGACGAGGGGCGCCAGCGCGCCGTCAAGGAGCGGCCGGACATCATCGTCTCGGACGTGATGATGCCCGTCATGTCGGGCCTGCAGATGCTGGGCGTGCTGCGCGAGCTGCCGGAGACGGCGGACATCCCGGTCATCCTGCTGACGGCGCGGCAGGAGGTTTCGGAGAAGGTGGAGGGCCTGACGACCGGGGCGAACGACTACCTGGGCAAGCCCTTCTCGCCGCGAGAGCTGCTGGCGCGCATCGAGGCCCAGCTGCGGCTGCGCGAGGCGGCGGTGCGCGCGGCGGAGAACGAGCGGCTGGCGGCCACGGGCCTGCTCACCTCGGGCTTCGCGCACGAGGTGCGCAACCCGCTCAACGGGCTGATGAACGCCATGCTGCCGCTGCGCGACAGCGTGCTGGGCGAGCGGCCGGATTCCGAGACGGCCAAGGCCATGCTCGAGGTCATCGAGGAGTGCGGCACGCGCATCCGCTACCTCGCCGAGTCCCTGCTGTCCTTCGTACGCTCCAGTGACCGACCGGTGGCGGTGAACCTGGACGCGCTGCTGGACTCCACGCTCAACGTGCTGGCGTGGAAGGTGCCTTCCGGGGTGACGATCGAGCGGGACTACCGGCTGGACATGCCCATCATGGGAGACCCGGGCTCGCTCAATCAGGTGTGGGTGAACCTGCTGGACAACGCGCTGCGCGCGGTGGGCACCAACGGCCGGGTGCGGGTGAGCACCGAGCGCGACGGCGAGACGGCGGTGGTGTGCGTGGCGGACACGGGCGTGGGCATCAAGCCGGAGGACATGGAGCGGCTCTTCCAGCCCTTCTTCTCCACGCGAGCGGCGGGAGAGGGCACGGGGCTGGGGCTGGCGCTCTGCCGGCGCATCGTCCTGCGCCACGGCGGGCACATCCGCATCGCCAGCGAGGTGGGCAAGGGCACCAAGGTCGAGGTGCGCTTGCCGCTGAAGGGCTCGGACACGCTGCTGAGCATGGACCGGCCGCGCCGGCTCGGCTGAGCCGCTGCTCGGTCAGCTGCCCTTGGTAGCCAGGTCCGGAGCGGCGTGCTCGCCCACGGGGATGGGCTTGGCCTCCTGGTAGTAGTCGTGGACCTTGTAGCGGGTGGCCATGAAGGCCATGCCGATGCCGGCCACCACCGCCATGCCCGCGTAGAAGAAGAACTGGGCCGAGCCGGTGAAGATGTTGAGCGCGGCGGCGATGGCCACCGCCACGTTGGCCAGGGTGGTGTTGAGCAGCCACAGGCTCTGCACCACGCTCTTCATCTCGCGCGGGGCCTGCGTGTACGCGAACTCCAGGCCCGTGGTGGACACGAGGATCTCCGCCAGCGTGAGCACGATGTACGGGAGGATCTGCCAGGTGATGTTGAGCGTCGTGCCGCCCTCCATGAGCACCTGGTAGAAGCCGGCGATGACGAACGAGAACGCGCCGATGATGAGCCCCATGGGCATGCGGCGCAGCGGGGTGAGCTCCCAGCCCATCCGCTGGAAGGCGGGGTAGACCACGCCGGTGAGCACGGGGATGAGGATCATCACCAGCGCGGGGTTCACGAACTGCATCTGGCTCGCCTGGAAGGTGAAGTCGCCGACCTTCGGATCCATGGAGCGCGCCTGTACCACCCAGGTGGAGGCCTTCTGGTCGAAGAGCATCCAGAAGAAGGGGATGGTGGGCATCAGCAGCATGTTGATGCGGAAGACGGCGCGCACGCCCTCGATGGACTCCTCGGGGTGCTTCTTGCGCGCGCCGGAGAGCCAGTCCTTGCGGTCCGGTCGCTGGCTGAAGTTGAGGAACGCCGTGCTCATGACCGCGCCGAAGGAGTTCGGGTTGCGGCCGCTGGGCGGGACGACGACGTAGTGGCGCCGGCCGGCCCAGTAGATGATGGTGGCGATGAACATCAGCACGCCGGGAATGCCGAAGGCGACCGAGGGCCCGTAGTTCTTGAGGGTCCAGGGGATGATCAGCGAGGCGAAGAACGAGCCGAAGTTGATGGACCAGTAGAAGATGGCGAAGACCTTCTTCATCAGGTGCTTGTTCTCGGCGGTGAACTGGTCGCCCACCATGGCGGAGACGCACGGCTTGATGCCGCCCGAGCCCAGGGCGATGAGGAACAGGCCCGTGTAGAAGCCGGCGGGGCTGTGCTCGAAGACAGCCAGACAGGCGTGGCCCACGCAGTACAGCAGGCTCAGCCAGAGGATGATGCGGTACTTGCCGAAGAAGCGGTCCGCGAAGTACCCGCCGAAGAGCGGGAAGAAGTAGACCCCGGACATGAAGAGGTGGAAGTACGACTTGGCCATCGCCTCGCGGGCGCCCGGGTCTGGGTTGGCGTTCTTCAGCAGGTAGTCGATGAGGAACACCGTGAGGATGTTCCGCATCCCGTAGAAGCTGAAGCGCTCACACGCCTCGTTGCCGATGATGAAGGGAATCTGCGGCGGGAAGCGATTGCTCGTCGCGGAAGGAGTCTCGGCCATTCGGAGGCGTCTCGGCGGGAGGGTGGGGGTCCAACGGAGCCAACCCTTCGTGACTACCGCACGGGTGAGCCCGGAGACAACCCCACAGCCAGGGGAAGGGGCGAAATCCGTCCGTCCACGGGTAGCGTGGTGCCAGAGTCGGTGCCATCATTGGCACTGGAGGCGCGGCACATGAAGCTGACCGAGGACATCAAGCCGGTGACCTACATGAAGACGCGCGCCGCGGAGCTGCTGCGCGAGGTGAAGCGGTCGCGCCGGCCCGTGGTGATTACCCAACACGGTGAGGCGCAGGCGGTGGTCCTGGATGTCGCGACGTACGAGGCGCTCCGGGACGCCACCTTGCTCCTCCAGCTCACCGCGCAGGGGGAGGAGGATGTCCAGGCAGGCCGCACCGTGCCCCAGGCGGAGGCCTTCGCGCGGGCCCGGAAGCGGCTCGCCCAGCGGGAGCGGCAGGGGTGAGTCCCGAGCGGACCTTCGAGGTCGAGTGGACGCAGGTCGCGCTCACGGACCTGGAAGAGCTGCTGGACTTCATCGCGCAGGACAATCCGGCCGCGGCGGAGGCCGCGCTGGACCGGCTGAGTCAGGCCGCGCAGCGCCTGGAGCAATCCCCCAAGCGAGGGCGGGTCGTGCCCGAGCTCTCCCGGTTCGAGCTGCGGCTCTATCGGGAGCTCATTGTACGGCCCTGGCGCATCATCTATCGCGTGGGACAGCGGCGGGTCTTCGTGCTGGCCGTCCTGGATGGACGACGAGACCTGGAGCAGGTGTTGTTGGCGCGGCTGCTGCGGCGCGAGTGAGCGGCAAGCCCCTTGCCACCAAAGTGGTAATGCCTTCGTTCGCTGCCTGATGCATCACCAGCCCTCGGACCTTGGGGGCTTTTCATGGAAGTGCTGAATCGAATCCTGTCTCGGTTCACGGGCGGCTGGCGGGGGAGGGCCAGCGCGCTCGCCCCGACCGTGGCAAGGCTGACTCCTGCGTCGGGGCCTCGGCCCCTCAACCCCGTGGCGCAGGCCTTCCTCGGAGGGGAAGTCCCGAAGGTGAAGGGCGAGGCGCTCGATGAGGACGAGGCGTGCCTCATCCGCGAGCGCTGGAAGGACCAGGGAGCCTATGCCGTCAGCAACACCGGCAAGCTGCGCATGACGCGCAAGCACTTCTGGTGGCGGCAGCGCGTCGAGGCCCTCCTGGTGCTCCCACCCAAGACGGTCAAGGACAAGGTCGAGGCCTGGCGGCGCTGGCTCGGCGAGTACGAGGCCCACGCGCAGGGGAGGCTCCTCAAGTATGCCGAGCTCCCGAAGGATCCCGGGCCCATTCCCTCCGAGCTGGCCTTGCAGTTGTTCCAGAGCGAGCCCCTCGGAGAGCCGCCCCTCATCGCCTTCCGGTTCATCTTCTCCTACCAGGTCACGTTGCCCGACGGCTCCCAGGTCACCTTCCGCGACGATCCGGTGCAACTGGATGACAAGTATCTGGTCCAGGAGAGCGGTGTCATCAAGACCGGCCTGCCCATCTGTGGCCGCGCGGATGTGGACGAGCTCTTCGACAGCGCGGGCATCACCGATGCCACCGAGCGCAAGGTGATGAAGAAGGTGGCCGAGGGCCTGGGGGGCTTCGAGACGATCAACACCTGTGACCCGGGCTGCGTCTGCGCCGGCTTCGTCCCCCTCATCTCGGGGGAGTCCGGAGAGGGAAGCCTCGCCCAGCTCCTGCGGAGCATGAAGGCCGCGAACCCCTCGGAGTTCGACGTCTGCTTCCGGAGCCTGGGGCTCGATGTCGACAAGCAGGCCCTACGCGTTGTCCAGCCGGACAGCGGCAAGCTGCTTCGGGGCAGGGAGGCCGTGTGCGCCATCGTCGAGGACAAGCGGCTGGCGGCCCTGTTCTACAACGCGGGGAAGAAGTCTCGCGCCTACCAGGTCGCCCAGCTCCGGCTGGCCCGCGAGCTCTATTACCTCGCCCCGCAGGACTTCACGCTCAAGGCCCTGGTGGGCAGCGGCGACAAGGCGGTGTGGGTCACCTTCTCCGGAAAGTACGGTGACGTGCTCCGGTCCGAGGCGGGCAAGGCGGCCCTCATGGATCGCGCCGTCCAGCGGGGAGTCGGCAACGCCCGGCAGACCTTCAAGGAGGCGTGCCTGACCGTCATCCAGGAGAAGGGCCTCTCCTCCGTGGAGGCGCTCGCGCGCTACGAGGTCCTCATCACCCCCGTCCTGCAGAGCCCGGGCAAGGACCGGCTCCGCGTGCTCGAGGACAAGGACCTGAGCCAGCCGGCGGCGATGCCCTAGCTCGGATCGGGCCCGGCCACCGCGGCGGGAGGCTCCGCGGGCTCCAGCGGCTGACCGAGGCAATCCACACCGGGAGCCGGAGCCTGGGTGGCGCGAGGCCGGTACTCCCAGTGCCACGGCTCCGAACTCACCGTGCGCTTGAAGCCGAAACGGCACGCGTTGGCGGCGAGCCACTCATAGGTGGGGGTGCTCTCATCGCCCACCGAGACATCCACCGCCGTGCCGCGCTGGTGATTGGAGCGCCCCGGCCGCGCCGCTCGGGGGCCTAGCCCCTTCCGATAGAGGCGGTACAGGTAGCGCTGTTGGCGCCAGGAGCGGTGGCCGCTGATCACCCACAGCCGGACGCCCTCCGCCCGCGCCTCCGTGTACATCCGCCCGAAGGCCGCCGCCGCGTCATGCCGCAGCCGCTTGCCCCCGGGGATGCGCACCAGCCGCTTCTTCGCGGCGGGCTTCTTGGAGGGCTTGGACGCAGTCCTGCGTTCCGGCTCCGCGGCGAAGGCCGGCGGAGCCAGCAGACAGAAAAAGATGAGGGCGATGCTCCAGCGGAGCAGCGAGAACGACATCTCGACTCCTGACCGTGGGGGCAGGACATTGCTCTCGCGCATTTATTCCGACTTGAGAATGGCCAGGGGAACGCATGCTCCCCTGGCCGGCTGCTCTCAGGACCTCAGGGCCGCGCGCCCCTCTCCCTTGGCAGGAGGGGGAGGGGAGACCACGGACGTCTCCACCCGCTGTCCCACCCGCTGGTGGCGCGCCTTCTTCAGCACGTGCGCCAGGTAGCGCCCGGTGTGGCTCGTCTCCACCTTCGCCACCTCCTCGGGCGTTCCCGTCGCCAGCACTTGGCCACCTCCGGAGCCACCCTCGGGCCCCATGTCGATGATCCAGTCCGAGCTCTTGATGACATCCAAGTTGTGCTCGATGACCAGCACCGAGTTGCCCGCCTCCACCAGCCGGTTGGTCACCAGCAGCAGCTTGCGGATGTCCTCGAAGTGCAGGCCCGTCGTCGGCTCGTCCAGGATGTAGAGCGTGCGCCCCGTGGCCACCCGCGCCAATTCGCGCGCCAGCTTGATGCGCTGGGCCTCGCCGCCCGACAGCGTCGGCGAGCTCTGCCCCAGCCGGATGTAGCCCAGGCCCACGTCCTCCAGCGTCTGGAGCACGCGCATGATGTCCCGGTGCGCGCCGAAGTGGGCGATCGCCTCGCGCACGCTCATGTCGAGCACCTCGGCGATGTTCTTGCCCTTGTAGCGCACCCGCAGCGTCGCCTCGTTGAAGCGCTTGCCCTGGCACACCTCGCACGGCACGTACACGTCCGCCAGGAAGTGCATCTCCACCAACTTCACGCCGTCGCCCTCGCACGACTCGCAGCGCCCGCCCTTGATGTTGAACGAGAAGCGCCCCGCCGTGTACCCGAACGCCCGTGCCTCCGGCGTCATCGCGAACACCTCGCGGATCGAATCGAACACCTTCGTATACGTCGCCGGGTTGCTGCGCGGCGTGCGCCCGATGGGCCGCTGGTCGATGTCGATCACCTTGTCCAGGTGCTCGATGCCGGTGATGGACTTGTGCTTCCCGGGCACCTCGCGGCTCTCATAGAGCTGCCGCGCCAGCGCCGGGTAGAGGATCTCGTTGATCAGCGTGGACTTGCCCGCCCCCGACACGCCGGTGACCGCCACCAGCACCCCGAGCGGAATCTCCACGTCGATGTCCTTGAGGTTGTTCTCCTTGGCCCCTCGGATGACGATCTTCTCCTTGCGTGGAGGGTGCCGCCGGTCGGGCACTTCGATCTCCTTGCGCCCGGAGAGGTACGCGCCCGTGACGCTGTTCTCGTCCTCCATCACCTGGCTCGGCGTGCCCTGCGCCACCACCTGACCGCCCAGCTCGCCCGCCCCGGGACCGAAGTCGACGATCCAGTCCGCCTCCTCCATCGTCTCCTCGTCGTGCTCCACGACGATGACGGAGTTGCCCAAATCGCGCAGGCGCTTGAGCGTGGTGAGCAGCTTGCCGTTGTCGCGCTGGTGCAGGCCGATGGAGGGCTCGTCCAGGATGTAGATGACACCCGTCAGCTCGCTGCCCATCTGCGAGGCCAACCGGATGCGCTGGCTCTCTCCGCCCGACAGCGTCGAGGCGGTCCGGTCCAGCGTCAGGTAGCCCAACCCCACGTCCACCAGGAACGAGAGCCGGCTGCGGATCTCCTTGAGCAGCTCGGTGGCGATCTTCCGCTCGTTCTCCGTCAGCCCCATGTCCGTCAGGAAGCGCAGCGTCTCGGAGATGGTCAGCTTGCTCAGCTCCACCAGTGAGCGCGCGTGGACCTTCACCGCGCGGCTCTCGGGCTTCAGGCGCTCGCCCTTGCACGTGGGGCAGGGCTTGTCGCTGAAGAACTTCTGGTAGTACGTCCGCATCGACTCGGACGTCGTGGTCTTGAAGCTGCGCATCAGCTTGTGGACCAGGCCCTCCCACTCCATCTTGTAGCGGCCGCCCTCGCCCCACTTGACGGTGAACGTCTTACCGTTCGAGCCGTACATGAGCGTCTGCTTCTCGCGCTCGGTCAGCTTGCCGTAGGGCACGTCCAGGTCGATCTTGAACGACTCGGCCAGGCTCTCCACGAAGTCCGCCGTCCAGCCCTCGCCCTTGTTCATGCCGCTGGCCCACGGCTCGATCGCCCCGTCCCGCACCGTGCGCGACGGATCCGGGACGATGCGCTCCGGATCCATCTCCGCCTTGGTGCCCAGGCCGTTGCAGTCGCTGCACATGCCCAGCGGGTTGTTGAACGAGAACGCGGCCGGCGTCAGCTCGCCGAAGGACAGGCCGCACGCGTGGCACGCGTTCAGCTCGCTCATCACCCGGTCCGCGGACACCTCCGCCGTCTCGTCGGTGACGATGAGCGTGCCCTTGCCCTCGCGCAGCGCCGTCTCCACCGAGTCCGTCAAGCGCGTGCGGATGTCCGCCTTGAGCACCAGTCGGTCGATGATGAGCGCGATGTCGTGCTTGGACTTCTTGTCCAGCTCGATGCGCTCCTCGAGGCTCTTCACCTTGCCGTCGATGCGCGCCCGGGAGAAGCCGCGCTTCTGCGCCTCGGTGAGCAGGTCTTTGTGCTCGCCCTTCCGGTTGGTGACGATCGGCGCGAGGATCTGCACCTTGCTGCCCGCGGCCGACTTGAGGATCTCATCGACGATCTGCTGCGCGCTCTGCTTGCCCACCTTGCGCCCGCAGTTGGGGCAGTGCTGCACGCCGATGGAGGCGTAGAGCACGCGCAGGTAGTCGTGGACCTCCGTCACCGTGCCCACCGTGGAGCGCGGGTTGTTGCTCGCCGCCTTCTGCTCGATGGAGATGGTGGGGGAGAGCCCGCGGAGCGTGTCGTACTTGGGCTTCTCCATTTGTCCGAGGAACTGTCGGGCGTAGGCCGACAGGCTCTCCACGTAGCGGCGTTGGCCCTCCGCATAGAGCGTGTCGAAGGCGAGCGAGCTCTTTCCCGAGCCGGACACGCCGGTGAAGACCACGAGCTTCTTCTTCGGGATCTCCAGCGAGACGTTCTTGAGGTTGTGTTCCTTGGCTCCCCGCAGGGTGATGACGTCGGGCTCGGACATGGGCAGGCGGTCTATTACTGAAAAGGTGTTCCGGTACACTTCTTTGTGAAACTTGTGGGTGGAGTGTTCCTGAACACCCGGATTTTCAAGGCGAATCCCTGCCATCAGAAGCAGGCGGGCGACCTTGGGCGCGGCGCTGGGGCGCGGACGCGTTCTGCATTACGGTGCGCGAACCGATGAAGGGTTTCGTCATCCCCGAGCGCTGGCGGGGCACGCCGTTGCTCATGGCCTCCAGCCTGATGTTCGCGTTCATGGCGCTGTTTGCCCGCATGCTCTCGGGCCAGCTGTCCGTGGGGCAGATCGTGTGCGGCCGCTTCGTCGTCGGCCTGCTCTTCCTGGCCGTCTACTACCCAGTCGTGGGGCGCAGGCCTCGCCTCGGTCGCCCCGGCCTCTGGGCCCTGCGCGGCATCTTCGGGGGGGCCTCGGTCTACCTGTACTTCGTCTGCATCGAGCGGCTCGCCGTGGGCCCCGCCGTGCTCCTCAACTCGTGCTGGCCCATCTACGGGGCCATCCTCGGCTTCTTCTTCCTGGAGGAGCGCGTCAGCGGCCACCTCCTGGGCGGGCTGGTGGCGGCCACCCTCGGCGCGGGGCTCGTCATCTGGGCCACCTCCCTGGAGATGACGGCCACCATCTCCTCCTTTGGTATCGGCGCGTGGGCGGGCGTCCTCTCGGCCATGCTCAGCGGCGCGGCCGTCGTCGCCATGCGCGCGCTGCGCAACGAGACGGACGCGGCCACCGTCTTCCTCTCCTTCTGTTCCTTCGGCCTGCTGTTCGGCCTGCCCTTCGCCATCAATGACTGGCGGCCCCTGTCCACCGATACGGTGCTGCTGCTGCTGGGCGTGGGGCTCTTCTCCGCGGTGGCGCAGATGGTGTTCACCTACGCCATGGGCTACGTCACCACCGCCATGGGCGGTGTGGGCTCGCAGATCACCCCCGTCTTCTCCTGGGTGCTGGGCGCGCTCTTCCTCGCCGAGCCCATGGCCCCGCTGGCCATCCTCGGTGCGCTGCTGTGCGTGGGCGGCGTGCTCTGGGGAACGGGGATCCTCGGGCGACTGCTCGTGCCCTCGCCGAAACCCTCGGCGCCCCCCACCCCGTAGCGGCGGGAGCTTTCTCCCGTCCGTTTTCTCGCAATCCGGAAAGAACTTCAGCGCTGCGCCGCCGTGGGCAATCGTCGGGGAGGACTAGGTACCCGTCTTCCACTGCGAGTCCGGATTTTTTCCCTCGGTGACCAGCGCGTTTGCCTCGTTGACTTCTAGGCTGCCTGGCGTGGGCATCCGAGTTGCACAGAGCCTCCCCGTCGGCGTCTTGGGAGGCGGATTATGCGGGGATGGCGGTGGGTGTGGCTGGCGGCGTGGGCGTGCTGGGCGGCGGCGGTAGGTGGGTGTGATCGACCGAGCTCGTACGGCAAGGGCGCGCGTGCTTCCTTCGCCGCCAGGCCTCAGGCGCTCGAGTTCGGTCCGGCGGCGGTGGGCTCCACGAAGACGGTGAAGCTGCGGCTGGCCAACGAGGGGCGCGCGTCCATGCGCGTCGAGAGCGCCGTCTCCAGCGTGCCCAACGTGGAGGTGCCGCCCTTCGAGCCGTTCACCTTGAACGCGGGTGGCGAGCACGAACTGGAGGTGCGCTTCACTCCGGATGTGGAGGGCACCATCCAAGGCATGGTGCTCATCCAGACCGACGCGGATGACGAGGGGAACACCGGCGCCCAGGTGGCCGTCGCCGGCCTGGGCGTCAAGGCGTGGGTCGAGGTGAAGAGCCAGGGGCTCGACTTCGGCAACGTGTCGCTGGACACGGTGGAGGTGCGCGAGCTCAAGGTGCGCAACCCCACCAGCGTGGACAGCCCCCTGCGCCTGGCGGTGGCGGGCGCGGACGCGGATCAGTTCTCCTCCAGCGAGGCCGCGCAGGCGCTGACGTTGAGGGCGGGCGAGGAGCGCACCCTCTCGGTCGCCTTCAAGCCGGGGCGGCTGGGCGCGGCCTCCGCGGCGGTACATGTGGAGGTGTGCCCGGACTGCGAGCCGGCCGTCGTCCCGCTGGTGGGCACGGGCATCGCCTCTCAGCTGGAGATCTCCCCGCTGCGCGTGGACTTCGGCCGCGTGGCCGTGGCCGCCACCGCCGAGCAGAGCGTCATGGTGCGCAACCAGGGCACCGAGCCCATCCATTATACGGGCGCGCAGATCCTCTCGGATCCGACCGGCGTCTTCCGCGTGGTGAGCGCGCCGGCGCCCGCCGGCAACGTGCTGCGGCCCGGTGATGCGGCGGAGGTCCGCGTGGCCTTCACCCCCACGGCGCTGGGGCGCGTGCCCGAGGGGCGCGTGCAGATCCAGGTGCAGACCGTCGGCTCCACGGCCCCCGGCCCCAAGGTGGCCCTGGTGGGCGAGGGCGGCTCCTCTTGCATCTCGGTGCAGCCTCGGGCCATCGACTTCGGTGAGGTGGCCGAGGGCATGTCGGCCACCCGCAAGGTGGAGATCTTCAACCGCTGCCGTGAGCAGGTGATGGTGAGCAACCTGCAGATCGACACCCAGCGCGGCGGCTTCTTCACGCTGGCGCAGGCGCCGGCCAGCACGCCTATTGGTCCCAACCAGGCCACCTCCGTGGGTGTCACCTTCACCCCGCGCCCGGGGGCGGGGCAGGGCGCCGCGCGGCTGGCGGTGACGGTGCGTCAGGGGGGCTCCACCGCGACGGAGGCCGTGACGCTGGCGGGCAAGGGCCGCGTCTTCCAGCCGTGCCAGTACGCGCTCAGCCCGCAGAACGTCGACTTCGGAAGCGTGCCGGTGGGCGCCGAGGTGGCGCTCGCGGTGTCGCTGCGCAACACCGGCACCCACGAGTGCTACCTGGCGGGCCTGCAGCTCGCCGCTGGCTCCGACGCGGCCTTCACCGCCGCGCCAGTGGAGAACCGCGTGCTCGCACCGGGCGGGCGGGCCAACCTGCTCGTGCGGTTCAAGCCTTTGTCGGACGGCTCCTTCGGTGGGCTGGCCGAGGGCTGGGTGAACCACCCGAGCGCCGGCCACCCCACGGTGGCCCTGCAGGGCGCGGGCGTGCAGAGCTGCTTCTCCGTGCAGCCCACCCACCTCGAGTTCGGCCTCACCAAGCTGACGTGCGAGCCGCGCACCCGCGAGCTCGTCGCCTACAACCACTGCTCCACCCCCGTCACGGTGTCGAACCTGGCCGTGGAGCAGCAGACCGAGGAGTTCGTGCTGAGCAACGCGCCCGCGTTCCCGGTGACGATCGCCTCGGGTCAGCAGCTCCGGCTGCGCTCCACCTACGTGCCCGCGGATGACGGAGAGGACGCGGCGGCGCTGCGCTTCCTGCTCGAGGACGGCTCCATGTACACCGCCAGCATGGTGGGCCGGGGCGCCACCCTGGCCGAGCAGACCGACGACTTCATGCAGGAGCCCGAGGCCAAGGTCGACGTGCTCTTCGTCGTGGACAACTCGGGCTCGATGATGGAGGAGCAGCAGAGCCTGGGCGCCAACTTCGCGGCCTTCATGAGCGCGGCGCAGATCGCCGGCGTGGACTACCGCATCGGTGTCACCACCACGGGCCTCGATTCGTCTCCGGGCGGCTGGTCCAACTGCCCCGGTGGCGCCGAGGGCGGCGAGAACGGCCGGCTCTTCCCCGTCGACAACTCCAGCCCGCGCGTGATTACGCGCCAGACGCCCAACGCCGCCGGGGTCTTCGCCAACAACACCCAGGTGGGCGTGTGCCACTGGAACGAGCAGGGCCTGGAGGCCGCCTACCGCGCTCTCTCCGCGCCGCTGCTGCACGGGGTGGATGACCCGCGCACTCCGCAGGTGGACGACGGCAACGGCGATTTCCTGCGCTCCGATGCGCGCCTGGCCATCATCTTCGTCACCGACGAGGAGGACTTCTCCACCCAGGACGTGTCCTTCTATGAGACCTACTTCCGGGCGCTGAAGGACAATGACCCGTCCAAGCTGAGCATCTCCGCCATCGCCGGACCGGAGGACCTGGCCACCTGCTCCACCGCGAGCAGCGCGGGCACCCGCTACATCGAACTGGCCCGCGCCACCGGCGGCGTCGTGGAGAGCATCTGCACCCCGAACTGGGCCGAGTCGCTCGAGAAGCTCTCCTCCACCACCTTCGGCCCCAAGCGCAGCTTCCCGCTGTCCGAGGTGCCCGCGGACACCACGCAGATCGTCGTCACCGTGGATGGGGTGCAGGTGACGCAGGGCTGGACCTATGACGCCAGCACCAACTCCATCCTCTTCGACGTGGGCGCGGCGCCCCCGCCCGGGGCTTATATCGAGGTGACCTACCCTCTGGGTTGTTAGGAAAAACCTGGAAACAGGGTGTTTTTGGGGGCGTCCTGGGTAGGGCGCCCCCAGCGTCTTTTTTGCATTTCACTGTTTCTGTACGGAGTGGGGAAATCTCCCTCGACACGGGCGTTGGGGCGCGGCACCGTGAGGGGACGACCATGCCTCCCGAATCCCTACTTGTTGCAGGAGTGGGAGACATCCATGGGCGCTTCCACCGGGTGGAGGCGTGGATGGATGCGCTTGAGGCGGCGCGCGGTCGTCCCGTGGACCTGGTGCTGGCGGTGGGGGACGTAGAGGCGTTCCGGCAGCCGGATGACCACCGGCGCAAGACGGCCAAGCGGGGCATGCCGGCCGAGTTCGCCGAGTACGCGGACGGGAAGCGGCGGATGAAGCGGCCGCTGTATTTCATCGGCGGCAACAACGAGGACTTCGAGGCGCTGCATGACTCGCCTCAGGGGCTGGAGCTCGCGCCCGACGTGCATTACCTGGGGCGCGCGGGGCTGAGCACTCTGAAGGGGCTGCGCATCGCCTACCTGTCGGGCATCCACGCGCCGCGCTTCTTCGATCAGCCGCTGAAGCGGCCCACCTCACTCGACACGGCGAAGCAGGCCGGCTACTTCCGCACGGCCGAGGTGGAGGGTGTCTCCAGCCTGCGGGACGTGGACATCCTGCTGGTACACGAGTGGCCGCGGGGCATCGTCCAGCGCGCGCGGGACGAGGGGCTGTCGAGCCCACGGCCGTTGCCCTCGTACTGGATCGGCAACCCCATCACCCGCCGGCTGGTGGACACGGTGCGGCCGCGCTGGGTGCTTTGTGGGCACTCGCACAAGGCGTTCGCGATGTCGCTCGGAGGGGAGAGTGGCCGCCCGGTGACGCGCATCGCCTGCCTGGATCAGGCCACCGTGGCGGAAGAGGCGGTGTTCTGGCTGGAGTACGAGGGGCGCGAGGCCGTGCGAGGCGGCTGGGGCGTCTCCGGTCAGGTGGCGTGGAAGGCCGGAGAGCGGTGGAACCTCACGCGCCTGCCCGAGCCGACGGCCTCGGGCTCGACGAAGGAAGGGAGCATGCCTCCCTAGGCAGCCGGGGGCGCGGGAGGCAGCACCACGGAGAAGGTGCTGCCCTGGCCCGGCTCGCTGCGCACCCGGATGTGGCCTCCCATGGCCTGCACATGGGAGTGGCAGACGGACAGTCCCAGCCCGGTGCCCTCGCCCACGGAGCGCGTGGTGAAGAAGGGCTCGAAGATGCGAGACACCACCTCGGGGGCCATGCCCTGGCCGGTGTCACTCACCGCGACCACGGCGTTGCCTTGCGCGTCGGCGCTCGTGGTGACGCGGATCTCGTGCTCCTGGGCGTGGCCCTCGGGAATGGCCTGGGCGGCGTTGATCAGCAGGTTGAGGAAGACCTGGGCCAGGCGGTTCTCGTCCGCGAGCACCGGGGGCGGGGTGCCGTAGTCCTTGTGGATCCGGGCCCGGCGGCGCAGCTCGCCGCTGGCGATGCTCAGCACCCGGTCCAGCACCCGGTGCAGCTCCACCCGCTGGGGGCCCTGGGGCTCGGCGCGGGAGAGGGTCCGCAGCTCCTGGATGATGTGGGTCATCCGCGCGGTGCCCTGCAGGGCCTCGTCGATCGCCTCGGTGATCTCCCCCCAGCCCTCGCGCTCCCCGTCGCGCCGGGCCACCTCGCGCACCTCCGCGGCCACGAAGTGCAGGTTGGCGACGACGGAGGCCAGGGGATTGTTGAGCTCGTGCCCCACGCCCGCCGCCAGCGTCCCCATCGCCGCCATCTTCTCGGCGTGGGCGAGCCGCTCGCGCGCGGTCTGGAGCTCCTGGAGCCGGGCCTGCAGGTCGGCGTTGACGGTGGCCAGCTCGGCGGTGCGCTGGTCGACGCGCTCCTGCAGTCGGCGCTCGCGCACGCGCAGCCGGTGGATGCGGAGCAACACCCCGCCGGCCACGCTCAGCGCCAGGGCCAGCGCGCACGCCACGCGGAAGCCCAGGGTCTGGTGCAGGCGCGGCCTCAGCTCGAGCGTCATCTCCGCGCCCGGCGCCGCTCCTCCGCCATCCAGGTACGCCGCCTCCACGCGGAAGCGGTAACGCCCCGGCGGGAGCTGGGAGTAGTAGGCCACGCGCCGCGACCCGGCCCGCACCCAGCCCTTGTCGAAGCTCTCGAGCTGGTAGCGGAAGCTCAGCCGCTGGGGCGCGCGCAGGCCCGCGGACGTGTAGTGGAACTCGATCTGTCCCTCGCCCACGGGGAGGTTGTCCCACTGGGAATCGGGGACCATGCGCCCGTCCACGAGGAGCCCTTCGATGCGCACCGGAGGAGGCGCCTGGCGCTGCTCCTCCTGGCCTGGGGTGTAGGCCACGGCACCCTGGATGGTGGGGAACCACAGCCTGCCGTTCCGGTCCCGCATCCCCGCGGGAGAGCCCAGGCCGTTGCATTCCGCCGAGCGCATCCCGTCCCCCTCGCCATAGGCCCGGGAGGTGACGCGCGCCCGTTGGCCCTCGGCCACCGCCTCCAGCTCCGCGAGGGCCACGCGGAACACGCCCTTGTTGCAGCTCATCCACAGGTGGCCGCGTCCGTCCGGGAGGATCGCGAAGATGCGATCGTCGAAGAGCCCCTCGGCCGTGGAGAAGTGTCGAAGCTGCCCCTCCTTCCAGCGGTAGAGCCCATCATTGGTGCCGATCCAGAGCACGCCCTGCTCCGCCTCGTGGAGGGCCCGGGGGGCGTGCGGCAACGGCCCCTGCTCGGGTGCCAGCGGGACAGCGCTCCCGTGGAGCAGGTGGACCAGACCTCCGGTGCCCGTGCCGATCCAGAGGCCTCCCACGGCGCTCGGACTCAGCAGGGTGATCTCCGTGCCAGGAAGCCCCTCGGGAGGCGTGAAGGGCTCGAAGCGCTCTCCACTCCACCGGAAGAGGCCCGTCGGGGTGCCAACCCAGAGCGTGCCTCCCGCGTCCACGGCGAGCTGGTACGCCCGCATGTCCCGCAGCCCCTGGTCGGCTCCATAGGAGGTGAAGGCTCCGCCCCGCAGGCGGCTGAGGCCCACCCGCGTCCCGAACCACATGCTGCCGTCCGGCGTCTCGGCGATGGAGCGGACCCGGTCCAGGATGAGCCCGTCACGCGTCGTCCACGTCGTCATCTTCCCGTCGTGCCAGCGGCTCACGCCCCCGCCCACGGTGCCGAACCAGAGGCTGCCGTCACGCGCCTCCAGCAGGGACAGCACCATCTCGTGTGCCAGGCCCTCCGGTGGCCCGTAAGGGGTGAAGGGCGCGTCCTGGAGCTGGTGCAGCCCCCGGGCCTCCGTGCCCACCCAGAGGTTGCCCTCGGCGTCCTCGAACAGCTCGGCCACCAGGCTGCCCGCCAGCGCGTGCCCCGCCGGCAGCACCGAGCGCTCTCCGTTGGCCAGCCGGAGCAGCCCATGGCCCAGGCTGCCCACCCAGAGGCTGCCCGCGCGATCCACGAGGAAGATGGAGTGGGGCGCGCCCGGAGTGCTCGCCTCGGGTACCCGCCGCAAGCTCCCGTTCTGGAGCCGGTAGACGTCTCCCTCCTCGGTGCCGGCCCAGAGCGTGCCTTCACGATCGAACACCACCGCGCGCACCGTCACGTTGGCTTTGCCCTCGAAGGGGAGGGGAGAGGACCACGCGGTGCCGCTCCAGCGCTGCAAGCCGCCCGCGCCTCCGACCCAGATCGCTCCATCCGGGGCCTCGGTGAGCACCTGCAACTGGTCGCTGGCGAGCCCATCGGCCATCCGCCACGTCTGGAAGCGGCCCTCGGAGAGCCTCGCGAGCCCATGCTCCTCCGTGGCGATCCACAAGCTCCCATCGCGGGCAGCCTGGAGATCGGTCGGATCGCCCAGGACCATGCCCTCGGGCGGGTCGATGAGCTGGAAGGTGCCCTCCCGCATGCGGACCAGTCCCTCCTTGAAGCCGATCCACAGCGTCCCGTCCCGAGTGGTCGCCAGGCGGGTGACGGTGCGGCCAGGGAGCCCGGGCGTGTTGCCCTTCTCGAACACGGTGAAGCGCGCCCCGTCGAAGCGCACCAGCCCCTCCCAGGTGCCACCCCAGAGGTAGCCGTCCGGCGTCTGCGCCAGGGCCAGGATGCTGTTCTGCGGCAGCCCGTCCGCCGTCTGCCACGCGTGGTGGGGGAACTGGGACAGCGCCTTGCCCGGCTCCAGGGCCCAGGCGCTCCGGGCCCCCACCAGCACGAGCGCGACGAGCGCCAGGGGCCACAGGCGCGCGAGGGCACCGAGCAGCATCCCGCTCACGCGCGGCTTACTTCGTGGCCTGCTGGCGGAAGACCTCTTCGGCCAGCGCATAGGTGTCGCGCTGGTTGGGATGGAAGCCCGGCCGAAAGTACTCCAGGAAGATGGACACCGCGCGCACCGCCATCCGCGTGGGGCCGAACAGCAGCGTCTTGAGGTCCCTCCACGTGCGCTTGCTCCACAGCACGCCATCCTGCCGAAGCAGCATGACCATGCCCACGCCGATGAAGCCCGCCACCACCAGCGCGCCCAGCAGCGCCCCCAGCATTCGCAGCAGGAAGGAGCCGCTGGTGGCCTTCAGCAGCTCGAAGGCGAGCGCCTTGTGTTCGATCTCCTCGGCCGCGTGCCACTCCCACATCTCCTTCATCACCGGCTCGGCGCTCTCGAGCATGCGGCTCGAGAGGATGATCTCCCCCAGCAGCGCCGTGAGGTGCTCGAAGCCCGCGATGGTGGCCACGCTGATGCGCGAGCCCAGCCTGCGCTCGAACCACTGGCTGAAGATGTGCTCGGAGGCGTTGAGGTAGCCCTCGATCTGGTAGCCCTGGGCCTTGAGGTTCTGCAGGTACTTGGCGTGAACGAAGGAGTGGGTGGACTCCTGCCCCATGAAGCCGCGGATCTGCCGGGCGAAGTCCGGCTCCTCCAGGTTCGGCAGGCGCGCGCGCATCACCCGCGCCATGAAGTCCTCGAAGGAGACGACGAACAGGTTGATGGCGTTGAAGAAGTGGCTCTGCACCGGGCTGCCCGCCAGCCAGTGCTTGGAGATGGAGCTGGGGAAGGAGAACGCCGTGCGCCGGGGCCGCAGCCGCGCCGGATCGAGCGGCCGCGGCTCGAAGCGGGGCATCGCCTGCACGAAGGTGGAGGGAGACCCTGGGCTGAGCCGAGGTGCGACGGCGGCGCTGGAGGCAGTCATGTCGGCTCCTGGATGCGGCGCATGCGGGACTGCGGGGAGACCGAGGCAGAGATCGTGCCGGCCTCAAGTGCTTGAAATATCGAGGGTATTGGCCGAACCGCGCTTCGCGCTTGAATCGACATGGTCGATACTTCCCTGGATCTCGTCCTGCTTCAGGGGACTTGGCGAGTGCTTCGTCCGTGAAGCCCGTTCCTTCAACAGCGAAGGAGGGCGAAGGCGTTACTCCGGGTTCTGTGCCCTGTTGGACAGGGACCAGCCCACGGGAGCAGCCCCGCGGTGCGTGGCAGTTGTAATTCTACGGACACGCTGCAATTTCGTCCAGAGCCTTTGGGGGATTCCCCTGGCTTTCGCGACTTTGGTGCGGAGCGTCATTCCCAGCGGATGTCGAGGTCGAAGTCCTCGGGGCCGTGCCGGATGATGGCGATAGCGCCTCCGTGGACAGCCATGACATCGAAGGCCGAGAGGCACAGGCCCCGGTAGAACTCGGGGGCGATGGGGATGCCGCGGAAGCGCACGCAGTAGTGGCGCGGGCCAAGCTGCTCGGAGGTGCGCTCGCCGAAGTTGCTGTTGCGGCCGATGAACTCGCCGGCCTTGCGCATCAGCCGCTCCGGGCCGACCACGTTGAGCGCGGTGAGCTGGATCTTCCCCAGCAGTGTCTCCCGGTAGCCGTGGAACATGCGCCGGCCCACGGCCTGGAGGCCCTCGGGCAGCGGCTTTTCGGGAAAGAAGCGCCGGGCGAGCCACTCCAGCAGGGCGACATACCGGTCCACCGGCACCTCGGCAGGCATGTCCCGGGTGCCGCCGCACAGCTGGATGACCTCCGCCATCTCCAGGGAGCCGGCCGCCACGCCCACGCCGCGCAGCAGGCCCTCGACGGCACTGTTCTTGAAGGCCCGCGAGTCCTGGCCCATCAGAAGCGTCCCATGAGCACCGCGCCCCGAGGGCCGGCGGATACCCGGAGGGTGGTCTCCTGAGGGCGTGGGTCCTCGCGCCGGCCATGGAGGAGCAGCGGCACGGCCAGGCCGAACGCCGTGCCCATCACCGCGCCGGTGGCCACGTCGGTCAGGTAGTGCTTGTCGGCGCCCATGCGCAGCAGGCCCACGGAGGTGGCCACGGGCAGCCCCACCGCCCAGATCCACCCGCGGTGCTTGTAGCCACGCAGCTCGGCCACGGTGCCCGCCGACACCACCAGCGCGAAGGCGAGGGTGGTGTGCCCGCTATAGAAGGAGAGGTTGTTGTCGGTGGGGTGCGCGGTGAGGCCCTTCTCGTCCTCGGGCAGCACGTGGACGAAGGGGCGCTCGCGGCCGGCGATGAACTTCACCGTCTGGTTGAGCACCGCCGCCAGCACCGCCGACTCGATGATGATGCCCGCGTCCTCGAAGAAGATGCGCCGGTCCGCGCCGCTGCCGTGCGCCAGGGCGTACTGAGCGCCCAGCACGCCCGCCGGGAGCAGGCCGAAGTCGACGATGTTGCTCCAGGTGTCCGCTCGCTTGCGCGCCTCGGGGGTGGAGCCCGCGAGGCCCCGGCCCCAGCGGTCCAGGCGGTTGAGTCGGTCGGTCCCATCGGGCGCCCGGTCGCACCAGCGGCACGTGGCAGGGGCGAGATCGTCCTTGAAGAGGGCCTCGCTGCCGATCCACAGCACGGCCCCCGCGCCGGTGATTAGCCCGTCGCGGGTCCAGTTGAAGCGCAGCTCATGGACCTGGGGTGCGGCCTCGGCCGAGGGGCGCGCCTCCGAGGGCACAGGGGATGCAGCGAGCAGGGAGGCGAGCGCCAGAACACAGTGTGAGGGCAGCACGGAAGGAAGCATAAACGGCCGCACCTCGGACGTTCTACACTCCGCCCACGGAATGTCCCGTCCCAACCGCACCCTCCAGGTCTTCCCCGACGCGAGTCGGCGCCAGCAAGTGCTGCGCGCCGCACGGGAAACGCGCGGCCTGGTGCTGGGAACGGGTTGTCTGACGTGGGACGAATTCGTGAACGCGCTGGGTGGAGCAGGCGAGCTGAACCGGCGCCCGTGTCCGGTCGCGACCTCGCACGTCCTGATGGGCGCGCTGGCGCAGGGGTTGGAGGAGACGCCCTTCGGGGACTTCGTGAACGAGCCGGCCTTCGCGCGTGCGGCGCTGGAGCTGGTGCTCGACATGAAGGCGGGCCGGCTGACGCCGCGCGAGCTGCAGGATGCCATCGAGGTGCTCCCCGTGGAGCGCCGGCCGCGCGCGCGGGTGCTCGCGCGTCTGTATGACGGCTACGAGCGGCGCATGGCGGAGCTGGGCCTGGCGGACCGAGAGGACGTGCTGCGAGGCTCGCGCGAGGCGCTGATGCGGGGCGCGTGGCCCGAGGCCTGGGAGGACGTGGGGGCGCTGGTGCTGCACGGGGTGTACGACGTGCGCCCGTCCGGGCTGGAGCTGCTGCTGAGGCTGGCGACGGTATGCGAGGCGCGGCGCGTCTCGCTGCGGGTGGAGACGCCGGTGGGAGGCTCGCAGGCGGCGGACGCGGCGCTGGCGGCTCTCTTCCGTGCCTTCGAGAACCGCGGCGAGCTCGTGGGCCATGTGGACCTCTTCAAGGCGGACCTCACCTTCGACAAGCGCCCGTTGACCGAGCTGGGGCGACACCTCTTCTCTCCGCGAGTCGCGCGGGGGACGCAGGCGCCGAAGGGCGATGCGCTGCGGATGTGGAGCGTGGCCACGGCACGGGACGAGGCTCGGCAGATCGCCCGCGACGTGCGCCGGCTGGTGTCGGACGGGGTGGCGCCGGACCGGATCGCCGTGGCCTGGCGCGAGCCGGGGCCGGAGGCGCGGTGGATGGCCGAGGCCCTGGAGGAGCTGGGCGTACCGGCGCGCCTGCCCTGGGGTGAGCCGCTGGCACTGGTGGGGCCGGTGCGGCTGGCGCTGGGCCTGCCGCTGCTCGTCGAGGACGGCTTTCCCGCCGAGCGCGTGGCGGAGTTGGTGGCGAGCCGCTACGCCTCGACACTCTCCCGAGGCGCGCCACAGGCACCGGCCACGCTCTTCACGCTGGCGGCGCTGCGGGATGACCGGCTAGGCGCCTCGCGCGGGCGAGGGGCCTACGATGTGCGGCTCGAGAGCCTGGCTCGGCGCATGGTGGCCTCCAAGGACGCGCGTGCTTACTCCGCGCGCCTGCTGCGCGAACGCTGCGTGAAGTTGATCGAGGAGTGCCGCCGCATCCCCACCGAGGCCAGCGCGCTGGAGATGCTCAGTGCCTGGTGGCACGGGGTGCGGCAGCTGGGGCTGATGGACTCGGAGGGCGAGCTGCAGCCGCGCGAGGAGGGCCTGCTGGGCGAGTACGCGCTGGAGGCCCGGGTTCGCGACGATGCCGCGCGCCGGGCCCTTCAGCTCCGGGTGGGCGAGCTGGAGCGGGCGCTGCGCCGGGTGGGAGGAGGCCCGCGCCTGACGCGGCGCACCTTCGGGCGGTGGCTGGCGGACGCGGTGCGGGATGCGCACCTGCCGCCCCGGGGGCCGGCTTCGGGCGCCGTGGAGGTGCTGGACATCCGCGAGCTGCCGGGACGGACCTTCGGCTACCTCTTCCTGGCGGGGATGACGGAAGGGCGCTTCCCGGGCCGCGAGGAGCCGCACCCGCTGCTCGGGGATGCCGATCGCAACGAGCTCAACAAGCACCTGCGGCGCGACGTCTTCCGGCTGACGGGCGGCGAGTTCGACGACCGGGCGCCCTGGCGCCTCACCGAGGATCGGCTGCTCTTCGCCAGCGCGCTGGTGGCGGCCGAGGAGCGGGTGAGCCTGTCCTTCGGGGCGGCGGGGGCGGGAGGGCAGGAGCAGGTGCCCTCGGCCTTCCTGGAGGAGGTGCGGCGGCTCACGGGCTTGAAGTACGAGGCGCGCTCGCTGATGGCGGTGCCGCCGCTGGACGAGGTGCTCACGGAGCCGGAGCTGCGCCAGCGCGTGGCGCTGGAGACGATGGCTCAGCCTCGGCTGCGGGTCACCGAGCCGGATGTGGCGGCGTCGATCCTCAAGCGGCGCTTCGAGGACGAGGTCTGGTACGCCGCCGCGCGAGAGCTGGCGCACGTGGAAGTCGAGCGCCTGCACTTCTTCAGCAATCCCAGCACCCGGGTGGGCCCGCACTCGGGCGCGGTGGAGGGGCTGGATGAGGCGCTGCGGGAGACCTTCCGCTTCGACATCACCCGTCCGCTGTCGGCCTCGGCGCTGGCACGCTTCGGCAACTGTGGCTTCCAGGGCTTCCTGACGTACGGGCTGAAGGTGGCCGAGCCGGAGGAGCCGGGCGAGGAGTTCGACGCGCGCGGGCGCGGCACGTTCTGGCACCGCGTGGTGGAGGAGGTCTTCCAGCGGCTGCAGAAGAAGGGGTTGCTGGGCAAGGGCCTGGAGGAGATCCCGGAGGAGGTGCTGAACGAAGCGCTGGCCGATGCGGTGCGCTACTTCGAGGAGCGCCACCACGTGGGGCACCCGGCGCTGTGGCAGTTGGCCAAGGAGCGGGCGAAGTCGATGGTCCGGCGCATCCTGGCGGACGAGCGGCGGGGCCTGCCCTTCGAGAAGTACGAGCCGCAGGGCTTCGAGCTGAAGTTCGGTCCGGGGGCGGACGAGGACACGTGGCAGAACGTGTTCCTCTACGCGGGCAAGGAGGCCATCTACTTCGAGGGGAAGATCGACCGGCTGGACAAGGGCGCCGAGGACGTGGGCGTCATCGACTACAAGTCGGGCCGGCTGGAGGAGCGCACGCTGCGCAAGCGGCTGCTGTCCTCGGACTTCCAGTTGCCGCTCTACCTCTATGCGGCGCGGGCGAGCGGCCACCAGAAGGCGCGCAAGGCGGCGTGGTTCTCACTGCGCACGGGCGCGGCGGTGCATCTGGACGAGGTGCTTTCACCGCAGGAAGTGGAGGGGATGCTCTCCACGGAGCCGGAGGTGCGCGCGAAGCTGAAGGAGGAGGGTGGCCTCAACCTGGCCAACGCGGTGGAGGACCTGGTGCTCGCGACGCGGGAGGGGAAGTTCGCGATGCGGCCCAAGGACTGCGGAGGGTGCGGCTACCGCGCGGTGTGCCGGATTACGGAGCGGCGGGTGGTGGAGGAGGGGGCATGAGCGAGGTGTCGCCCCTGGCGCTGGAGCGCAACCTCGCATTGATGGCGGGCGCCGGAGCGGGAAAGACGTACAGCCTGGTGACGATGGTGCTGCACCTGCTCGCGGGAGCGCGGCAGGCGGGGCCTCCCGTGAAGCCCGCGCGGCTGTGCATGCTGACGTTCACGGACAAGGCGGCCGCGGAGATGCGCGCGCGCACGCGCTCCCGCCTGGACGCGCTGGCACAGGGCGAGGCGCGGGAGCCGGAGCTGCGCGCCTCGCTGGATCGGCTGGGGCGTCCCTTTCCCTCGCAGGACACGTGGCGCGCGCTGCG
The DNA here is from genome assembly GCF_034259325.1 of Hyalangium ruber. Taxonomy (NCBI): domain Bacteria; kingdom Pseudomonadati; phylum Myxococcota; class Myxococcia; order Myxococcales; family Archangiaceae; genus Hyalangium; species Hyalangium rubrum. The sequence continues at coordinate 642,893 of NZ_JAXIVS010000001.1, read as the reverse complement.
CGAGGACCTGGGCGCGGCGACGGTGGGAACGTTCCACTCGCTCTGTGGGCAACTGTTGCGGCGCGCACCGCCCGGACTGGGCATCGATCCCTCCTTCGAGGTGCTCGACGAGCTGGAGGCGCTCGGGCTGGTGCAGGACGTGTGCGAGCGCGTGGTGCTGGACGCGCTGGAGGCGGGCGACGCGCAGGTGCGCGAGCTGTGCCAGGAGCTGACGTTCTCCGGCTCGGGATTCTCCGATGGGCTCGTGGCCTGCTTGCGGCAGGTCTACGGCAAGCTGCGAGAGGAGGGCCTGCGAGCGGCCTCCGCCAGCATCGCCAGCGCGGAGGAGGCCCGCGCGGAGCTGGAGGCGCTCATCCGTGAAGCCTTGGGACACTGCGACGCGGCGCGCGGGCTGGATGCCAAGGGCGAGTGGAGCCGCCTGGTGGGCGCCTTCGAGCGCGCGCTGAAGGGGATGACGCCGGAGAACATCTCCGAGGCGGACCGGCTGTCCTCGCTCAAGGCGGCGTTCCTGGCTGACAACCGCAACTTCGCGCGACTGAGCAAGGGCGCCGCGGGGCCCATCCGGTCGTTGTACTGGCTGACCTTCGGCAAGAGTGATGACTCGGTGCTGCGGCTGGAGGACGCGCTGGCCGCGTGGCGGTCCGCGCCGTTCGAGGCCACCTTCCGGGAGCTGTTGGGCCGAGTGGAGGAGCGCCACGAGGTCGAGTTCTCCCGGCGCAACGTCTTCGACTTCACCGCCCTGCTGGTGAAGGCGCGCGATCTGCTGCGAGACCACCCGCCCTTTCGCCTCCAGGTGCAGCAGCGGATGGGCGCGCTGCTGGTGGATGAGTTCCAGGACACCAACCGGCTGCAATTGGAGCTGGTGCTGCTGCTGGCGGAGCGGCGCGAGGGTGGGCCTCGGCATATCCCCTCGGGCGAGGAACTCCAGAGCGTGCTTCCGCTGGAGCCCGCGTTCCTGTGCGCGGTGGGTGACCGCAAGCAGTCCATCTACGAGTTCCGCGGCGCGGATGTCTCCGTCTTCACTCTGCTGGCGAGGAAGATCGAGTCCGAGGGAGGCGCGCGGGACTTCCTGCGCCACAACCGCCGCTCGGTGCCGGCACTGCTGGACTTCTTCAACCGGGCCTTCGCGGGAGTGCTGGTGGCCAGCGAGCCGCCTCGGCCCTACGAGGTGGAGTACGTCCCGGCGGAGGACGACCTCTCGCCGGTGCGCACCGGGCTGGCGGAAGGGCCCGCCGTGGAGCGGCTGCTCATCGGTGAAGCGGCGTCCACGGCGGAGGCTCGGGATAACGACGCCGAGGCAGTGGCCCGGCGCCTGCGGGTGATGTTGGCCCCGGGCGCGCTTCCGTGCGTGACGAACGAGGACGGGCAGAGCCTGCGCCCTGCTCGGGGTGGAGACGTGGCCCTGCTGCTGCGGACCTTCACGCACCTGGAGGTGTACCGCCAGGCGCTCATTCGCCACGGCGTTCCCCACCGCGTGCTGCGCGGACGCGGCTTCTACGGCGCCCAGGAGGTGCTGGACCTGGCCTCGCTGCTGGCGCTGCTGTCGGACGCGGACGATGCGCTCGCCCTGGCGGCCGTGCTGCGCTCACCGCTGGTGGGCCTGTCGGACGCCTCGCTCTTCCGGCTGACGGGCGAGAACGGGCTGTCGCTGGCGGAGGTACAGAAGCGAGACCTGTCCAAGTTCGAGATTCCCGTGCGCGAGCGGCTCCGGCTGGAGCGCTTCCTGGCGGCGTTGCCATCGCTGCGGCGGGAGCGGGATCGTCTCGGCGTGCGTGCCCTGCTGCAGGTGGCCCTGGACGTGACGGGCTACCGCGAGGCGATGGCGGGCACGCCGTACGCGGAGCAGGTGAGCGCGAACATCGACAAGCTGCTCGCCCTGGCGGGCCGGCGAGACGAGCGGGGCACGGGGGGCTGTGTGGCGTTCGCCCGCGAGCTGCGGATGCTGGCCGACTCGGACCCGACGGAGGCTCAGGCGGATCTGCTGGATGCGGGGGATCCGCGCGCGGTGCAACTGCTCACCATTCACCGGGCCAAGGGGCTCGAGTGGCCGGTGGTGGTGGTGCCCGCGTTGGGAGGCAAGCGCCGCAACACCGGCGCTCGCGCCTACTTCGAGCGGACCCACGGACTGGCCCTGCGGCCGTGGCTGCCGGACACCCTGGCGGACTTCAGCTCCGCCCGCTTCGAGCGGGTGAAGGAGGAGCTCAAGGCCCGCGAACTGGCCGAGTACCGGCGCCTGCTCTACGTGGCGCTCACGCGAGCGCGGGACATGCTCATCCTCTCCGGCTCGGCGGAGCGTGGAGCCTCCGACTCCTGGTGGCACATGCTGGACGGGCGCCTGGACGTGGACTCGGGGCTGCGCGCGCGGGTGGATGATCTGGACGTGGCCAGGCTGCCGCCGCCCGCCGATCCGCTGCCGCCGAGTGAGGAGGCCCTTCAGGAGGCGGAAGGCCGTGTCGAGGCCGCCGTGCAACGTGTCCGGGAGAAGGGCACGCTGCCGGATCCACAGCTTGCCCTCGCCCCGGCTGCGGCGCTCCAGGACTTCATGGCGTGCCCGAGGCGCTATCGCTACGTGCATCAAATGGGGATGCGCGGCCAGCGGCCCTGGGAGCTGCCCGCGCGGAGCATTCCACCCTGGGTCGAGCCCGAGGCCTGGCTGGAGATGCGAGGGCCGGAGCAACTCGTCCCGCTGCTTTTGAAGGACGTGGATCCACGCCTGGCGGAGGCACCGGCCTCGGAGCGTCGCGCGCACTTGGAGACGCTGCTGCGGCGCACGGGCCGGCTCCCGGACGACGAGGGGATGGAGGAGGTGCTGAAGATGGGAGAGCGCTTCCTCGCCACCGCGTTCGCTCGAGGGCTGGCCACGAGCCCGTCCGCGAGCCTCCACCGAGCGCTGCCCTTCGTGCTGGAACTCTCGCCGAAGGGCGCACCGAGCCGGGTGGCGGTGGAAGGCGAAATCGATCTGCTCTGGGAGACCCCGCAGGGGGAGGCCTGGGTGCTGGCATACCGGCCGGGGAAGCGCCACCCGCTGGGTGCGGCGGCGTACGCGCACGAGCTGGTGGCGCAAGGGCTCGCGGCCAGGCGTCTGGTGCGCGACGAAGTGACTGTACGGGTAGGCGTGCTCTTCCTCGGAGAGCCCTCGCCGGAGCCGGAACTGCTCACCATTCCCGGAGGGCTGGAAGAGGCCGCGGGGCGGCTGGAAGAGGCCGTGCGGGCCCTGGCGCGCGGCGATCTCCGGAGGGAGTGGCCAGGGCGGGAGAGGGCAACCTGTCAGGCCCTCCATTGTGGCTTCTCGGAACACTGTCACCCCTCCCCCAGTGCGTGCTAAGGCGGCAGCATGCCGAACGTCGTCGTCGTTGGAGCGCAGTGGGGAGATGAGGGCAAGGGCAAGGTCGTCGACCTGCTCACGGAGCACGCCCAGGTGGTGGTGCGTTTCCAGGGTGGCAACAACGCGGGCCATACCCTGGTGGTGGGCGGGCAGAAGACGGTGTTGCACCTGATCCCCTCGGGCATCCTGCACCCGGGCAAGACCTGCGTGATTGGCAACGGGGTGGTGGTGGATCCGGCGGTGCTCGTCGGGGAGATCGACGCGCTCAAGACGCGCGGCTTCCTGAAGGATGACGCGCACCTGCTCATCTCGGACAACGCGCACGTCATCTTCCCGTGGCACAAGCTGCTGGACACCTACCGGGAGAAGGCTCGCGGGGGCAGCGCCATCGGCACCACGGGGCGCGGCATCGGCCCGGCCTACGAGGACAAGGTGGCCCGCCGCGGTATCCGCGTGAGGGATCTCCTCCAGCCCGCGCGACTGCAGAAGCGCATCGAGGAGCGGCTGCCGGTGGCGTTGGAGGAGCTGCGCGAGCTGTGCCGGCAGGCGAACGAGGCGGTGCCGACGCTGGACGTCGCCACGCTGGCCTCGGACTTCTCCGCGCTGGGCGAGCGGCTGCGGCCCCATGTGGGAGACGCCTCGCTGTTCCTGGCGGGGCAGGTGGCGCGCGGCGCGCGAATCCTCTTCGAGGGCGCGCAGGGCACGCTGCTGGACGTGGACCACGGCACCTACCCGTACGTCACCAGCTCCAACTGCGTGGCGGGCAACGCGGCGGTGGGCTCGGGGCTGGGCCCCACGGCCATCGACAAGGTGATGGGCATCAGCAAGGCCTACACCACGCGCGTGGGCGGCGGCCCGTTCCCCACGGAGCTGACCGACGCGCTGGGCGACCAGCTGCGCAAGGTGGGAGACGAGTTCGGCGCGACGACGGGGCGCCCGCGGCGCTGCGGCTGGCTGGACGGCGTGGTGCTGCGCTACGCGGTGCGCGTCAACGGCCTGGGCAGCCTGGCGCTGACGAAGATGGATGTGCTGTCCGGCATCAAGTCGCTGCAGCTCTGCAACGCGTACGAGCTGGACGGCCAGCGCATCACCGAGCTGCCGGGAGACTACGAGGACCTGGGACGCGTGAAGCCCATCTACGAGACGATGCCGGGCTGGGACGAGAAGCTCGCGGGGGTGCGCACCTTCGATGAGCTGCCCGAGAACGCCAAGCGTTACGTGCGTCGCGTGGAGGAGATCTCCGGCGTGCCGGTGACGTGCATCTCCGTGGGCGCGGATCGCGGCGAGACGGTGCTGCTCCAGAACCCATTCCGCGGCTGACAGGGGGCTGTCATGGTGGCTCGTTGGATCCTCATCGCTTGTGCGACGGCGCTGATGGGCGCGGCGACGCCATCGGCTCCTGCCAAGGCGGCGTTCGAGCAGGGCGAGAAGGCGCTCGCGGCCAACAAGCTGGACCAGGCCGCCGCCGCCTACCGCAAGGCGCTCCAGGAGACGCCGAACTGGGCCCCGGCGCTCAACGGGCTGGGCAGCACCCTCTTCAAGAAGGGCCAGTCGGCGGAGGCCACCGCGCTGTTCAAGTCCGCCACCGAGGCGGACCCGGACTTCAAGCTGGCCTGGTTCAACCTGGGCTACGCCTCGCGCAAGGCGTCGGACTTCACCACCGCGGCGCGGGCCTACGAGCGCTACACCCAGCTCGATCCAAATGATCCGGATGGCTTCTATGGGCTCGGCGAGAGCTACCGCCAGCTCGGCGAGAGCGCCAAGGCCATCACCGCGTACGAGACCTACGTGGCGCGCGAGAAGCGCCCCAGTGAGCAGAAGTGGGTGGAGAGGGCACGTGAGCAGGCAGTGGCCCTGCGCGCGCAGGTGGGAATGCCGGCCGCGACGGCACCGGCGCCCGCCGCGACGCCCACCCCGGCACCCCAAGCTCCCGTGGCACCCGTGGCACCCGTGGCTCCTGTGGCTCCCGCGGTCGTCCAGGCCTCGCCGGGCGTGACGCCCAACACGAACCTCTCCATCACCCGCGGGCGGGATGGCGATGCCCTCATGAAGGAGCGCCGCTACCGCGAGGCGACGTTTGCCTACCTGGACGCGACGCACGCGGATCCGGGCAACGTGGAGGCGCTGTTCAAGCTGGGCAACGCGGAGGCGGTGCTGGGCTACTACGCGCGGGCCATCGAGCACTGGAACCGTGTGGCGCAGCTCACCCCGGATGCCGCCATCCGCCAGAGCGCGCAGGACAACGTGGCCAAGGCCCAGGCCCGGCTGGCGCAGCAGGGTGGCTCTCCGCAGGCGCAGGGCGTGGCGCCGGGCTTCGGCCCGGTGGCGGAGACGACGCGCGCCCAGGCCCGCCGCGCCTACGAGCAGGGCGTGCAGCGCATCCAGGCCCGGGACTACGCGGGGGCGCTCCAGAGCCTCACCCAGGCCATCCAGCTCGAGCCGACGCTCTCGGTGGCCTACACCGCCCGGGGCAGCGCCTACATCGGCCTGCGGCGCTATGCCGAGGCCGCGCTGGACTACGAGTACTCCCTGCGTCTGGCGCCGGAGATGGCCTCCCCACTCTATGGGTTGGGAGAGGCGTACCGGATGCTGGGCCGCAACGCGGAGGCGCGTACCAGCTACGAGCGCTATGCCACCTCCACCGCGCGGGACGTACGAGCGGACCTGCAGGCCGAGGCACGCCAGACCGCCGAGCGCCTGCGTTAAGCCACAGCGAAATTCCCGGCGATCCGGTGGCGCATGTCACCCCGGGTGCTTAGCGTGTCCTTATGGACGGGCACGACTCCGCATCGGGTACTCGGCAGGTTTTTCGTCCTCGGCGTGTCCTGGCGGCGCTGATGGCAGCCGCCGGTATCCTCTGGGTGACAGTGCTGGTGTACCTGTTGCTGAGCTTCGATGACGTTCCGGCGAAGACCTTCTTCGCGGTGATCTTCTTCGTCGTCTTCTTTGGCGTATCGCTGACGTACTACGCGCGCACCCGCATCGTGGTGGATGCGCGGGGCATCACCTATCGGGGCATGGTTCGCACCCGGCGTTTCTCCTTCAAGGAGATCCACAAGGTGGACGTCCTGCCCGGCCCGGTGACGGTCTACGCCATCCGGACCAACGGCGGCTTCGTCAACTTCACGAGCTTCTTCCAGCACCATCGGCGGCTGGCGGCGCTGCTGGTGGAGCGCGCGGGGCTCTCGCCGATGGTCTCCTGAGGCTTCAGCCCACCAGGGCGTAGGTGACGAGCACGCCCGCGAGGGCAGTTGCCGCGCCGAGCCCGATGAACCACCACTCTCCCCGAGGCGTGGGTTCGGGCTCCACCGCGGGCGCCTCCAAGGCCGGTTCGGGAAGCAGAGCGGGCTCCTCTACTTCCACGGGAGCCTGGAAGCGCAGGATCGTCTTCCCCAACTCGATGACGTCCCCCTCCGCGAGATCGGCGGAGCCCTTCACCCGCTGGCCATTGCGGAAGACCCCATTGGGGCTGCCCAGGTCCAGGACGGTGAACGTGGTGCCTTGGCGGAGGATGCGCGCGTGGGAGCGCGAGACGGCGCGGTCGCGCAGGCGGAAGTCCACGCCCGTCCCGCGGCCCAGGTCCGTCTGGGCCTCGGCCAGGACGAAGGTGCGGCCCACGTCCAGTCCGGTGAGACAGGTCAGGGTGGCGGCGCGCGAGGAGGACAGGTCCGCGCCATCGGTGAGCAGGTTCTTGAGCACGGCCATGGTGCCCACGCCGCGCTCGCCACTGTGAGGGGCCTGGAGGACCTTGAGGCGCATCTGCTCGGGCAGCCCCACCACCTCTCCTGGGAGCACCAGCCGAGGAACGCCACGGGGCACGTGTACATCGTTGACGGTGAAGTTCTGCGCGGCGGCCACCGTGAGCCGGACGCCCTCGATGCACAGGGACAGGAAGCCCGGAGGAAGGCCCTCCAGCCGCACCTGGTCCTCGGCGCCCCCTCCA